>JAZKJB010000348.1:4566-10205 GCA_040384505.1 Bdellovibrionota bacterium | reverse complement strand
AGAGAAGCAATTCGGTCGGGGCGACCGGAGCTTCGCCTTCGGTCTTGAGTAAAAGCTTGCGAATGTCTTCGGCCAAAGGTGTCCCGCCGGGCTCACGAGTTCTGACCGTCGAGAGTCCGCGCCGTCTCAGTTCGAGATCGACGGCGTTCATGAGCGTGCTTTTTCCCGACCCGTCGAGACCCTCGAAAACGAGGAAACGGGCGGCGGATTGGGCGGAGGCTTGAGGCATCGGTCCGGTTTGCCGTGAGACTGGACTTAAGTCACTCAGCTTCTGACGCGCCGCCCGGTGTCACCTTGAGCCGAATCGCGAAGGCGCCGATAGGTTTACACAATGATGGACGTCCTGAAGACCCGCCCGATTCGAATTTTGATCGCCGATGACGAGACGCTGATCTCGGAGCGGATGATCATCTTCCTCAACGAAAAAGGTTTCGAGTGCAAGTACGTCAAAGCGGGCATGAACATCGCCAACATCATCCCGAGTTGGATGCCTGATTTCATCATCTACGATCTCATGCTCCCCGACATGAACGGCCTCGAATTCCTCCGTCAGATGCGCCAAGCGAATCTCTTGGGCAGCGACAAAGTGAAGGTCTTCATCACGTCGACTCGCAACGTTTCGAGCAACGTGAAAGAGTGCCTGAAGCTAGGTGCGAGCGATTATTTGATCAAACCGATCAAGCACCCCGATCTCTTCATGCGCCTCGTGCTCCACATGCAGGCCAAGAAGGAAATCAACGACGTCAAAGCCGGCACTCAAGAGATCGAGAACGCACAGTACTACCTGCATCTCGTCGATCTCCTGCTTCGTGAATCGTTGAAGCCGGGTCACCTCGACGATTTGTTGCACAAGCTGACGATGATGGTCGGAATGTCGATGAAAGCCGTTCGGGTTTCGCTGATCGAATGCGACGCCGATGCCCGCAGCGGATGGGTCGTCGCTTCGAGCGACAATTCGAAGATCAACCGGCTGAAGCTCGATCTCTTCAAGTACCCCGAAATCCTCTATGTCCTGCGGAACGAAAAAATGCTCGCGCTGGACAATTTGGCGGCCGATCCGACGATGCATTTCGTGACCCGCCAAAACAAGGAAATCACTTTCAATTCCATGATCGTCGCGCCGATCAAGATCTCGGGCACCCATTGGGGGGTCTTGAGCATCAAGATGGCCGATTCGAAGCAGCAGGTGAACGAGTTCGAGATGCGATATGCGCAACTCGCGGCCCACGTCATGGGCCTGCAGCTTCGACCCGAGCCCATCGCCCTCCGCCGCGCTGAATAAAACGGTAGACACCCCGCCCGAGAATCTCTTAAAGTGCTGGCTTCCTTAAGCCCTCTTTAGGAGCCTCGCCGACATGTTGACCGTCGTGACCATCGTACATGTGATCTTCTGCCTTCTCTTGATCATGCTCGTTCTCCTCCAAGATCCGAAAAGCGCGGGCGGTGGCGGCATCTTCGGCGGCGGCGGATCGAACTCGCTTCTCGGTGCGACCGGAGCCGTGACGTTCCTCACGCGCCTCACTCGTTACTCGGCGATCATTTTCGGCATCACGTCGGTCGTTCTCTCGCTCCTCTCGAAGCCCAATACGAGCTCGGTCATCGATTCGGTTCCGGCAAGTGCCGCTCCGATCCAGTCGGCGCCCGTCGGCCAACAACAGCCGATCGAGCAGAATCCGGCAGCGCAAGATCCGAAGCAAGCGGGCACGCAAGCCGCTCCGGCTCAAGGTTCGAACGCGGTTCCCGCCGAAGAGATCCGCAAGACGCAACAAGAACCCGCCAAGAAGTAATGCGAGAGCACGGCCAGGTCGCACGGTATGTCGGCGTTCTCGTCGCCGTGTTGGTTGGCTTCGGTTTTTACAATCACTATCGCCGTGCCTCTCCCCATGAAGCGCCTTCCGGCTTGATCGCCGTCGGCGTCGTCACGGCCGTCAGTGGCTCCGTCGAACATCGCTGGCCTGGCCGCATCGAGATCATGCCTCTCGAAGCGGGCGCGACCCTTCACGTCGGCGAGCTCGTTCGCACGAACGAGCGCTCGATGGCGACGTTGTCTTTGAAGAACGGCGCGCAGATCAAGGTCCTTCCCGATTCGCAAGTCGTCGCGGAATTCGATGCCACTCGTGAAGGCTCGACACGAGTGACGATCGTCAGCGGCGATGCCGAGATCACGAAGCCCGGTCCGAACGGACTGTTTCGCTTGTATAAAGAAGGGCGCGAAGTCACCGACGGCCGAAACCTCGAGGCCATCGTGATCCCGCAGCTCGGCTCCGCGCCCTCAGTGGCAAACGCCGTTCCGAGAGGACAAGAAGTCGTGACCGCGACGACGCCGGTCGAGTCGCCGACACCCGGTCCACTCGCTGCGAAACCGAAAGACGGAAAACCCACCGACCTCAGCACCCTCACGAACGACGAGATTCGCCGCACGTTCGCGAAGAACACGGGATTTTTTCAGCGCTGCTATCTCTCACATTTGAGTCGCAAGGGAACCTCTCCCGCTCACTCGGTGACGATCGGCTTCACGATCCAGCCCACGGGAAAAGTCGCGCAGGCGAAAGTCGTTCGCAGCGAATTCGAGGATTCGACTTTGAACAA
Source organism: Bdellovibrionota bacterium (assembly GCA_040384505.1). Taxonomy (GTDB): domain Bacteria; phylum Bdellovibrionota; class Bdellovibrionia; order Bdellovibrionales; family JAMPXM01; genus JAZKJB01. Next base: position 7,616 of record JAZKJB010000348.1, on the reverse strand, counting down.
ATGCGTGGTCGAGACGGTCGAACGCACGTCCTTTAGACCATTCACCGGCGAGGCGATCCCCATCCTGGAGTTCCCCGTCGAGCTGAACTGACCAGGCTGAAGCGCCTGGGCTTGAAAAGAATTCTGATAAACAGGTCCGATTGGCTCTTTCGAAGACGAACCCCTATGGTTCGGCAAACCGAATCCCGGGAGCCCCTATGAAAATCATGATCACCGCACTTCTTCTCGTCGCTGTTTCGACCGTCGCCTCCGCGCGCGAAAACTGCGAAAATCTGGCATTGAAAGCCGCGACCGCGATCAGCAAGATCAACAAGGACGAGCGGCCCGACGTCGACGTCACGAACCTCAAAGATTCGGCCAGTGAACAGCTCGTCGAAGTGGAATTCTCCGTGAACGAAGGCGAGGCCTACATCGCCTACGAAGTGACGGTCGAGCGCAACCCGAGCCCGGTCGAAGCCAACCAAACTTGCGAGCGAATCACGAAAATCGAAATGACTCGGGAAGAGTAATTTTCGGGTCGGCGCTCAGCGAAACTCGTGGAGATAGTCGATGCGCTCGGGGCGCCACGGTTCGTGGGTGCCTTCGAGAGCGTAAACGCGAGGGCCGACTTTTTCCGAGACGGCCTTCGGCTCGATCGACGGCTTGAAGTCCGGGGCGAAGAGCCCGCGTGACACGAAGAGCGGAACCGCTTCTTTCACACAATCTGCGCCGAGAACCTGCCTACGAACGAGATGGTCGAAACTCGATTCGAGCTCTTCTCTCGTGAAGCCGTAATTCATCAACATGTCTTCCGCCACGCGAACGACTTGATCGTGCGTGAGCCGTGAATCTTGAAGCAGATCGAGGGCGGTCTGGAACGTGTTGTACGTCGGCACCATTCGGCGGCCGAACTTCAAGTAGTACTCCGGGTCCGTGTCGGTCGCGAGGTTGATGTAGATCTTCTCGACCGGATCGCCCTCGGGAATTCGGTCCTGGAGATCGAGAATCGTGTCCGTCTGCTCGCCGATCACGTGGAGACCGCGCAAGATCTGGAGCAAATCCTTTTCGGTCCAGCGTCTCGCGCAGATGTCGGAATAAAGCGAATAGATGATCGCATCGGATTCGCTGTCGTCGCCCCAGAGAATTTGGCGGACGTCGTCTTTCAGGCGCGTTCTCAACTGCAAGAGCGACTGAAGTTTGAAGCCGACTTGTTGAGTGAGGCGCCACATCCGGGACGGCTTCAAGTTTTTCAGGTTGTCCTTGAAGAACGAGCCGAGCGGAAGGATTTGGTCGTACTCGAGTTTCTCGCGGATCCGAACTTCCATCTGCGGCGGCGACGCCGTGATGAAGTAGATCGGAAACTTTCTCTCTCCCCGCTCTTGTTCCCACGACGTCTTCAACGCCGAGACGAGCTCTCCCGTGCCGGGGACGTTTCTCTTCTGGAAGGCTTTTTCGATGATCGTGCGCCAGAGCTCGCGGACGGAGCCCCAACTCGTGTCGAGATAGGTTTTGTCGAGATCCCAGACGTAGACTTCTTCGAAGGTCTTCTCGATGTCTTGCTCGAGGTATCTGAAGAAGACGACGTCACCGAGGATTTGCGATCGCGCTTTCCAATCGGCCATTCGTTCAGCGCCCCACTCAAAATGCCAGCAGGAGATACCCGACGACGCTGGCGATGAAGCTCATCGTCGTGACGAGAGGTTTTCGCTCGCGCGCGAGCTCTTCCATCGGGCTCGCTTCGGGGGCGACGAGCTCGGCGGTCAACGTCGTTCGCGGCATGTCGCTAATCGTGTATTCCTTGGCCAAACGCTCGGCTTCCCGGGGAACACGAACGAGCGAATAGGCTTTGATGTCCTTCGTTCCGGTCGCGCGCAAGATCTCGACGGTCGCGAGTCCCTGTTCGATCTTCACGATCTTGCCTTCGGCGAAGACCGTGAGCTTGGAACCACCTTGGAACATCGGAGCTGCATTGGTCGAGGTGAGGCGAACCCACTGCACGAGATCGCCGATCTGCGCACCGGTTTGAATTCCGAGATCGACCTGCGCGAGTTTCACGTCGCCTTCTTCGTACACCGGCTGGCCGATGAGCGAGTCGACGGCGGTGAATCCTTGATACGGAATGTTCGCCGCGAAGTCGTCGATGATCCGCCTCGACATCTGCGGCAGCTGATCGCGAACGGTGAGCGAAGGATGAAGCGACACGCCCTTCTTCCACAGCACCATACCGACGGCACCGTCGTAGACGGTCATCACGAGACGACGCTCCTCGAGTTGGAGTGTAATGAGCGCATGGGCATCGAGAAGTTTACCGAGGATCACGGCGTCGGCGGCTTCGAGATCTCCGCGGGGTTGAAACGCATCGCTCTTCACGAGGAACTGTTGGCTCGCCACGAGAAAGCGGCGGCTACGGCTGAGCTCGTCGCGGGCTTGCCACCAGGATTCTTCGCCCGCGGCTTGAACGTCTTTTGGAACCTTCAGCGGAAAGACCGCGAGGCGCCGAACGAGCTGATGATCGATTTGCGCTTGGGCGGCGCCGGGCGCAAGGAAACTCGAACCTAATATAAGGAGAGCCAACATCAGAAAGAACGGTCGCCCAGTCATGGGGGTATTTTTGAACGACGCCGAGGGATGAGGGAAGCTTTTCCCTCCTGGTTGGCTTGGAAGCTGCGCTGCGCAAGCAAAGGTGTCGTGTCTCATTGTGAGACAGAAGAGTGTCGAACGAGTCGACAGCTGAAAAAGCGCAATTGAGCCCGACGAGGGAAGGGGTGTGTGGCGAGTCCGTTGTGATCGATCTCGGCTGGCACCGCGGTTGCTCTACTGACTGGTGTGACTCCCGTGAAAGGGGAAAAGTTATGAAAACGATCCTTCGCCTCCTCACTCTTACGATCGCGATGATGGGCTCCGCTCAATCGGCCTTTGCCGCACTCCCTGAGCGTCTCAACTGCCGAATCGAACTCGAACCGGCCGACGAGAACCAGCCGAACCGAGCGCGAGAGTATTACATCACGGTCCGCTCGATGGTGAACGGAAGACAAGAATACGTGGCACCCAAAGTCGATTGGATGATCGAT
>JAZKJB010000348.1:0-4556 GCA_040384505.1 Bdellovibrionota bacterium | reverse complement strand
GCGCGATCAAAGCCTCTTCTCGACGATGAAAGACGCGGTGACGAACAATCGCATGCACAGCATGGTGCCCGATTCGTCGAACCAGCTCGTTCCGTTCTGGTTCAAGAATCGGCCCTCGCGCACTCAGCCGCTTCAAACTTGCCGAAACAGAACGATTTCTGGCGCAGAGTGCTTCGATCAAATGCTGAAACGCGATCCGCGCTTCAATGCACCTGCAGGGAACCACTCTCCTTACTGGATCTTCAGCAGCCAAGACAATCTCGAGTCGATGTACTCGATCGCTTCGAAGATGGGTTGCGCGAACAACTTCCGCCGCGACGGCGCTCCCAATGCAGGAGCAGCTCCGGTTGCAGCAGCTGCTGCACCGGCTCCGCGCCCGGCAGCGGCTAGCGCACCTGCGCCGGCAGCACGCCCTGCTGCTGCGGCACCTGCAGCAGCTTCTGCACCGGCTCCGCGCCCCGCACCCGCATCGGATGTTCTCACGAATCAGGCGGCTTCGGTCGCAGTGACCGCCCCCGGCCGCCCCCAAGAAGTCTTGATGTCGATCACTGCACCGCCCGCTTCGCGCTAAGTTCGGTACGGCAAGAAACTCGCGAAAACCCTGGGACACGTCCCGGGGTTTTCACGTTTTGAGGTCGGCTTCAAAACCAGCTGACTTTTTTGACCGGGAAATCGATCCAGGCTTCGTTCCTCGGGAAACTCGCGGGAGGACTCTCCGTCTGCCCGCGATACTTCAAGAACGCCGTGATCGCACAGAGAAACGCCTCGAAGGCGATGTTGTTCTCGACCATGACACGCATGTCTTGCTGATAGATGAACGCGATGTCTTTTTCGATCAGCGTTTTCAAGATGAACAATCGCGCTTCGTCGCTATCGACGGCATGACGATGGAACCGAAGATAGCTCTTCGGCATGTCGAGCGCCTGCCCGATCCGCCAGAGCGTGAGCTTCGGATAGGCTTCGATGAGCGGGGTCTTCAAGCGCCGACGCAGGTAATGCGCTCGCGCGGTCAAAGGTGCGGCATTCGCTCCGAGGGCGTGCGACGGATGAAACGGCTCCTCTAGTGCGTTCGCGATATAGATCTCGGCGGCTCGCTCCGTATACGGCGTGAACATCTTGTTAGGCCGCTTTTCCTTCTTTCGTCCCGAATGAACGTCCCGCATCCAGGTCAAAACAGGTTCGTTGCAGTTCTCGGCACCTGGGCATTTCAACTCGCAACGGACACAGAGCGGGAGATCCAATGGCGCATCGAAGGCGATCGTCGTGAGATCCGTTTCTTCCTTCGTGAGCACGTCGTAAAGCGCTTCGTCGGCCGAGACTTCGGCTTTCGCGCTCACCTTCTCGCGAAGCGAGCGGAGAAAGATCCGTTTTCGTTCGGGGTAATACTCGAGGATGGCGACGGCGGTCTTGTCGGTCTTTCCGCCACCGAGACTCACGCCCGCGAAGCGAACCGACTGCAACTGCGGGACGACTCCTCCACCCGTTTCGACGAGACGATCGAGAGGACTGGGAGAGTTTTTGGGATTTTTCGGCGCGCGCGTCGGCTTGCGCTGCTTCTGCTGCTTGAGAACTTTCGCTCGAGCTTCAGGGCGCGCGCGTCGCTTCATCTCGGGGGACCCTTCGGATCCGACCACGGCTTCGTCGGCAAAATTTCGAAGCCGGCTCCGGTGATCGATTTCTTCACGGCCTCGCTCTGTCGATCCGGGCACCAGATCAACACGCAACCGCCGCCACCAGCGCCGCAAATTTTGGCGACAGCGCCTTCCTTGCGAGCGAGCTCGGAGAGCCGACGGATCTCGGGGCTCGAGAATCCGGATGAAAGCTCGGTTCGCGCTTCGTACTCTTGCGCGAAGATCATCGGGAGGTCGTTCGTGCGATCTTCGACGAGCGCGCGCTTCATCTCGCCCGAGATCTCGGCCAATCGCGCGAGAGCGCCACGCGTTCTCTCGTCACCATCGAGCCAGTTTTTAATCACCTGCCAGTTGTTGATTCCAGAGTGGTGCGACCGGCCCGTGTAGACGAGGACGAAACGATCCCGGAAGAGATCTTGATCGATCGCTTTCACTTCGACGCGGGGGCCAGGAGCACCGTAGGTGATGAAATTCAGGCCTCCGAAAATCGGCGGGAAGTAATCCTGCGTGCCGGTCGGCTTGAGCAAGACCTGCGCCTCGAGGTGCGAAGCGAGTCGAACCATTTCGTAAGGATCCATCACGATCCCGTTCCACTCGGTGAAGGCTTTCAAGAGACTGATGCAAAGGCTAGAGCGTCCGCCGAGGCCGCCGCCGACGGGACTCTCCGAGCGAGTCGAGAGCGCGAAGCCTTTCTTCGGTTTCCAATATTTCAGGTGCGCGCGAACGAGGTCGAAGGCCGGTTCCTTGTCCGCGAGACACGCCTCGAGATTCGGAAACGTTTTTCGTGCATCGAGGTCCGAGGAGTGGAGCTCGATGCGCGTGCCCTCGAGCTCTTTAAGTTCGACATACGTGAAGATGTCGATCGCGACGTTCACGGTGACCGGGTCCCCGAGGAAGAGATAAAGCGGCCAGCAGTCCAATGTTCCGCCCGCGAGATCGACTCGCGTCGGGGATTTGATCGAAGTTTGAAACATCGGTTCCTTTACTGCGCCGGCGTTGCCGAGGGGCTCGCCGTTTGCTTCGTTTGCTCTTCACCCAAGTCCGTGATGCCCAAGCTCTCGAGACTCGCGGTCGGCACTCCCACCACTCGTTTCGACGAGCTCGTGGTGACCGGAACGTAGGTCACTTCTGGAACGTCGGCGTTCGGCGTCGCCGTCACCGGCTTTCCCCACTTCATCTCGAACTCGACCGAGCCATCTTTCTTCAAGAGGCGGATGAACGAATCGAGCTGCACTTTCGACGCTTGAACGGGCTCCAGGAATCTGACGGCTTCGAGAACGCTCATGCGGGTCAGTACGTCATTCAATTTAGAGGTGTTCAGGTCTTTCTGTAAACCCCCCGTCGCCCCTTCCGAAGAGATCAAAACCCAATCAGGACCTTTCTTTTCGAAATCGGCGGTGTACGGCGGGTTCGCGCGAGGCGCTCGAATCTGGATCCGAGTCGCGTCGTTGACCTGATACTTGAACGGAGCTTTGCGATCGAGGAAGTCTTCGGGTCGTTTTTCGAGGGTCGTGTAGGCCGCGCCGTAGATGCTGACGATCGTCGCGAGGTCCGAACTGACGGCTGCTCGCGGAGCCTTTTCACCCTCGGCGAGCGGAGGTCCGATCGCGATGGAGTACGGCTCACCTTTCCCGTCTCCGAGCTTCACGGTCATTTGAGGCTCGTCGAGCCTGTGTTCCTTCAGTGCCGCCGCGTTCTTCTTGTCGAGCTCGGTGAAATCGAGTGCTCGAAGTGCCCGAACCTGCTCGATGAAGGCTTCGATCGCGGGAACTTCGAGAGGAGCGTCGATCTCTTTCATCGACCAAGCCTTCTCCCCTTTGACCAAGGTGACCCGGTACTTCGTCTTTCCCTTGGCGTCTCGCTCGTTGAGCTCGATCGAAGTGAACATCCGCTCCTTCGGCCCTCGGTAAAGGTGCTTGTCCCGCCATTCCGTGAGTCTTTTCGAGAGCTGACCTTCGAGCGAGCCACCAACCAAGAACACTTTCGGATCGTCTCCCCGTTGAGCGTAGAAACTTCCGTCGTAAGAGGAAACCGAACCGAACTTCACCGTTTGAGTTTCACCATTGGCTAGAGTTACTTTCGCGGTGACTCCGGGTTTCTCGAGCCCGAACGTCGCGAGATCGACTTTCTCCTCTGATCTCTCCTCTGACACGGTCTCGAGAGCCGTCTCACGCTCGATCGCTTCAGTGAGCGGCGTCACTTCCAAAACGTCGGCGAGGTCTTCTATCGGAGCCGTGAGACGCCAAACTCCATCTTTTTTCTCGAGAATGCGCGTCGGGTTCCTGTCGCTGATCTCGACTTTGACGACATCGCCCGCGGAAGCCTTGAAGAGAGCGTTCGCTTCTCTTTTCTCGCGATCGTTCTTCTCGACTCTCTTCGCATCGAGGATCGTGAACGCGAGAAGCGCGCCGACGACGATCACCGCGATGAGAGTTCCCCGGTTCCGCTTCATGCCGTTCTCCGTCTCCACCACCAGAAGCCTCCGGTGAAGAACAAAAGAAGCGGCAGTGGGAGGAGGAACAAGAAGGCGAGGATCTCGAACGAAGATTGCGTGAGGCTCAGCTTCGTTCCCTTCGCCTCTTTCGGGCGGATCGAGATGAGATCTTTATCTTCCATGAGTGACGCGAAGGTGTTCATCACGAGATCGCGGTTCGCGTTGTTGTGCACGATGCGATTGGCGACGAAATCGCTATCGCCGAAAATCACCGCCTGGAAATCTTTCGTTTCGGGTTTGCCGTCCCCACCTGGCATCTTGCCGCTGACTGCGACGGCCAAGGCGTGCGGTCCATTCGGCACGAGCTCCACTTTCTCGACGAGCTCGGGCACGGTCATCGTTTTATCGTCGGTCTCGACGAGGGATTCGATCTTGAGGCTCGGAGCCGCGTCCTTCGCGACATTCAGAGCGCTCGCAAGGTCGAAGATGGC
>JAZKJB010000347.1:0-3193 GCA_040384505.1 Bdellovibrionota bacterium | reverse complement strand
CCGTACGGAAACGGGTGCGCCGAACGGCTACCGCTACGGGTGCGGTTCCCTCCGGGGACACTCGCTCAAAAGCAAAAGCCCCCTCCGATTCGGAGAGGGCTTCGTTCGGAAATGAATTCGAAGGCCTTGGGGCTCAGCGCGTCTTCTTGTTTTCCGGGGCCGACTTCGCGTCCGTCAACGTGATGCCGTGCTGAAGTGCGATCAAGTCGGAGACGACGTTCACGGCTTCTTGAACGTCGGCACGCTTCAGGTACTCGGTGACCTTCTCGTCCTTGTTCAGGTTCTTCTTCGAGTCGGCTTCGTCTTTTTTCTCTTTCGAGTCTTTCAACGCATCCGAGAGCTTGATGATCTTCTTGCGGTCTTGAGCCTTCGAGAGCTCGTCGATGATCTTCTGGAACTCCGTGTTCTTCGCGACCCGTGCCTGCGAGCGCGTTTTCAGCTGCTGCACCATCGGAGTTTCGACTTTCTTCCAAGCGCCAGGTCCCGTGCTCACGTAAGCCTCGGGCGACGTGAAAGACGGGATCTTCGTGGGCTCGAGCGAGTAATCGAGATGCTTCTCGCCGATCTCGTCGGTCGAGAAAGGACCCGGCAAGACGAGATCCGCCTCGACGCCACGATGCTGAGTCGAGAAGCCACCCGGAGTATAGAACATGCCGACGGTGACTTTCACCGCACCCAATTTCGGCGGCAGCGGGACCACGGATTGAACCGAGCCTTTTCCGAACGTGTGGTCGCCACCGATGATGACGGCGCGAGAGTAATCTTTCAGCGTGCCTGAAACGATCTCCGAAGCGCTCGCCGAGATGCGGCTCGTGAGCACGACGACCGGTCCGTCCCAATCGACGGCGGGATCGGCGTCGGCGAGGATCGAAGCGTTCGACGCCTTCTCCGGCGACGATTGCGTGACGACGTTGCCCGTCTTGAAGAACAAGCCCGCGATCTTGACCGCGTCGTCGAGTGAACCGCCACCATTGTTCGATAGATCGAGAACGAGGCCTTCGGCACCTTTCTCTTTCGCTTCTTTCAAGAGCTTCTTCATGTCACCCGCGCTCGAGCGGCCACCGCGGCGGGGCTCGGCGTAGAACGACGGAAGATTCAAGACTGCGATCTTCTTTTTTCCGCCGTTCACGTCTTTGTCGATGAACGTAAGCGAAGCTGCGTCTTCTTCCAGTTTGATTTTGTCGCGGATGAGATCCACGAAGAAGCGCTCGTTCTCGCCGTCCGCTTTCTTACGCAAGATCTGAAGACGCACTTTCGTGCCCTTCGGGCCGCGGATCTTCTTCACGACGTCGCGAAGTTCCATCTCGACGACGTTCTCCATTTCCGTCGCGTCACCGATCGGCTTGAACTGTCCGACCGCGACGATCTTGTCCTGCGGCATGAGCTTGCTCGAAGCCTTCGCGCTTCCGCCTTCGATGAGTTGCTCGATCACCGTGAAGCCGTCTTGCGAGCTGAGCGTCGCACCGATGCCTTCGAGCGAAAGCGACATGCTGATCTCGAAATCGTCGAGCGTATCGGACGACATGTAGCTCGAATGCGGATCGAGCGAGCGAGCGAACGAATCGAGATAGCCCGAGAAGAGGTCTTCTTTCGGAGTTTCTTTGATCCGTTTCACGACTCGTTCGTAATTGCGCACGACTTGAGCCTGAGCCTCGTCTTGCTTCATGCCTGTCGCGAGGTAATTCGAAATCTGGAACTGGAGATATTTCATCTGGAACGCGTCAGCTTCCGCTTTGTTCTTCGCGAACTTGCGGACGTCGGGATCCAACATCAACTCGGTCTTCGGATCGAACTTGAACGACTTCGAAGTGAGAGTTTTCTTCGCGAACTCGGCACGCTCGGCCACGCGCTGTTGAAAGAGCTTCTGGACGCTGTCGAGCGACCCGCACTCGCCGTTGCGAAGCTTGGTGAAGACGCCCTTCAGCTGTTTCGTGATCTCGGCGACGTCGGCATCCGTGAGGTAGATCTTCGCCGAATCGAGGCGCTTGATATATTGATTGATCGTACGCGCCTCGAGATCGGGCGTCGCTTCCTTGAACGAGATGTGCGAATTCAAGAAGACCTGTTCGATCTTGTCGAGCGCCGGGCAAGCGAGAGTCGCGGCTTCCGCACTCGCGCTCGCGAGCATCGCAACGGCGGCGACGGGAACGAGGGCGCGGCCGATGAACTGGAACGCAGAGATTCTGAAAATCTTCATTGAAGATGCCTTTCACGCTCTAATGAATGACGAAACACTATCGCATGTTCGTTGAGAATCAGCTTAGCACACGGAGTGGGAAAAAGAGGTCCTGCCGCATCGCACGGGTCATCAACCGAACTGGCCTAATGTCGCAGTTTGAGACGCGATTTACGGAGGGGGCAAAAGGGCGAGCTGCTCGAACGCACGTAAGTCTTCGTCCTTCGCGCACAGGGTCGCTTCAGCGCGATCAGCGTACACTTCCCATTTAACGAAGCGCCCGGCTTGGGTTTCGATCACGAAAAAAGACATCTCAGGATAAGTCGTTTTGAGCGACTTCATTTCTTCCACGATCAATTCGATATTGTGCGGATCGTCGTCCGACATTCCGAAACGGTGGTACGGACTGTGCCCGTAAGTTTGGATCGCCTTCTCGACCGAGGCGCGAATCGCCGCTTTCTTGAGCGACGCGACCGAAGACTTGAACTCGGGATCGCCGAGGAACGTGCGAACGTATTTGTTCGTCACCGGATAGATGCTGAGATAGTTCGGTTCGGCCGGAAGATAATTGTTTTGGACGAAGAGCCGGATTCCTTCTTTGATCGTCTCCGGGTGATGACCGCGGGCCGTGATCACCGCGACCGGGCGCTGATTCAAAGCCGCGTGATAGAAGCAGCTCCACGACGGCCCCTTCCACTGAACGTCGGGGAACCCGAGGGCGGCCGCGAGATCTTCGACGAACATCTGCCGACGACCCATCAGCTTTTCGACCACCGAGAAATCTTGATCGCGGAAATTCCGAAACGTTCCCTTCATGTCGCAGAAATCGAGTTTGTAATCTGCGTAGGTCCCACGAGTTCCGACATCACGATGAACTTGTGCGTACTCCGTACTCGAAAGCGCCAACTCTCCGCCGCTCTCTTTGTGGAAGATCATGATCGGCGTCGTCAGGAACGCGACGTTGTCGTCGAAGTCGAAGAAGTAAAAGCTGCGACCGCCTTTGTCGGCGTTTCGGTC
>JAZKJB010000346.1:2610-9705 GCA_040384505.1 Bdellovibrionota bacterium | reverse complement strand
CGCCGACTTTTTCACCGAGGATGCGCTGAACCGGAATCCAGAGGGGCTCGATGCGCGTGATGTCGCTCGACGTGCGGCACGGGCCTTCGATTTCGAGCTCCGGCTTCTCGCCGCTCGATGCGACGCCTTCGGCTTCGAAGCGCAAGCGCATGCGGTCATAGAAATCGCAGGCGAGCTGACGGTCGCCATTCGCATCACGCGTGACGAAATGCCCGAGCTCGACGCCTACGGTTTCTTTTTCGAGAATCACACGAGCAGCCGTGACGAGACGTTTTTGCGAAGCGGTGATCAGTTCGTCGCCGCTGAGTTTGGAGAAGTCGAGATCTTTACGAATGGCGGCGGGATTGCGATTCTTCATCAGTGAGCTCGTATGCGACAGGAAAACGGCTCCGTCCCAAGACGAGCGTCCCATCACGACTCCGAAGACCAAGGCGAAGAAAAATAGCGCAACCGAACTCATGCGCGCGAATGTCGTCATGATCGCTCCCCTCGAACGTGCTCACACGTTCACCTCTTCTTATCGGCATTCGGGGACGACGCAAAACGGACCAAGGGCTAGCAGGACGTCATCCGAGTATATTTTTGATACTCGACTTTCATCTCGGCGCTCTCGAGACCGATCGCCAGAACGCCCAGCTTCGCGATCCAGCCGTAAACGTTTTCCATGGGATTGCCTTCGACGGAGACCTTCAAGTCGGCGACGCAAAGTCGTTTGTACACGGCGCCAGGGCTGTTGAGACTCTCGGTCGGCCCCTTGTCCGCGTGAGTGCGCAGGAATCCGCCCGCGAGTTGGCAGCCGAGAAGATAGATCGTCGGCTCGGCCGTGACTCCGTCGGTCGTCACGATCGAGGGGACACCCTCTTGGATGATGACCTCTTCGACGTCGCGACCGCCTTTCGCGGCTTTCATCTTTTTTCGAGTCTTGTTGTTGAGAGCGCGAACCTCATCGCCGGACTGGATTCGCATCACTGCGAGCCCGTACGTTCCCGAGTTGTTCTTCACGAACAAAACCGGATCTTGGGTGATGCCGCGTTTCGCGTACTGTTCCTTGAGACGAGCGATCATCGCTTCGACTCTTTTCGCTAGCGCTTCTTTGCTCGCCTCGTCGGCCATGTCGAAATTCTCGAAGAGCTCGGTTTCGACCGTGAAATTCCATGGGTCGACTTCGATCGCCTCCGCGAATTCCGTCGCGAGACGATTGTAGTGTTTGAAGAAGGTGCTCTTCTTTCTTTGATACCAGCCGAGCTCTCGCGGCGGGTTGAGGGCGCTCGTGATCGTGCCCCATTCGGCGTAGGCTTCCGAGAAATCGTTGTTGCTGATGACGACGTCGGGCTCGAAACCTTCGACGACGATCCGGCCGTCGCGAATGACCGCGGAATGCGCGATCACGTCGCCGGCGGAAGCGCTCGCCATCGTCATCGCATCTCCCGTTCGCATACGCGGGAACCCGATCTCCACGGAAAATCCCGCTTCCGTGATCATCCGGCGCAGGCTCGCGACGTTGTCCCAGTAGTAGGGGTTTCCGGTGTGCTCTTCAGTGAGAATCAAGATCTTCTTCGCCTGCGCTCCGTAGTGGCGCTCGATGTAGCGCTTCACGAGGGCAACGGACGCTTCTTTGTCGGTCGGACAGATGTTGTTGAAGCCGGCGGGATAAATGTTGGCGTCGACGGTTACGACCTTGTGACCGAAGTCGCGGATGTCGTAGCTCGAGTAAAAGGGAACGTCGAGATCCTTGCGGATGTTCGCGAACCACGCGTCGACCTTGTCGAGATTTAGAACGATCTGTTTGTGGACGGCGCTCTGTGTGTCTTGCATAGGACGATCATGGTCTCACGGGTTCGAATCACTCGCTACGAGACGTCGCACCACGTCGCTAGCTCCGGCCACCGATGCTGGCAGTAGGAAGAAGTTGAGGCCGGGGATCAAAAACACAAGGCCGAGCACACAAGCCAACCCGAAAAAAACCGAGAAATGGCGCCGGTAGAAAGCTATTCGTTTCCGGAGGCCCCATTCGTAAGCTTCCAGCGCATAATCCGCGAGATCGAAAGCCAAGATGTGGAGCATCGCGACTGCCGCAAGGAGTCCCACGCCGGGGATCAGCGAGAGCACCACGAGGACGAATCCGATGGTGCCGAAGATCGCCATTCTCACGATCGAAACGCGGAACATGCGCACGTTGGTCGCGGTCCAGTCGACGAAGCTGAATTCTTTTTTCGCGAGACCTCCGGTCGAAACGAGAACCGCTTCGGCGAGGAGGGTGAAAAGTGGGCCGACGACGACTCGAACGACCATCCAAATCAAGAGACAGAGGGCGATCGCCAACGTCGGCCAAAGCGCGATCGGTAAGAGCCAGCTGAGAATCGCAGCGCCTTGGCTCGCCGACGCGATTCCGAAAACCCCGATCAGCCACGTCGTGAGCGGAGTCACCCAGCCCGAGATGAGAGTGAGTCCGAAAGCGAGACCGGTTCCGAAGAACACGATCGTGACGACGAACGGCAGAAGAGCGAACCTCGCGATCCGCTTGTCCGAAAAGATGAGCCCGAGGCCCGTCCACGGAATGAAGAACCCGGCGAGGGCGCCCTTCGCATGACGAATCATAGGTTCGGATCCTCGGGAGGCGCCGTCGGAATCGGCGTCGGGCTCGAAGCCGGCGGCGCCGTCGGCGCGGGCGTAGGCGACTCGATGAACTGTTCGGATTTCTTCTTTTTCGGGAATGACTTCACTCGAGGAGCGTCGGGTTTCATTTTTTTCAACGGCGGAACTTCGCGGCTCGTCTCGATGAAACGTCTCTCGAGAGCGTCGTTCGGCGCGACGACTTTCGCACGCACGCTCTGCCGACGAAGAAGGGCCTCGCGCGTGAGCCCCTCGCCCGCCGGTCTCTCGAGGAGAAGTTTTCCGATTTCCTTTTCGAGGTCTTCCATCGCCTTCGCGATTCTCTTGGCGGCCGCACTTCGCGTGGCGGCCTCGCGCGGAAGAATTCGTGCACGAAGTTCGGCCAGCGAATCGAGAAGCAAAATCGAGCGCTCCCACTGCTTCAGCTGAAGGGCCCGCGTCGCGAGAAGGGGGTCGCCTTCCGAGGGAACCGGTGCCGATGCGATCGCGGTCCAGAGATTGGAGTAAGTTCCGATCAGCTCGTCGGCTGCTTTTTCGGACCACGGTGCGGCCTCGAGCTCGGCCGCCTGCAAGAGGTAAACTTGACCGCGTCCCAGGGGACGCATGGACGATTCGAATTCGGCCCACGTCGGTGAGCGTCTCGAGAGCTCGCCCATGAAGAACAACGTTCGCGGAAGCCATTCTGGAACGTCGTCCCCGGCTTCCTGCCTGAGCTTCGCGATTCCGTTTTCGGCTTGGCGATAGAAGTCGATCGCCCGGTCGAAATTCCCGACTCTTGCGTAAGCGGTCGCGAGACGAGCGGGCAGTTCGGCACGCGCCATCTCCGGGGGCAGTTCTTCCATTCGAGACAGAAGATCGTTCAAAGTCGCGACGACCTGTAAATCGTCACCGAGTGCTTCGTGACAGATCGACAATCGGTACAACGCCATGGCCTGGAGCTTTCGTGCGTTCGCGGTCACGCGAACCACGGCCCGATAGCGCTCGGTGGCCTCGCTCCATCGGCCGAGGCCTTCGAGCGCACGACCCGAATTCAAAATCGCCGCCTGTGAATACGGCGAAGCAGGCTCCGCTTTTCCGAATGCGTCGAAGGCTTCGAGAGCCTCGGCGAATTTCGAATCTTCGAGAAGACCCATCGCGGACTTGTAACTCGAAGGAGCTTCCTTCGGCGGAGCTTTCACTTCGACGTGCTCGACGAGGTGGAGCGAGCGAGCTATGGAATTCGCGGATTTCCTCAAGCTGCTGCATCCGGAAACGAGGATCGTGACGACGAAGAGGATGGCGAAGGCGGTCTGAGTTCTCAAGGTTTGCTTTCTCCAGCTGCGCTCAGCGCTCGCGCGAGGTCGGTCAAATCGTGCAGGCCGTGAACGTCTTGGCGATACTCCGGGATCCTGACGACGGCCACGTCACCGCTCAAGCCTTTGGCGAAATCTTCGTAGAGAGTATATCGAGTCGAATAGTATTCGCGAAACGTATCGAAGAACTTCCGGACTTTTTCGACTGCGATGCCCTGCGCATCGCCCGACGCGACCTCGTGCGGGAGCCAAAGCGGGAAGGCCCGATTGATGATCACCGCGGAGAATCGATATCCGAGTCGTTTGAGCTGACCTTGGAGGTACTTCGCTTCGAGCAGTTTCGCCGCATCGAAACTCGTGACGACGACGAACCGAGTCGTCTCGCTCGTGAGGAGCGCGTGCGCTCGTTCGCTCCGTTCACGAAGCACTTCTTGGATCGAGCGCACGGCCCCGAAGAAGTCGATGAGCTCCTCGATGAAGGGCCCTCCGGTCAGATGCTCGAGAGATTTCAAGACCGTTCTAGTTCCACGTCCCACCAAGCTCGCGATGAACCCTTTCGGTTTGTCTCCCGAAGGGAGGAACCACTTCGTCACGGCATCTTGGAAAAGAGAATTGATCCGCTGCGGAGCCGTCAGGAAATCCATCGCGTGCTTCGTCGGCGGAGTATCGAGGATGACGAGATCGTAAGTTCCCGACTCGACCGATTGGAGAAGGCGTTCGAGAGCCGTGAATTCCTGGGAACCCGCGAGCGTCGTCGACATCTGCTGATAGAGTCGGTTGCGCTGGATCCGTTCGACCACTTCCGCCTGCTTCGAATGAGTCGACACGAAGCGATCGAAAATTTTCTTCGAATCGATCACCGCCGCCGAAAGTGAGCCCGAGGCTTCGGGAATCGGGATCGCGCGATCGGAGTCGTCCTTCAGATCGAGGCCGAGCGCCGAAGCGAGTCGCTTCGCCGGATCGACAGTCAACACGAGCGTGCGACGACCGAGCTGCGCGGCGCGTACGCCGAGAGCGGCCGACATCGTCGTCTTTCCGACGCCACCGCTACCCGCGCACACGACCACGCGATTTTCGAGGAGGATGCGATCTAGGTTTTCCGTAACGCCTCCCCCGCTTTTTCCACGAGAACGTTCGGATCGGCCGAGAACACGAGGGGGACTTTCCGCAAGCCGACTCCGCTTTTCGTGAGCTGGTCGAGATACTTCTCCTGCCTCTTGTCGATGGCTCGGAGGTAATCGGAAAATTCACCGAGGCCGCCGCGGTTCGCCGACGCGATTTCTTCGATTTCGTTTCGCGAGACCGGAAACTCGACGACCTTGTTGGCGACGACATCGGCGAGGATTCCGAGTTCCTTTTCGAGAGCCAGGCGGAACTCGAGAGTTTCGCTGACCGGGAGCTCCTCGAGAAGAGTCACGACGACGTACGCGGTGAGTTTCGGATCGCGGAGAATCTCGTCGATTTCGCGACTGTGATGACCCATCGGTCCGAACCCGATGGCCTCTTTCATTCCCTTCGGCGCTTGGAACAACGCGAGCGCATGTCCCGTCGCATAGCTGTCGACGACGATCGTGTCGTAGTCGAGTGGGGGTCCGACTTTGCGGAGACCGCTCGTCACTTTTCCGAGGATCGCGATCTCGGCGAGCCCCGGAGCGACGTTCACGAGGGCCCGCATCACCTTGTTCTCGAAGAACAGGCTATAGAGGCGCTCCATCTTCAAATAGAACAAAACGTATTCACGAAGGGAGGTCTCCCCGCTCCAGAGGGCGAGGTCGAAACCGTCGGCCGTTCGGGTGGGAACATGACCGACCCGAGGCAGACCCCAGAAGTCCTGGTAGTAACTGGTCTCGCCGATCTCGGCGAGGAGCGTTTTACGGCCACTTCGAGCGAGTTCCCGGGCGAGACCGGCCGCGACCAGCGATTTTCCGACCCCGCCTTTGCCGGAGACGAAAACGATCTTTTTGTCGGACCATGGAACTGCTGCCTGCCCTTGCAAAACCCGCCTCTTTCTCCTAAGAATGGACCTCTTTTACATTAGTCAATTCTTGGAGTTCCGATGAAGACGAACCTCGAAAGCGTTTCGACGCTCGAACGTAAGCTCAATATTCAAGTCCCGGCCGCGGAAGTACAAGAAGCTTTCGAGCGCGCGTTCAAGGGCATCCAGCAGCATGCCGCAGTGAAGGGCTTCCGCAAAGGCAAGGCTCCGCTCGCGACGATCAAGTCGTTGTACGGCGACCGCGTGAAGCAAGATGTCGTTCAAGATCTCATTCAGGCGAAATATGCCACGGCTTTGAAAGAGCATTCGCTCGATCCGATCAGCTATCCGACGATCGAATTCGATCCCGTCGAGCTCGACAAGGACTTCGCGTTCACCGCCGAATTCGAAGTGCGCCCGAAAGTGACTCTCAAGAAAGTCGAAGGCCTCGAAGTGAAGCGTGAAAAGCTCGTGATCGACGCCGCGCTCGTCGATGCGACTCTCGATGACATCCGCAAGGGCCGCGCCGAGACCGTTCCGGTTCTCGAAGATCGCCCGGCTCAAATGGGTGACGTGACGACGATCGACTTCAAAGGTTTCGTCGACGGCAAAGAGCTCGAGAACGGTTCGGCCGAAGGCCACTCGATCGAGCTCGGTTCGAACACGTTCATTCCTGGTTTCGAAGAAGGCATCGTCGGCATGAAGCACGGCCAGACGAAAAAGATTTCGGTGAAGTTCCCCGAGCAGTATCACGCGGCCGAGCTCGCGGGTAAGCCGGTCGAGTTCGAAGTCGTGTTGAAAGAGCTCAAGAAGAAATCACTCCCCGAGCTGAACGACGAGTTCGCGAAAGGTCTCGGCCCCTACGAGAACATGGAAGCGCTTCGTAAGGCGATCCTCGACGATTTCGAACAGCGCGAAGGCAAACGCGTTCAAGACGATCTCAAGAACCGCCTGATGAAAGCCCTCGTCGACGCGAACCCGGTCGAAGTTCCGAAGTCCCTTCTCACCGAGCAGAAGAAGGCCCTCGTCGAAGACATGAAGAAGCGCATGTCACAGCAAGGCATGGGCGAAGAGCAGTACGGCGAGTACGAGAACAAGTGGAACACCGACTTCGAACAGACGGCCGCGTACATGATCCAGTCGAGCTTCCTCGTCGACACGATCGCCGAAGAGCACGAGCTGAAGGCGACGAAAGGCGATCTCGAGAAAAAACTC
>JAZKJB010000346.1:0-2600 GCA_040384505.1 Bdellovibrionota bacterium | reverse complement strand
TTGGCTGGCGGCGGAGGTACAAGACTCTGGCCTCGATCTCGAGAAAAAACTCCAGGAGTATTCGCAGCAGACCGGTATCGAGCTCGCTCGCATCCGCGAATTCTACGGTGACCAAGAGAAGCAATCGCGCCTCTCTTACCAAGTCACCGAAGAGAAAGTGCTCGAGTTCCTGGTCGCGAAGTCGAAGATCAAAGACGTCCCGAAGGAAGAGCTCGCGAAAGACGACGAAAATAAGTGAGAAGTTAGACGGCCTCGAATGACCATCGAAAAAGCGCCGCTCACTTCTGGCGTCCGATACGCCCCGTCTCCGACGGGGCGTCTTCATTTGGGGAACCTCCGAACCGCATGGGTCTCGGAGCGCTGGGCTCGCTCCCTTTCAATTCCTTGGGTCGTACGCTTCGAAGACATCGATCGGCCGCGAGTGATCTCGGGCGCGCGCGAACAGCAAACGCGCGACATGCGCGCGCTAGGTCTCGAGCCCGATGTCGTTCTCGTGCAAAGCCGTTTCAACGAACGGCACCTCTCCGTTTTCGAGAATGCCGTTCGATCTGAACAAGTCTATCCATGCGATTGTTCGCGGCGAGAAGTGCAGGCCGCGGTGTCCGCGATGGCCTCGGCTCCGCACGGGCCGGGCCATATCTATAGCGGCCGGTGTCGCACGCTCGATCCGCGTCGCACGTTCAATGCGGTCGACTCGATCGCATGGCGATTCAAGATGCCTGCGGAATCAGGACACGACGACTTCATCGTTTCTCGAAGCGCACTCGAGCTCGATGGCTCGGGCTTACCGGAGCCGACGACGTTCACTCCCGCTTACCACTGGGCTTGCGCGATCGACGACTTCGACGGTGGTTACGCTCTCCTGGTTCGCAGCGTGGATCTTTCTTCAGCTGCCGCGCTTCAACGCGGAATTCAAACTTGGCTCGCATCGTACGAAGGCGCCGAGCCTCGACTCCCCAAGGTTTTCCACACGACATTGATCGTTCAAGACGACGGACAGCGCCTGGAAAAGAGAACTTTGGGCGTTACGCTCGACGAGCTTTTCGAAAAGGGCGCGACTCCGGCCTCGATCGTGATGAACTTCGAGAAGAGCTTCGACCGTCGCTGGCTCGCGAAGGGACTCACCTTCGACACGGCCGGCGAAACCAACGAGAAGCTCACCTTGAGCGAGCTCGAGCTTCTCGGGACGAGTTGTTGAAGATCAGCGCTGACAGTAGTTCTGCTGTTCGAAGTCGTACTGGCAGACGTTGTCGCCGTTTTCGCAATCCGCGGGGTTTTGCGAGTGGTATCTCTCGAATTCGCACTCACGTCGACCGCCGTCTTTCACCGTCGCGGTGAACGTGCCCTCTGCGACGATGGCGCCCTTCTTTTTCATCTTGTAGCCGACCGTGTTCACGCCCATCTCGAGGAGCGGACGCTGAGTGAGCGTGAGGATCCAGAGATTGAAGTAGTCGCTGCGTGATTTCGAAGAACTGTAGCCGCCGGACTTCGTGCGCGACGATCCGTCGGCGTGGAGCGCTTTCAATTCCACGGCATCGGCGTCGACCGGAGTCTCGGGACGAAAGCGTGCGAACTCGACGGGATCGAGGGTTTCGCCGGCGCAGCGATAGTAAGCCGTGATGTAGCCGCCCATGCGGCCCGGGCACGTGACGCTCAGTTCACCGCGAAGTTCGACGGACTGGAATTCGTTTCCTGTTTCGAAACCCGTCGCCGCCCCAGCCGTGACGCTGCCTGCGAGTAAACCGAGAACGACGAGAAGCGTAGCTTTGAACATGGCGAACCTCCTTATGCCTAGTTGAAGTCTAGGCACGAGGAGGGAGCGAGAGCATCACTTTTTCTGAGAGGGAGTGGCCTGCGGCGCGGCAGGGGCTTCCGAGAGCGCGGGACCCGCGCTCACACCGTAGGCTTCCATCATCTTCGACGCCCGCAAGTAGTTGTAAGCCTGCTGCACGTGGAAATCCTCGCTGAGGAGTTTTTCCTTCGGCGTCAGGTTCGCTTTCTTCACGCCCGCATCTTGTTTCCACCAGTAGTTGATATCGTCGGGAGATTTCGGAGCTGCATTGCTCTTCTCTTTGTCCTCGCGCTCTTTGTCGCCGAGAAGATGACCTTGCATGTCGCTTTCGCGCCGAACTTCGCGGCGGATGATCGCTTTTTTGTAAGCATCGGTGTCGACGTCTTCGATCACGATGTCGGGTTTGATACCTTCGGACTGGATCGATTTACCGCTCGGTGTGTAGTAACGAGCGACCGTGAGTTTCAGTCCCGAACCGTCTCCGAGTTTCACGACCGATTGGACCGAGCCTTTTCCGAAGCTGCGCTGACCCATGATGAGCGCCCGTTTGTTGTCTTGAAGCGCTCCGGCCAAGATCTCGCTCGCACTCGCCGAATACTCGTTGATGAGAACGATGATCGGGAAGCCTGAGTACGTTCCTTCTTTCTTCGCCGTGATGACCTCTTTGTCCTTCTTGTTGCGACCGATCGTGCTGACGATGGTGCCGCCCTCCAGGAAGAAGTCGCTGATTCGAACGGCCTGATCAAGGAGACCGCCGGGATTCCGGCGCAAATCGATGATCAGCCCGCGAACTTGTTTGTGCTCCTTC
>JAZKJB010000345.1:0-9303 GCA_040384505.1 Bdellovibrionota bacterium | reverse complement strand
TCGACGTAAAAAACGTCACGGCCTCGACCGTCCAAGGCTCCCTCGAAATGGTTTCACCAAAGGGCACGATCACAGGAACCTTCAACGCGACGATCTGCCCTTAAGGTACGGACACACTTTTGAGACAGTGCGTGTTACGTCCTGGGAAACACGGGTTTAAACACTGTTTTCTTTAGTCCCCTAGAAATTGAAAGCGCTTGTTCCGTACTACATTCGCTGTTTAGCCAGGTGGACAAATCCGTCGTCGAGATCTTGGCGGCGATTCCGGATAATGGTGAACAAGTCGGGATATCGTCATGCGAGAAAGTCGAGAAGCGATACCCCTCGACGTTCTGGCTGAGTTTCGCGCGGATCGGATTCTGCGCCACGTATCTCAATGCCGTGGCATAGTAGAGATCTGTTTTGATGAGGCTTGCTTTATACGGCCCTCCAAAGACGTGATTCGTCCGACTGGCCCTCTTGTTAATTGCTCTGCTCACTGATTTCTGAAGGATCTGCATCACGTCGTGCAGCGGGAAGTCTTCGTGTGCTGAAGCGATCATATGGTAGTGATTGTTCATCAAGACGAAGGCGTGAACGAGCAGCTCGTGCGACTTGGTGATTCGGACTAGCTCTTCAGCGAAAATTCTCCAGACGACTTCCGTCGGCAAATAGAACCACTCCCGATTATTTGACCTTGCCCAAATGTGGTAAGGAAAATGATGAGTGTAGACGAGTTTCTTCCGAGGCATTCAGGGTCAACTTGCTATTCGCGTGCCTCTCGAAGATCCACCACGGCGTCAGCCGAGCGCCGAGTCGCAAAGGTGTGTCCGTACCTCGTCATTGGATCGCCGCCGGTTCAGGCGGCGCGGCGGGCGCTTGCGTCTGACCAGTTCGGTGCGAGAGCGCGGGTCGGTTCATCTGCGCGTACCATCTCAGCTGATTGCAGAAGGGTCGCGACCAGGTGGTCGACGGCGTACAGGCGAAGATCGTTCGTCATGTGTTTCCACGCGGAGAATGCGATGGCGCAGTTGCGTGAGCCGCCGGTGGTCGTGACCACCTCGAAGTGGCCGACGATCATCGCGCGATTGAGTTTGTCGGCGAGCGCGTGAGCTTTGCGCTGGTCCATCGGTGCAACCGGCAGACGAGCGCTGAAGACCATCATCGGGATTTCTTCCGGCACCCGCACGTTGATCTCGATGTCGCGGTCGTCGGTGGTCAGAGTCATTTGAGTGACGCCGTTCGAACGCACGTCGAAGCCGTGGTCGTCTTTCAAGACGCGAGTCACTTCGCCGAGAATTCGGTCGGGGCTTCCTTGAAAGACGCTGCGGGCGTAGTTCACATACCGATTGCGACCGCCGGTCTTCGAGAGATATTGGCTGTGATACATCTCCACGCAAAAGAGGCCTGCGGCAGTACTGCGGAGAATGCGGTCTTCGAGTAAGCGTGAGAAGCGAACGAGCGAAAGCACGTCGATCAAGACGTTTTCCGCTTCGTCTTTCGTGCGGCCACGAACGCCGAGGAACGAAGCGCGAACGCGGATCGCACGACGGCCTTCGATTTCGTCGGAGACGACCGTGACGCCGCGAAGGCCCGCGTTTTCGGCGGCGATGAGGCGCAGGAAGTCTTGGACGGGGATTTCATCGAGAGCATCGAAGCGAAAGCGCAGAGAGGCCTGGATGACCTGATAAGGCTCGTGGCCGGCGGTCGGGACGGGCGTCGATGAGAACTCGATGGTTCGCGGGGACGGAGTCGTGAGTCTCAATACGAGACGATCTTGCTCCACATCCAGTCCCGCATCCGGGAAAGCCGAACGTAATCGCACTGCCAGTCTCGGTAATACGCCTGCCGACATAGCACCCCACTCTAGTCCTCTCGGGACCAAGAAACGCTTCGGCTGGACCTTCGACCAGCTTGAAGAAAGGTTGCGTGAAGTCTCGCGGGCGCGATTTTACGGGAGGTTAAATCGAAGCAGTTTCCCAGGCGATCTCACTGCCATCCACGGTCTTTCTCACGGCGAGACGACGTGCGATTTGATCGCGCAGTTCTGGAACGTGAGAAATAATTCCGACTAGGCGTCCGCCGGCTTGAAGGTCGGCGAGAACGCGCATCGCGAGCTCGAGAGATTCGGGGTCGAGAGTGCCGAAGCCTTCGTCGACGAAGACGGCTTCGAGACGAACACCACCGAGATGCATCTGCACGACGTCGGCCAATCCGAGTGCGAGTGCCAAAGACGCGAGGAAACCTTCGCCGCCCGAGAGAGACGCCGTTCCGCGCGTCGTTCCCGTGAACGCATCTTCGACTTCGAGATCGAGGCCGGCAGTCTTTCGCTTGTCGTCGCTTTTCGTCGACCGTCTGAGAGTGAACCGTCCGCTGCTCATCGAAAGTAATCGGCGCGAGGCTTGCTCGAGCACTTCGTCGAGGCGTGACGCGAGAACGTAGCGTTGGAAATTGATCCTGAGCTCGTTCGGCGGGCGACCGAGAGAGACGTCGGCGAGGCGTCCGATCAAACGGTAACGTTCTTCGAGTCGCAGGATTTCCGTCATCGCCACTTTCGAGCGCTCGCGGGCGGCATCGAGTTGCGAGATTCTTCTCGCGAGCTCCAGCCTTTCCGCTTGTTGGTTGGTGCGGCTGCGATCGATTTCTCCGAATTCGGTTTCGATCGTAGCGAGATCGCGGAGATCGCTCGGGGAGGACGCGACTTCTTTACCGAGTTTTTGGACTCGGTCGTCGGTGCGGGCCCAATCGGCCTCGAAATCTCTCACGCGCAGATCGAGTTTTGCGACTTCGCCTTCGGGGATCGCAGCTTCCCGGGCTTTCGCGATCTCGGAGAAGCCCGCTTGCTTCGAAACCGTGTCGCGAGTCGCGATCGCACCTTCGAGATCGCTCGTTCGCTTTACGATTTGCTCCGTGAGTGTCTTCGCACGCTCCGTCGCCCTCGCGCCGGTCTCGCTCGCGCGGTCGCCGTTGGTTCGAGCCGAGATCTCGTCTTGACGAAACTTCTCGAGCGAGAGCATGAGCGTCTTCTTCTTCGCTTCGAGAGCTGCGGTATCTCGGCGATCCGCGGGCACGTCGGCTTCGAGCTCGGTCACGCGGACTTCGAGATCGCGCACTTTCGAGCGAGCCTCGTCGCGAGCTTTCGCACTCTCGGCCGTCTTCGTTTCGAGTGAAGTGAATTCGCTCTCGACTCGCTCTCGTTCCGACCGCGCTTTCGAAAGTTCACTTTGAGTTTCTTTGGCTGCCGTGCGAATCGCCTCGATCGCATCGATGCGAGTCTTCAATGCGGTTCCGCGAGCTACGACTTGTGGTTTCCACGTTTCATCGGAACCAGTGAGCGACTTCGAGAATTCTTCGGTCGCGAGGCGGATCTCTTCGCTTAGCGTTTCCGCGCGCGACGTCGCCCGCGCCCGGAGTTCGGTCTTCTTCGCGAGCTCCGCTTCCGCGGCTTCGAGAACTTCAGGCGTGGGAACGTCTTTCGTCGGCTTCGCGAGCTTCGGATGCTCCGTACTTCCACAGACGGGGCAGGGGGCATCGTCCTTCAATTCAGCCGCGAGACGTGCGGCTTGAGCTTGATGATAGGAGAGCTTCATTCGCGTGACGTCACGTTGAGCCGTGGTCCATTCGCCAACGGTGCGCTCGAGTTCAACTTGCGTCGTCGCTGCGAGCTCGCGCTTCTTGTCGAATTCGCTCAAGCGCTTGAAGAGATCGGTCGCGGCCTTATGGTCTTCTTTCAGCTGCGCGTACTCGTCGGCGCTTTCCGCAGAACGAGCGATGTTCTCCTGGAGAGTTTCGATTCGCTTTCGAAGTTGCGGAAGTGAATCCTTGAGGGACTTCAACCGAGTCGCAAAGCTTTCGCTTTCCGTGTCGCGGGTCGCGAGCTCTTTTCGGGCAAGGGCGAGACCGTCTCGAACGGCGAGAAGTCGGGCCGCCTTCGGCAAGAGTTCTTCGAGCTTCTGCTTTTCGCTTTCCCAGTCGCGAACTTCGGGGCGTTTGGCTTCCAGCGCTTCGAGAAGCTCGCGAGACCGCGTCGCTTCCGCAACCGCGCGGATGCGAGCGTCTTCGGCCAAATTCGCTTCGCGACCGAGTTTCACGATATCGCTTTCGATTTCTAGCACGCGCCGATCGGCTTCCATCGCGGGACGAGCGCGGCGTTCGTCGGCAAGGCGTTTGCGAACGCCTTCGACTTCCATGCGATCGATTTCGAGCTGTCGGCGCTTGGCTTCCGCCACTGCCAGCTCTTGATTCGCTTTCGCGAGAGCCTTTGCGGCGGTCAAGCGGTCCGATGCGACTTTGTGGCGAGCATCGAGCTCAGGCCCCCCGCTTTCTAGTGATGAAAGCCTCGCCCGTGCTTCGTCGGCAAGGCGATCGAGATCCGCATCGGTCGCGACCTCGAGTGACGTGAGCAGCGCCGCGGCTTTCGTTCGCCGCTCCGAGATTTGTTTCGCCAAGCCATCGGCCTGCTTTTGCATCGTCTCGCAGAGTTCGCGGAAGCGGTGTGAGCGGAAGAGCTGCTCGAGGAGTGCTTCGCGATCGGTCGAACCGGTGGACAAGAATTTTCGGAATTGTCCTTGTGGCAATACGACGACCTGACGGAATTGGTCTTCGTTCATCCCGAGGAGACCGACGACCGCTTCGGTGGTTTTCGTGTCGCCGCTGGCGACGAGATCCCAGGTGGCCGCATCGAGTTCGCCTTCGGAGCCGTCGCTGCCGCGCGCGAGCTTCTCGAGCATACCTTTTGGCAAAGAGACCTTGAGACCATCTCCACGTTTCTTCGCGATCTCCTGCTTCGGTTCACGTGTGACTCGGTAGACGTCGGTCCCGAGCGCGAACTCGAGTTTCGCTTCGGTCAAAAGATCGTTCGCGGCCCGATCGCTACGAAGGGCATCGGAAGCGCGCTCGCCACCACTCGCGCTTCCGAAGAGAGCGAAACATAACCCGTCCAGGATCGAAGTTTTGCCGGCGCCCGTCGGGCCATGAATGAGAAACAGTCCGCCCGCGCGCAGGGGTCGGAAATCGACGACCGAATCGCGAGGGTAGGGACCGAAAGCCTGAAGCCGGAGGCGAAGGGGTTTCACGTGCTCGCACCCTCGGGCCGATCGAGCTCTCGAATCGAATCGAGAACGAACGAGCGCTCGTCCGCCGTCAGCGCTTGGCCCGTCGTTTCTTGCACGAACTCCGAGAAGAGATCGAGCTCGTCGATCGCTTCACGCTCACGCAACTTCGCTGCGATCGGAATTTCTTCCGGGCGGAAACTTCCTTGAACGCGGGAGACGTGGAGAAGATTCGGATAAACCGCGCGCAGTCTCGCGAGGGCGTCGACGACCGGGCCAGGGTCGGTGAGTCCGGCCAAGATGTAGTCGTCTTTTCTTTCGTCCTTCGATCCGGCAGTCACCAAAATTTCGAGAGTGTCTTCGAGATAGCGAAGACGTCTCGCGGGATCGATCGCATGCGAAACGACTTCGCACGAGCCGTCTTTGGTGAGTCGAATCTCGCTCGCGCTCTTCGCGTGTTCGACTTCGGATTTGGAATACGTATAAAGCGAACCGGAATACCGAACGCGGTCGTGCCCGGCACGCTGGGGTTTATGCAGGTGCCCGAGTGCGGTGTACGCGAAACCTTCGAACGCGCCGACATCGACGTGCGACGACCCACCGACATAGAGATCGCGCTCGGAATCCGACGCTTCACCGCCGACGACGAACGCGTGACAAAGCAAAACGGAAGGCACCCCCGACACCATCTGCTTCTTCATTTCGGTCGTGAGCGCACGAGTCGCTTGATCGAAGCTTCGGATGTCGTCTCGACCGAGAAGGCGGCCGATCTGAACGGGCTCGACGAAAGGGATCCCGAAGATCATCGCTTCTTCTCCGTCGTCGCCTCTCACTCGAACGGGTTTCAGTGCATCTTCGGGTTTGGAGAAGATCGTGAAGCCGCGGTCGCGAAGCAGGCGAGAGGCGAAACCGAGGCGTTCGGCGCTGTCGTGATTTCCGGGAATCAAGAAAACGGGCCGACCTCGCTCCATCACCACGCGACTCAGAAAGTCATCGAAGAGGCGAACGGCCATTTCGGGAGGCAGAGGTCGATCGAAGACGTCACCGGCGATCAAAATCGCGTGCGGGCGTACGGTATCGACGATTTCGACGATGCGATCGAGCGCGGCTGCCTGATCTTCGAGCAGACTCTTGCCGAAGAGGAAGCGCCCGAGATGCCAATCGGAGGTATGGAGGAGTCGAATCATCGCGCGGCATCTTCGCCAATAGGTGACTGGGTCTCAAGCCGCATGGCGACGCGTTGCTTCTACGAGCGTACGTAGGCTTAGCGCCTCGGGGCTTCCGCGAAGAACCGCGAAGCTAACCAACTCTTAAATTTACCTAGTTTGATGGTCTTCCTATTCTGTGCGGATCATAGGTATCGAAAAAGCGAGGCCACCTTTTGGGTACGAGTTCCGTTCCGAGTTCGAATGCTGCGTCTGCAAGTGAAGATCGCTCCGGTCTCAGTGAACAAAAGCGTCGCGACCTCGCCGACTTCCTTCGCTCGCGTCGCGAGAAGATGAAACCCGAAACGGTCGGCATCGCACAAGTCTCTCGCCGCCGAACACCGGGTCTCCGGCGTGAAGAAGTCGCCGAGCTCGCGGGTGTCGGAACGACTTGGTACACGTGGCTCGAACAGGCGCGCGACATCCAGCCGTCGTCCGAAGTATTACGTCGTCTCGCGCGTGCGCTGATGTTGAACGGTGCGGAGATGCGCCACCTGTACGCACTCGCAGGCAAGGCTGCTCCAAGCGAGCTCGACGGTAGCGTCGAAGTCCCTCCGCCGAGTTTGCTTCGCCTCATCGAAGAAAGTCTCCACGTCCCGGCTTTCATTCTCGGGATTCGGTGGGATGTCCTCGCCATCAACGCGCGAGCCGCGATCGCGTTTCCTTGGCTCAAAGATTTGGCGTCGACTCAGCAGAATCTGGTCGAATATTTCTTCTGCGACTTCGATCGCAGCGTGATCAACGATTGGTCGATGCTCGCGAAACGAACGGTCGCCGAATTCCGCTCCACGTTGAGCGATTCGCTCGATCATCCGTGGGTCCTCGAAACGATCGAGGCGCTTCGTCGCAAATCACCAGAGTTCGATCAGATGTGGCGCGAGCACGACGTGTTCGATCCGGTCCCGACCATCGTCGAGATCACGCGCGATGGAAACGTCTCGCGCTTCGAGCGAACGATCTTGCGCAGCTCCGAAGATTCACGTCACAAGATCATGGTTTTGAACCCGATCCCGTAATTATAATCGGAGCGATGCACACGCCTTCGCTCCACCTTAAGCCCTTCACCGCGACCCCGGACTCGAGCCTCGAATTGAGGGTGGAGGTCCGTCATCGCACCGATCTCATCGAATTCGAATTCCTGCTCTCGGGGACGCTCCTCGCTCTCGATCGCGTGGTGTGGCCGGAAGCGAAAGGGCCCGCCAAACGCGAGCGTCGGGACGAGCTCTGGAAGGGGACGTGTCTCGAGCTCTTCGTCTCGAGACCTGACTCCGAGGGTTACCTCGAGATGAACCTTTCTCCGTCGGGCGATTGGAATTTGTATTCGTTCGACTCCTATCGAACGGGAATGCGTCGGGCGGAAGGTGAAGTCGGAATGCATGTCCCGCTCAAGACCGCGGAGCCCTACTTTCGGCTCGTCGGCGCGATTCGACCTTCGAGCAGTGGTGGTGGAGCCACCGAAGTCGAAGGCTTGCTCGCCTCGCGCGAACTTGTCTTCGGTGCGACCGCCGTGATCGAATATGTGAACGGGGAGCGCGAGTACTGGGCGCTCACGCACGCGGGCGCGAAACCGGATTTCCATTTGCGCTCGAGTTTTACTTCGCGACTTCAACGGCCCACGACTTGAGCCTCAGGGCCAAAGGGGATCTCCCTCATGACTGCCACCCGTGTCGGACTCGATCGTTTACTTTCATCCCCCGAGCTTCTTCGCGAGCTCGAGGGAAAACGCGTTTCACTCGTGGCGCACCCGGCGTCGATGACTTCGGATTTCCGTCATTCGCTGGACGCGATCGCGGCCACGGGCAAAGTGAAACTCACGTCGGCTTTCGGTCCTCAGCACGGCATGCGGGGAGAGAAGCAAGACAACATGCAAGAGACCGAAGACTACGTCGATCCCTTGCACGGCATTCCGATCTTCTCGCTTTACGGTGAAGTTCGCAGACCCGCGAAACGCATGATCGATACGTTCGACGTGCTTCTCGTCGACATGCAAGACGTCGGCACGCGGATCTATACGTTTCTCACGACCTTGCTCTACGTGATGGAAGAGTGCGCGAAAGCCGGCAAGCCCGTTTGGGTTCTCGATCGTCCGAATCCCGCGGGTCGTCCCGTCGAAGGATCGGCGCTTCGTCCTGGGTGGGTGAGTTTCGTCGGGGCCGCCGAAGGATTGCCGATGCGTCACGGACTGACGCTCGGTGAGGCGGCGCTGTGGTTCAAAAAAACTTTGAAGATCGACGTCGATTTGAAAGTGATCGCGATGGAGAATTACGATCCTACTCGCGGTCCCGGCTTTGGTTGGCCGCTGAACGAGCTGTCGTGGGTGAATCCGTCGCCGAACGCCGCGACGCTTTCGATGGCTCGCGCGTTTCCCGGTACCGTCTTGATCGAGGGAACGAATCTCTCGGAGGGAAGAGGAACGACTCGTCCGCTCGAAACTCTCGGTGCGCCGGATCTCGACATGCCGAAAGTGCTCGCGCAGATGCAAAAAATCGCGCCGCAGTGGATGGAAGGCTGTCGCGTTCGCCCGTGCTTCTTCCTTCCCACGTTTCAAAAACACGCGGGCAAGATCTGCTCGGGGTTTCAGATTCACGTCGACGACTCGGCCTACGATCACGAACGCTTCCGTCCGTATCGCCTCGTCGGTCTTTGGTTGAAGGCGATTCGCGTCGTTCATCCGAAGTACGAAATCTGGCGCGATTTCCATTACGAGTACGAGAAGACCCGCCTCGCCTTCGACTTGATCAACGGCGGTCCGCAGCTGCGCGAGTGGATCGACGACTCGAATTCAAAAGCGGGAGACTTGGACGCGATCTGCGTACCCGACGAAAAAGAGTGGACGTCATCACGCCGCGAATTCCTGCTCTATCCGGCTTGAGAAATGAAGTTGCGCTAGATCGAGCCCACGCCGCTGCGCTTGTGGGCTCGAGACGACGTGTTTCCGTTCAGCTCCGGGGCTGGGCTCCCTTGTTCATCGGACCTCCACGGAGGGGCATCGGCGTACTCGCCGACCGTCGTCTGGACGACGGCGGCCCGTAGTGGCGAATGCAGGAGGCATGTGTCCGAGGAGCAAG
>JAZKJB010000344.1:3005-3463 GCA_040384505.1 Bdellovibrionota bacterium | reverse complement strand
GCATCGGAGTGAAGTCGGAAGAAGAGTTCGGGCTCGATCAGCTCGAGCTCGCCGACTTTCGGGCGTGTCGTCCAATCCACGAGATCGACCCTCGCGTAGGCCCATTCGTGTGGTATTGCATCGAGTGCTTTCTTCGCCGCGTTCATGGCGTCGCTCGACGGGTTGAATTTCTCCACGCTTCCGCCGAATTCCTCTTGGACGCGGTATTCGCCACGTTTGGCCTTCTTCATGACGGAATGGGAATATCGGATTTTCCCTGCGACCTTGAAGTAGATGAGAGAAATTTCGCCGTCCGGTTCGATGCTTTCGACGTAAGGCTGAAGGATGAGAGCGCTTCGCTCGAGCACGCCGTTCACGATTTTCTCGAGGTCTTTCGTCGAATCGAGACGGTACGTGAGTTCCGCCGTCGCAGAGACCGTCGGTTTCACGATCACTCTGGCATTTTCGAGTTGCTTCGT
>JAZKJB010000344.1:0-2995 GCA_040384505.1 Bdellovibrionota bacterium | reverse complement strand
CCTTGGCTTGCGTGAACACCTTCGTCGGGACGACGGAAATGCCGGCGTTACCGAGCTCGCAGAGGTAGCTCTTGTCGGAGTTCCATCGAACGAGCTCCGTCCCGTTGACGACCCGAAGGTTCTTCGACGTGTTTTGATGCCAGCTGAGGAATTTTTTGAGATTGCGATGGTAATCCCACGTCGATCGAAGCAGGCAGGTGTCGTAAGAGGCCCAGTCCGCGGCGCCATTCCAGACGAGGAAGTTCGCCGTGTGTCCCGCTTTGATCAGAGCCGTTCGCAAGAGTTGATCGTCGAACGTTCCTTCCGGTTTTTCCAGGCAAGTGACGAGAGCGATCCTCATGAGAGGATCTCGATCAAGCGATCGACGTCGTCTTTCGTGTTGAATGCGTGGAGCGAGAGCCGAACGCCGGGTGGCCGCCTGCCGAAACTGATTTTCGCGGCTTTCAATCGCGCATCGATTTCATCTTCCGTTTTTGCGGCCGAGTGGAGGCCCGGCTTGAAGTTCACGATCGAACCGCGATGATGAGCTCCGTGCGGAGAGTTGATCACGTAGCCGATCTCGCGAAGCTCGTGCATGAGCAAGCGCGCGAGCCATTCGACTTCTTGACCGATACGAGCGATGCCGACTTTTTCGATGAGATCGAGACTCGCGCCGAGGCCGATCAATTCCAGAAGTCCGCGGGAACCAGGTTCGAACCGCTGGGCGCCAGGCTTCAGGACGTCGTTCAGCGTGGGAAGGGAATCGGGAGTTCCGAAACTCATCGCGCCTGCTGTCGTCGGGCGAATTTCCGGGATGCGCGATTCTTTGATCAGCAGATATCCGGCACTGATGGGCGAGACGAACCATTTGTGACTTCCACCGCAAGCCGCATCGAGGCCCGATTCGCGAAAATCGAACGGAAGCAGTCCCGCACCTTGTATGATGTCGGAGCAGGTGAAGATCCCGCGCGCTCGCGCGAAATCGGTGAGGGGCTTCAAGTCCATGATCGCGCCAGTTCGATACTGCACCCAACTCATCGCGATGACTTTCGTTCGCGGCGTGACGGCGTCTTGAATTCGCTCGAGCGGCATCGAGAGATCGTCGGGTGATTTCGCGACGACCACTTTCGCGCCCGCTCGTTCGGCTGCGATTCGCCAGGGATGGAAGTTCGAAGGATACTCTTGATCCCAGACGACGATCTCGTCGCCGGCTTTCAGCTCGAGCCCGAGTGCGACTTGTGAAATCGCACCGGCGGCGCTCTGGAAGAACGCGACTTCTTCCGGCTTCGAGCCGAGTGTGCGAGCCAACTTCACTCGGGTTCTTTCCGTCTCTTCGATCGCGGTGAGCGCGCAATGCATGCCTTCCCGCGAGAATCGATCGGTCCATGCCTTGACGGCTTCGGCAGCGGGAAGCGAAAGCGGAGCGACGCCGGCGTTATTGGCGTGCATGAGCCCCGGAACTTTCGCGAAGGAGGAGCGGAAGAGCTCGATCGGATCGTTTGACATCGTCATCGAGCTTAACCAAGCTGTCGGGGAAACGGAAGGGTGGAAATGAGCGACATACAAGCTCTCGTCGCGAAGGTTCAAAAGTTCTGCGAGGAGCGCGACTGGGATCAATTCCATCCGCCCAAAGAGCTCGCGATCGGCCTCATCACGGAAGCCGCGGAGCTTCTCGAGCACTTTCGTTTTCAGTCCGATGAACAAATCACGCGAATGTTCGACGACCCGACGAAACGCGAAGAGATCGAGGACGAGCTGGCCGATTGCTTGTTCTTCATCCTCCGTTTCGCCGGTCGCCACCAAATCGATCTCGTGAAGGCCTGCGAGCGAAAGATCGCGAAGAGCGCCGTGAAGTATCCCGTCGACAAGGCTCGCGGGAGTAATCGGAAATACGATCAGCTTTGAGGTTCGGGTTTGAGCGGTGAGCTCTGTGCGCGGAGCCGACCGGACTATCTGATTTTCATTTCTTCATTTGAACTCTCCTCGAGGTCCCGCTCGATCCGCCCGGAATGCGGAGCGAAAGTAGCTCTCATGGATGGACGACCTGCGCGTCGCTGAGATTCTTATCGAAGACGTGAGCGACGACGCGTGAGCGGTGCCGGTTGCCGGTGAATTGCGAATGACTGACACGCCATGACTCCAGCGCTGGATTGCTTCACGTCTAACTAACGCGATGTTTCTGCGCTTGGGGAGTGAGATCGCGAGCACGGCAATCGTGAACCAAATGTTCCGTGACGTCCGTGTGTGCGCGTGGTGCGCATCTTCGCACTGCAGACTTCCGTAGCGCGTGAATCATCCGTCCATGAGAGCGATTTCCATTCGCGATCCGGGCGAATGGAGCGGGGTGGGAGGAGCGAATTTCATTTGGAAGGTCGAGTTCTGAAAGTTCATGGTCGACATTCATTCACGATGTCTGACTCAAATTTTGCTCGACCCTCATCAAAACGTATTTCTCATCTCGCGGAGTCGCGCGAAGACTTCGACGTCGGGAACTTCCGGAGCGCAGCCCAAGTGATGTCGAATTTCCGGTGAGCTCAGCCTGAGAAACGGGTTGGATCGCAATTCATCTGCGACGGTCGACGATGGGACCACGCGGCCGAGCTTCCTAGCGCGCTCGGCTCGTTTTCGAATTTCGTAGTTCCCGGGCTCGACGCTCTCTGCGAACTCCGCATTTCGTAAAGTATATTCGTGTCCGACATGCAAGAGAGTGTCTGGTGGTGCGCTCGTGAGCCGCAATAAGCTCGCATGCATCTGCTCTGGCGTTCCCTCGAAGAGGCGACCACAGCCCATGGAGAACAACGTGTCGCCAACGAAAAGCGATCTTGCCTCGGGGAAATGAAATGCGACTTGCCCGAGCGTATGGCCCGGGATCGCCCATGTTTCCCACTCGAATCCCGAGAACGATGATTTTTCACCATCGGAGAGCCCGCGCTTCGCGCCCGGGACGCGTTCGAGGTCGTGCGCCGAACACCACACCTCGCAGCCGTACGCCGCTGCGAGGTCGAGGTTGCCGCCG
>JAZKJB010000343.1:0-4588 GCA_040384505.1 Bdellovibrionota bacterium | reverse complement strand
GGCGACGTCGCCGATTTCGATCGCGACGCTCGTATTCAAGAGAGTCTGAATCTGGCCCGCGAGCGGTGCGATGACGAACGGAGTGTAAGGAGTCTTGTCGTAGAAGGGGCCGAACAGCGGAGTCGGAACATAAGTGTACGGGGGATAAGCCGAAGACTCCGGCATGTACGTGCGACCGTAGCCGACATCATATGTAGGTGCAGGCTGAGCGTAAGCTGTGGGTGCGGGCTGAGCGTAAGTCGGCGCATATGTCGGTGCGTACGTAGGCGCCGGGGGAGTGTACGTCGGATACGTTCCGTATTGAGCGTGCGCAGTGGAAGCTGCGACGACCGATAAAGCGGCAAAAGTTGTGAACGCGCGCGAGAACGGAGAGATCACGTTCGAACTCCTATCGAGAACTAAGGAAGAAGGCCTATTCATCGAGAACAGCAAGGCCAGGGCCCGCGCGCCTTTGGATGAACAATCCTGTTTTCATCATGAGTTAGGTCGTCACACTCCGAGCCGAACCCACAATTATTTACCAGATGCTCGCTCAATTTCGGCAGCCATCTCGCCTCACTCCGGGACCGAGCGCCCCGCCATTTCGGCAAACGAAAAGTTTGTGTAGCGAAGCCCGTGTTAAGAGTTCGCTTCAAGCACAGACAACCAACGACTAGGAGTTCCCTCGCAATGACGATTCGTCTCGGCTTTTTCTCAGGTGTTTTCTCGACCGCGCTCCTCTTCTTCGCACTCTCTTTCTCTCCTCCAGCCACCGCTCAGTCCTACGGGGATTCTGCCTGCGCAGAAGCTCCGTCGACTCCTTTGCGTGACATCTGTCAGATCACGAATGCCGAGCGAGCGAAGCGACGATTGGAGCCACTCACTTGGGATCCATCGGTCGCACGAGTCGCACAAGCTCACGCGCGTGACATGCATGTGAGGAAGTACTTTTCGCACACGTCACCCGACGGGCGCACGATGTCGGATCGCTTGAAGCGCGGGAAAGTTCCGTACGGATGGGCGGGGGAGAATATCGCCGCCGGATACCAAACTCCCGTGCGATTCATGAAAGCCTGGATGAATTCGAAGGGCCATCGGCGCAACATTCTGAACTCGAAATACACGCGGATCGGCATCGGCTGGGCCGGCGAAAAAGTCGTTCAAAATTTCACGGATGGGCGATCGCGCAATTAGGCCCGGAACCTGCAATCCAGCTCTCTCGAATCGCTTCGAGAAGCCCAGTCCTTTCGGGACCTTTGGAGTTGTAGGATGTACCGCTTCGTCAAAATCTTGGTCAGCTCCATCGTCGCGCTCGCGACCGCATCGGCGTGGGCCGACGGGGCGGTCGTTACGACGACCGAGATCGAACGCGAAGTCGAGGCCCGCCTCGGCCGAGTCGAACAATTCGAGTTCATTCGTCAAGAAGCGGCGAAACGTGGCCTTCGGGTGTACCTCTTCGGTGGAACGGCCGCGGGCTTCGCGCATTACGTGAAGTGGGATCTCCAGCGGGAAAAAGGCGATGCTCGTTTCCAGAAAGAACGCTTCGATTACGACTACACGAACATCTATCGCTCGACGCAAGACCTCGACGTCGTCGTCGACGGCGATCCGGCCTCGATGAAAGAGCAATTGGCGGCTTTGCAGTCGCTCGTTCGCGCTCGCTATCCACACGTTCAAGGCGGCAAGAGTCAGTGGGAATTTCGTCCGCTGCGCCAACAAATCGGTGTCGCTGGCCAACCCGGTTACAAAGAAGCGATTCTCGGCAGTGCGGACTTCATGAACCAGCACACCGACTCGAACTCCACCGGACTGATCGAGCTGACGAAACCGCTCGCCGGTGAATCGCGAGTACGAGACGTTCGCGATTGGAATTCACATCCGAGCCAATTCTTGAAAGACGTCACCGCTGGTACGATTCGATACTATTTCTCACCGACCCACGAGACGACGTCGCGATTCAAGGCCGGCGACAACCCGGCGTTATTCTCAGCTGTTCGCTTTCTCACGAAGGCCTTCCAGTTCGGTCTCGCGATGACGAAAGAGGATCTCGCTCGAGTCGAGTCGATCATCGAAAGCTTCGACGTGAAGACCGATCTCGAAAGCCCTAGGGCGCAAGTTTGGCTCGTCAAGAATGGAAAGAAACTCGTTCAACACGCCATCGACGTCGAGTATGCGATCGAATGGATCGGCCTCCTCGGTCTCGACCGGAAGCTTGCGGTCCTCGACGATGCTCGGGTGCCGGAGTCGCTCGCGTGGTGGATGACGAAAGAGCCGCTGAAGACGAGCCTGGTCGGAAAAGGCGAGGGGCGAACCGCGGGTGAATTGAAGCTCACGGTCGTCGCTCATGAAACGAAGTCGATGACGGCGTTCGAGAGCATCATTCGCGCGCACACTGGAGTTCCGAACGTTTTGATTTCTCGCTCACGTGTTTCAGGCGAAACGGCGATGCATGGCGATGGTTTCTATACGCGCATGGGACTCGAGGGTGGCCAAGGTACGGGCCAAACGATTCGCTTCACCGTCGATCCCCGTGCGCGTGAGGGAGCGGACTTCTTCTTCGCAGGGGCCGATTTCGTCGTGTTCAAGAACCGGGCTGCTCTTCGTGTCGTGCCTGAATCCTTGAGTCTCACACCGGTTCAGTATTTCGAGATGCTCGGAACCGGTCGCGCGATCGATCAC
Source organism: Bdellovibrionota bacterium (assembly GCA_040384505.1). Classification (GTDB taxonomy): domain Bacteria; phylum Bdellovibrionota; class Bdellovibrionia; order Bdellovibrionales; family JAMPXM01; genus JAZKJB01. The sequence goes on along the minus strand of JAZKJB010000343.1, from coordinate 1,930 downwards.
TCTGAGCTCGGTAACATGGAGCGACTGAAGGCGAGAACGAAGACCAAGGCCGGCGCGTTGACGGCTTCGGACATCGCGAAGATCGACCAGATCGTTGCATCGGCCGTTGCGCGCAAAGTAATTCAAGAAGAGCTTTACTCGTCTTGGTTGGAACTTCCGTCGTCGAAGGCCAATGTCACGTTGAAGAAGGATCTCGCGCTCTCAGGCCTCGTGAACGACCGCATGGATCTCTTGGCTCGGGAACTGGTTTCTGTCGACTTTCAATTCAACGAATTGGTGAAGATCGCGTTCGGCCCGGCTATTTCTCACGAGATGTCGGTCGAGTTCAGAATGAAAGCCCTCGCGAAAGCCGACACTCTCGCGGAAGTCGTCGCACTCATGAAGCCGCTTCGCGAGATCCCCGGTGTCGTGGATGAAAAAGGGAACTTCGCCCCAATGAATGCCGAAGGGCTGTCGCGCAAACAAATGAAGAGCCTCGAACGTCGAGCGTTCTCACGAGAAGAGCTCGAGTTCGTTCGGCAGGCGAGCCCGAAGCTCTGGTCTCTCGGGCCCGATCAAGCGACGCTCGCGAATCTGATCTTTCAAGTGGAAGTGAAGGCGCAGTGGGAACATGTCGGCGTCATGCTTGCGGAATCGACGCCCGATGCGAAGGCCGCCCAGCTCCTGATGAACCAAATCCACAAGATGGTTTTGCAGAATCGCGATGCCGAACGCTTCAAGAAAGCATGGGCTGCGGTTTTACTTCGCGCGAACGTAAAGGGCTGGCTGAAGACGTCGCCTGGGCTCATGAGTTCGGCGAACTCGCTCATGATCGGTCGGGGACAAGCGGAAATCTTGATCGACATTTCGCGAAGAGAGAGCTTCGACAAAGCTCGTGCGAAAGTCGCGAGCACCCCGATCTGGCCCACCGATGCCGCTTACGTCGCGACGTTCGAAAAGACCGCGAACAAGTTGAAGTGCACGGCACTCTTCTCCCGGTGATCAGGACCGGATTTGGCCGGTTCCGTCGCCAATCCACCTCGGCGTCGTGAGTTCGCGGAGACCCACTGGACCGCGCACGTGCAGTTTCTGCGTCGAGATGCCCAGCTCACCACCGAGACCGAATTCGAACCCGTCAGTGAAGCGGGTGGACGCATTCCAGTAAACCGCAGCAGCATCGATGTCGCTTTGAAAGCGGCGTGCACGGGCTTCGTTCTTGGTGACGATCGCTTCCGAATGCCGTGAGCCATGTTTTTCGATGTGTGCGATCGCTTCGTCGAGGTCTGCGACGATCTTGCAGTTCATGATTTGATCGAGGTGTTCGGTGTCCCAGTCTTTCGCCTTCGCCGACTTGATCTTCGTTTGTGCGCCAAAGGACTTCTCGAGCAACGTCTTCGACTCGTCATCGCAGCGCCATTCGAGACCTGCACTCAACGTCGCTTTATAAAGCTCCGGCAGCACCTGAGACGCGACTTTACGATGAACGAGTGCTGTCTCGAGCGAATTACAAACGCCCGGGCGTTGAGTCTTCGCGTTCGTGACGATTCGAATGGCCATCGCGAGATCGGCCTCGTCGTCGACGTATGTGTGGCACAGCCCACGATCATTCTTGATGATCGGCATGACGGCCGTATTCTCGACGAATTCGATCAACCGCTCGCCTCCGCGAGGAACGACGATGTCGATCAGGTCTTTTCGGCCGAGCAGCTCTTCAACGAGTGCGCGGTCGTAATCCATCATTCCGTAGAACGAGTTTGCCGAGAGACTCTGCTGCAAAAGTGTGTCGCGAATGATTCCGTACAAAGCACCTGCGGTCGACTTCGAATCTGAGCCACCGCGAAGTGCGATGGCGTTTCCGGTTTTGAACGCGAGCGAGAACGCTTCGAGTACGACGTTCGGTCGCGATTCGAAAATCATGAACACGACGCCGAGGGGTGCTCGCACGCGGCGA
>JAZKJB010000342.1:23436-26428 GCA_040384505.1 Bdellovibrionota bacterium | reverse complement strand
GATGAGCTAGAGCCTTCTTTATATCTCTTTTCCGCACGTCAACGCATCGACTTTTTCCTTTTGCCTGCGTGCACTTGACCGTCGAATGGCGAGTCGAGTCATTGCTCCACCTGGACTACTTCCCTTGAAGCGTCGACTCCGCATACATTCAGGCTCATGCAAGACACAGCTTGGGTTCACAACCTCGATCCGTTTCTCGTTCAATTCAGCGGCAACATGGGAATTCGTTGGTATGGCTTGGCCTACCTCGCGGGCTTCGTCATCGCGGCGCTGCTGATGATCTTCATGGCAAAGCGCGGTCGGCGAACGATCCACGCCGAGCAAGTCACCGACTTCATCACCTATCTCGTGCTCGGAACGATGATCGGTGGACGCGTGGGTTACGCGCTCTTCTACAGTCCTGAGTTGTTGACCGACTTCTCCTCGAGCTTTCCGTTTTGGAGCCTGCTGAAAGTCTGGGAAGGTGGCATGGCGAGTCATGGAGGCATCGCGGGTGTCTTCATCGCCGCGGTTCTCTTTGCGCGCCGCCACGACCTCGACTGGCGACATCTCGGAGATCTCGTCGGCCTCGGCGGCTCCGGCGGAATCATTTTGGGTCGCATCGCGAACTTCATCAACGGTGAGCTCTTCGGTCGTGAAGCTGCTTCGTGGTGGCCGTGGCCGGTGAAATTTCCCGGCGAGATGTATCTCTGGCTCAAGCACGATCGGGAAAAACAAATCGCCGATCTCACTTCAGGCCCGGACCTGATCCCGAGAATGACCGAGGCCGTGACTGCGTTCGGCGGAAATCTCGATCAGTGGAACACGTCGATCACGCAGATCCGCACGAGCACGATGGCGCGCGGATTTGTCCAGTCGATGATCAACAATTTGATCCAAGCCATCGAAAGCGGGAACGAAGCCGTTCGCATGGCCCTCGGTCCGCATCTCACTCCCCGTTATCCGTCGCAGCTGATCGAAGCGCTCCTCGAGGGCGTGCTGAGTTTCCTCGTGACGTTCTTCTTCTGGCGAAAACCGCGCAAGCCCGGCGTCGTCGGTAGCATCTGGCTCACGACTTATTGTCTGATGAGAATCCTCGGAGAACAGTTCCGACTTCCCGATGCCGAAATCGGCTATCAGATTTTCGGCCTCACACGAGGACAAGTGTTGTCGTTCGGCATGCTCGCGATCGGAATCGGGCTTCTGGTCTATTGCGCTCGACGGGATGTGCCCGTCATCGGTGGCTGGGGCGCGGAAGCTCGGCGACTGAGGGATGAAGAGCGAAGCGCAGGAAAAAAGGCACGATAACTCGGCGTTATAGTGACGGGTCAGTCGTCCTAATGGGCTCGGGCTGGCATGTGATTTGGACTACCGGATCCCATGCGAACTCGAGTTTTGATCATTCTTTCGACGATTCTCCTCTCCGGGCAATGGGCCGCATCTAAGCCCACGTGCGAGACCCTTTTCGAGGACCCGGCCCTGGCATCGGGAGCCGATTTCGGCACTCTTCGCGCCAACTTTGAGCACTCAACCAAGTACTCCCACGAGCTCGGCCGCGCCGGCGACATCAAGGATCAGTGCGCGCTCGGCACCTGCCACCTCTACTCGTGGTCGAGCTCTCTCGAGCAAAGCTACTCCTCGCGAACCAATTCGAAGATCGCGCTCTCCGCGAAACATCTCACCGTCATCCATTGGGCGGATACGGCATATCGGGCACTGAAGTCCGAAGACCCGACCGAAAAAATCATGCTCGGGGCGACGGCCTCGTTCTCTCGATTTCAAGTTCGTCGCGCCGGACTCGTTCCCGAGAGCGTCTGGAAACCGGCCCGCGATTTCGACAAGCCGCCATTATCGACTCGTCTTCAGACCTACGTTCAAAACGTGATCGACCGCGCGAAGTTCGAGATGAAGAGCACGTCCGACACCGCCAAGAAAGGCGCCATCTTGCAAAAGGCGATGATGGACGTCGAGATCATCTTTCATGATGCCGTCGGCGATCTGCCGCTGAAGTTCGTTTACGAAGGCAAGGAGTACACGCCACAGACTTTCGCGCGAACTTTCTTCCCCGAGCTCTACAAACCGATCGTCGCCATGCGAATCGACGGCGATCGCGAAGCGGGCGACGTTCACACGAAAGTGAACGACGGGTTCCTCGTCGTGATGACGAGTGTAGATCGCGCAGAAAAAACCGTTCGCGATCTGCTCGACCAAGGCAAAGCCGTCTACCTCTCGTATGAACACGAGGCGACGTATGTCGACAAAGCGACGGGCATCATGAGTATTTCGGCTTTCCACTTCCCGACCAACGCGCGCCCGCTCTCGCGCCGACAGCGTGAATGGAGCGAGAGAAGCGGCGGCGGTCACGCCGTTCAAATCGTCGGTTACGATCTCGATCCCGCGACCGGTAAGATCCTGAAGTTCAAGATCAAGAATTCATGGGGCGAGGGCGTCGGCGACAAAGGCTACTACCACATGTATCGGGACTACTTCCGCACCTACGCGACCGGCGTCACGTTCTACCAAGATGCAGGCATCAACCTCGCCAAGCCCGTCTACGTGGTCCCGGTTCAGCAGGATTTCGACTTCTGAGGCTGAACGACTCGGTCTCGATTCGTCCATCGCTACACACGTCTTACACAAGAGGGTCATGAAGACTCGCCCGATCTCCTCTACACTCGGGGTGCGAAATTCTGTCGCCACCCCCGAGACTTTTAGAGGAGACCCATGACCCAAGATTTCGACATGCCACCGAAGACACGCGCGCAAGCAGGACATGAACGACGCGTTGGCTTCGAATTCGAATTCAGTGGAGTCGGCCTGGAAAAGTCTGCCCGCATCGTCGCACAGCTGGCCGGAGGCAAGCTCGAGCGCGAGCATCGCTTCGTTTACCGAGTGACCGGCGGTCGATTCGGTACGTTCAACATCGAATCCGATTCCTCGATCTTGTCGAAGAAGAAATGGGAGAAGTATCTCCGCATGTTCGGTTACGATCCCACGCGCGAGACTTGGGGCG
>JAZKJB010000342.1:2559-23374 GCA_040384505.1 Bdellovibrionota bacterium | reverse complement strand
ATCGAGAGATTCAGCGAAGACGTCATCCCCTTCGAAATCGTCACGCCGCCGATCCCGCTTTCCGACATTCCCTTCGTCGAAGACCTTCGCGAATGCCTTCGAGACGCGGGCGCGAAAGGAACTCACGCGAGATTTTTTTCGGCGTTCGGCCTCCAGTTCAATCCCGAGATGCCGGACTTCACGGTCGAAACCTTGCTCTCGTACCAACGCGCGTTCTTCCTCCTGTACGACCGCCTTTTGTCGACGGAAGAAATTCCCCTCGCACGCCGAGTCCTTCCCTTCATCGATCCTTTTCCCGACGCGTACGTGAATCTCGTCCTCGACGAGGATTACGAGCCGACGCTGAAGACGTTCATGAAGGATTATCTGGAAGCGAACCCGACTCGCAATCGCGCCCTCGACTGGCTGCCGCTCTTCGCTCATCTCGATCGCGAGCTGACGTTTTCGTATCCTGTCGAAGTCGAGCTCGTGAAGCCGCGCCCGACGCTCCATTACCGACTGCCGTCGAGCTTGATCGACGAGCCCGGCTGGAGCATCGCGGGCGAATGGAACAAGTGGGTCGAGATCGAGCGGCTTGCCTCGCGACCCGACATGATCCATCGTATGTCTCAGGAGTTCCGAAAACTCCATGGACCGTTCCAGTTGATGGGCGAGGCCCGCTGGATCAAGCGATCGGGTGAAATGATTGATGGAACGATCTGAACACTCACGTCCTCGCATCGGGATCACCGGACCCGACGGGGGCGGATGGCCAGCTTGGTTTTCGACAGCGATCGCGGTTTACCGCGCCGGCGGCTGGCCCGTTCGCATCCGCCCGAGTCGGCCTCGCCGGGTCGAAGACCTCGAAGGTCTCATCCTCGGCGGCGGCGCCGACGTCGATCCGCAGCTCTACAACGAATCGAAAGTCCTCCCCGAGATCCGACGCCAAATGCGAAGCCAAGTCCGGAGTCGTTGGTCGAAGCATCAGCGCGAACTGATGCTCGGTCTCGCGCAGCTCGAAGGGGACTTGAATCGCTGGGCTCGCATTCGCTTGCAAGTCGAAACCGCGGCGGCCTTCTTCAATTACAAGATCAATTCACTCGTCGATTTCTGCCTCGTCGTGACCTTGTGGCTCTTGCGTCGTCTCTTGAGTCTCCACTGGCACTCCCAGAGCGACTGGCTCGGACGCGACGAGCTCGAAGTTCCGCTCACTCGAAGTGCACTCGCCCGCGGCCTCCCGATTCTCGGAATCTGCCGAGGCATGCAGGTCATCAACGTTTGTTTAGGTGGAACGCTCTACCAAGAGATCGCCGATTTCTACGAAGAGCATCCGCAACTGACGACTCTGCTGCCGCGAAAGAAGATCGAGATCGAAGCGGGCTCTCGGCTCCACGACGTCCTGGGGCGCACGATGCTTCGAGTGAACTCGCTCCACTTCCAATCCGTGAAGGATCTCGGTGAAGGACTGCACGTCTCGGCCCTCGAACCGACGGGAGTCGTCCAAGCGATCGAACACCGCGAAGCCTGCTTCGTGATCGGAGTGCAGTGGCACCCGGAGTATTTGGCATTGGAAGCCCGCCAGCAGCGACTTTTCCGGGCCCTCGTCGACGCCGCAAAAGCGAATCGCGTGCGACCGACGAAGTCGGTCATCCCCAGCAGTCATGATCGCGCGATGGGCGAAATCGAGGCGGCACATCCGCACGCCCCGCAACACGCTAGTCGTGCTTTCTCCGACGCACCTGTTTCCAGATGAAGACCAGGCACGAGATCACGGTGAACGCGCAAAAGAACGCGAGCCCGTAACCGTAGCCTTCGCCTGGGTACATCGAATAATGGATCCCGAAATAGAGAATGAGCACTTTCGTGACCATCAACGGCACGAGCGCGATTCGCAGGAACGCGAAGAACTCTTTTGCATCTGGATCTTGCCGCGACATTTAAAACTTCTTTACCCATTCGATGAGAGCCGAAATCGTTTTCTTGCCGGTGGTCCCGAGTGTTTCGACGTCGGAGCGGAAAATGAAGTCGCTGCTGAGGCGTTTGCGAATTCCGACTCCGGAACCCTGCTGGGCCCCTCCGCCACCGAGTTCGAGAGATGCGCCGCCACCCAAGCCGACCCGCGCAGTGACTCTCTGCTTCTCGGGATCGTAGCCGACGCTTTCGACGGGAGTGCTGGCGAGGAGATACAAAGACGACACGCTCAACGCTGCATTCGTAAACGCGGCATTCAAACTCGCAACCGATGCTTTCTCATCTTCGCCGAGCTCGTGCGCCGGCCTTCCGAAGAGCAGAACGGATACGATCTGATCGTCGTCGAGGGGCGGATCACTGAAGAACCGAACTTGCGGCTCTCGCATCGCACCCATGACCATCATCTGGATCGTGTACTCGAGATAAGAGACGCTCACGCGACCGTTGACTCGGTTGTCGCCGGTTTCGAGTAAATCGACACGCATCTCTTCGAGGACGGCGTTTCGTTTGAACAGGTCGACGGGAGTTCGGCCGACGATCACCCAACCCGTCACGGGCGACTTCTTTTGCATCGCCGACCGATCGAGTTCTTTTTTGGCGAGAGCGGCGACGTCTCGCCGGAAGGAAGAAGCGGACTCGACTGAGAGAACTTCTTCCACTTCGGAATCTCGAACGCTTCCGTCATAAACCACGTCGAAGCTCAACGGGATCGCGGATTTCGTGAGATTCGTCGCGATTTTTGCGGCTTCGTGAGTCCCGGTCATGATTCGAAGCTTGAAGTCCATCGGCGGCGACGCCGCCTCTTTCTTCGCGATCGTCGCTGGTTCATTGATCGGGCCGAAGCGTGAATCGGGTTTCAAAGCCGGAGGCGCTCGCAAATCAAAGCGCGGAGCGGAAAGACGGACCCGATCGACGACGAGGGTCGCATCGGTGGCCGGATGAAGCGAGCGCTTCGGCCCCCTCGGGGTGAGAAACGTTTTCCCGTTCAAGTGCATGTGCAGAGCCTGGTGAGCCGAATCCAAGAGCGTCGCGAATTTGTAATCGATCGCGCCCCCGTCTTGGGTGAAGTCCACGTCCGTCTTCAGCGTGATCTTGCCGGTGAGAGTGTTGAGCGGCGCGGGAATCGAATATGGCGTACGTTTCACGAGCGTCGTGAAGTGAGAAAACTCCGGGAGAGCGAGTTCGGCGTTTCCTTTCACCGCATATCGTGCAGCACTCTCGCCCTTCTTACTGAAACTCGCCTCGAGTTTCGTCGCGAACGTCACGATCTCCCGGTGATCCAGGCGAAGATCGATGTCGACGTCGGCGCCCTTTTCTTCACCGAAGGATACTCGCTTCACGTTCAAGTCGAAGCGAGGTCTGAACGTGAAGAGATCCGGTCGTTTAAGGAAGCTCTGTTCTTTCACGACCAGGCGGACCGTATTGGGTCCACAGTGGACACTCCCCGTTCGGTCCTCGAGATCGGCTTTCCAATCGCAATTCACGAAATCGAGGGCGCGCATCTGAGCGCCGGTGGCTCCCAACTTCAAAGACAGGGCGCCGCTCGCATCGTCACCCTTGAGTTTCGCTTCGACTCGGCCTTCTCGAAGTGGCGTCACTCCGCTCAAGAAGACTTGAACTCGCGTATCGAGTTCTTTGAAAGTCAGGATGTTCGCATCGCCCTTGATCACGAGCTTGCGTGTCCGGTCCAAAGAAACTCGACCCTCGAGTCCGACCTTCCATTGATTCGACTCCGCTTTCACCGCACGCGCTCGGCCCCACGACGCCGGTCGAACGATTCTCAACTTCGCGTTCGCGTAGAGCGGGCCCGACAATGACTGGAGATCGTGCAGTACGACGTCCGTGCGACCCGGAACGACTCCACCACCGAGGTCGAGCGAAGCCGTGTAGCCCTCACCGGGAGCCGTTTTGATGACGAAGCGGCGGATCTCCACGCGCGAGTCGTCGATATCCCACTTCGGTATCACGTGCTTGCGCAAAAACCCGAGCATGTCGAAGCCACCGGCTTCGTCTTTCTTTTCGGACTTCGGGAATTTCGGCAAGTCGACGTTCGCGTTGATGCCCGTGATCTTGATCGGCTCGATCGAATCGATGCCGCTCGAGCTCAAGGTCGTGGCGACATGAAACTCGTCGAGACACGCGATGACTGCTTCGCCGTGGTACTGAACGCAGAGGTGAGCGGCGTCGATCACCACGCGCTTCGCCAACCAATGCCCTTTCGGGCGCTGCAACGCGATCTCCAGCTGGGTGAAGCGAACGTCGAGTTCTTCGGGAGCGTACCTGTCGATCAGCCCGGCGAGCTGACCCGTCGGCAGATGGAATTCGGGGGTGGCGAAGAACGCGGTGACGAAAAGAACGACGAACAAGACGACCGCGCCGAGAGTCACGGCGATCGTCTTCAAAATTCGTTTCGTCCATGTCTTGGCGTTAGCCGACATCAAAATTCCTCACCGAAGGTGAACCCGAATCTCCAGGCGCGATCGTAATCGGGTCCGGTCGCCTGTCTGTCCATCACGAAGCGCTGAGCGACGTAGCCACGCAGCACTCCGAGCGGGGACTCCCAGCGCAAGCCCGTTCCCGGCGAAAGGAAGATCGGCGGATCGAGCTTGAACTGCGCACGACCGAGAGCGCCCCCGTCGAGAAAAGTGAACACGTCGACACGCTTGAAGAGCACCTTGTGGAAGCGTCCTTCGATACTTCCGCTAGCACTACTCAAACCACCGATTCCCGAGAGAGGCAGGGACTGTCGATCGAAGCCCCGAAGATCGCTCTCTCCCCCCAGGAACGTCAAGAATCGGATCGGCAGATCCGAGGTCACGTTGGCGTCCGGCGAGAAGAGCGCGCTCGCATTGAAACGAACGCCGAGAACGAAGAGCGGAGGATCGTAATGAAAGAGATGCCAGAGCTTTTGCCCTTGAATTTGAAGTTTTTGGGCGGTGAAGTTCGCGCCCCATTCGGCGTTCGTCACGAGGACACTCGCATCGACGTATTCGCCCGTCCGCGGGCTCGTCGCGAACCATTCGAAGTCGTGGGTCGTCCACCTCCCGCCGAGTTCGGCGTAAGTGACGGTCGAGCGTTCGGGACCGAGGCCGCGCGAGAGATAAGTCGCCAGGACGTTCGGGCCCGCGCGAAGCGCGAATTGACCGTCGGTCGTTTCGATCGTCCAACCGTGCAAGGCTTTCGTTTCGACGGACTGGGATTCGAACGCGGTTTCTTCGGCGTGCTCGAAAATGACGGCCGGCTCGAGGAACCACCGGTTCTCCCCGGGCAGGTAGTACCAGCGGAAACTCGCATCGGCGATTTGCTTGTTCACGAACTCGTTCAGGTAGGAAAGATTGACCCGACCTTGAGCGCTCGACGCGGACTCCCCGATCCTATTTCGGCGAACGATCAACCGGACTCTCGCGCCTTCCTCCGTGCTCCCGCCGACGCCGATACGAACCGTACGCGACGGCCCGAGCACGATGTCTCGCACGAGCGTCACTCCGTCTTCATCGCAACGCGTGGTCAAGACGAGTGTCTGGAGGAATCCATCATCTTGGATCCGTCTCTTCGTCAGCGAGATGAGGCGCTCGCGATAAACGTCTCCGATCAAGAACGCATTGTAACGATCGAGAGCGCCCTCGCGCAGACCCGTATCGCCCGTGTCCTCGATCCGCTTGATCTTCAAGAGGGAGCCCGGCTTCACGGTAACTCTCGCTTCACCCGTCGCCGGATCGGCACGGCTTTCCACCGTTGCACAAGCGTAGCCTTCGTTCTTGATTTGTGTGAGGGACCACCCTTGAAGGTCGTCGAGCAAGGGCGGCGTCAGCCGCTCGTTCTCGATCAATCGCCGCTTCGGCGGGTCCCACGTCTCGGGTCCACCCGAAATTTTGAAATCGCGAAGCCGACTGTCGGGACCGCGCACGATGAACAAGACGTCCCCGTCTTGGATGAAACGTGGAACGTGAAAACCGCGCGACTGAAGAAAACCCTTCGCGAAATACGCCGCTTGGTTCGGTGGGATCGAGGCCCATGGAATTCCGGTCGCGTTCTGCTCGCCGTCTCCGCACAGTAAACGGCGCTCCATGTCTCCGAAGTCGACCTCGTTGTCGATTCGAATGTTGGGACAAACGCTCTTGAAGCCGCGACCGTCGGCCTCCGCATATCCGAGTCGAGTCTCGGGGATGAGCGTTCCGCCCGAGCCATCGGCAGCGTGAGCAGATCCGAAAAATGCGAGCGCGAAAATCGCGACGAGGACAGAGATCACGCGCGAACCCACGCGACCAAGAACATGGCGACGAGCACGGGCACGAAGCCGACGAGAGAGCCGATCATGTAGTACAGAAACCGAATCCTGAGACCGCCGGAGACGAGGCCGATGATCGTGAACGGAGCGAACGGGACGAGCCGAACCGCGATGACCGTCCAGAGGCCGCCCTCTTCGAGCTGCTCCGAGAGGTTGCGAACACGAGGGCGATTGAGAAAGCTCGAGCTCGAATAGGTCCAGAAGCGACCGCTCGCATAATTCGCAGCGGCGGCCGCTAGAAATCCGAAACAAGAAAGCGCGAGCGCCTCGAGAGGCGGAAAAACGAGGACAAGACCGATGGACATCAACGTCATCGGCAAATACGCGTAGCTCCCCACCACGAACGTTCCGAGAACCGCAACTTCGATCCAAGGCTCGGCCCGAAGTCGTTGCACGACTCGAGTTAGTTTTTCGGGCTCCAGGGATCGAATCCAATTCCACGCGGCCGAGATGTAACCCGGAACGTCGGGAACGTCTACGTGCGGGAGGACGAACCAACCTCTCGCGTGCGCGAGGTCGCCCAGGAACAGAAAGCACGTGACGACGACGATGAGGCTCGAAGCCAAAAGATGTCGACGGCGGCGAAGCCTTCGTGCGAACCATCGTCGAATGCCTTTCGGCATGCTCGGATCGATCCAATCCGCAGGTGGCGCAATTCGTCCCACCCACGGCGGTACCGTCGGTCGCATGTCCACCAGCGTTCGTTCACCGCCTCTGAAGGAATCGATCGAATCGACGAGTGAACCATTCAGCAGGAAACGAGCTTCGAATTCGGCTGGGTCGACACCGAGGTGTTCACCTATCAATTCACGCCGGAGCTTGGCGATCGCCGATCTGACGTCGACACGACCTGAAGTTTCGATCGAGAGATCGCATTCGGAGTCGAGTCCGAGCGAACGGCTGTTCAAATTCGCCGAACCCACGCGCAGGTAAAGATCATCCGCGATCATCACCTTCGAATGCACCTTCACGTAACCTTCGCCGAGAGAGGGAACGACGGGGTAGAAGCAACGCCAACGCCCGAAGAGGTCCGACCTCTCGACGATCCTGAGCGCGTTCGATCGCAAGAGCCCCATCGTGCTCTCTTCGATCCAACCGGTCTGGTCACGAGGCAGGATCATCACGAACTCGGGCCCGTCGGGCTCGCGGAGGCGTTTCGCGATCGCACGCGCGATCTTCGGCGAGGTGAAGTACTGGTTTTCGATGTAAACGAACGCTTGCGCCCTCGCGATCACGTCGAGAAAAAGTCTTTCGACCTCGTGGACGGGTCGCTTTTCCGTCATCGGAAGAGTTCTCGAAATCGCGACCGGGACGTTCTCGATCTCGATCGGTGCACTCGGCGGCCAAGCCTTTCGACGTCGATCTCCCGAAATCTTCGAAGGAGGATCGATCGTCTCCCCTGTCGCTTTCTCCCATCGTTCTCTCGCGATCATTCCGAGCTCGCGCGCGACGTCGCCTTCGACGAGCATTTGAACGTCGTGGAACGGGCCATAGGCATGGCCTCCGGGATCGACCCGGCGGGGATCGTAGCCGCGATGCTCGGGTGTATCCCAACGACGCTGAGTGAGATCGAGACCGCCGTTGAACGCGACTTCATCGTCGACGACGACGATCTTCTGATGGTGCGACGCGAGCGTCGGATGCTCGTGATCGAGCACGAAGCGCAAACGTTCTTCATCGTTGCGCGCGAACTTCAAACGCGGAAGTGCTTCGCGCTCGAAGACGTAAATGAAGGCGTAATCCCAACTCAGAAGGTAAACGCGCAATCCCGGCTTTCGCCTGACGACCGCTTCTAACAAGTCGATGAGCCGAATCGCACCGCGATTCCGCGCGGTCTCGTCCGCTTCGCTCTCGAACCCGCGTGGACAAGGCAGCTCCGTTCGGCTGTCGGTGTCCCACCCGAGGATGAAGACCTGCTGCTCGGCGAGCGCGATGGCTTCAGCTGCGGCTCGAAAGAATCGATCCGCATCGACGAGCACCGACACACGATCGGCGTGATAGGAGCCTCTCGTATTTCGGCCTTCGAGGAAAACCGAATCGCTCGGTGCGACGACGCTCGGACCGAACGGGCCCGCGGCCCGTTTCAACCTGTGAACGCTGAGTGAGTGAAGTGATGCGCCTGATGAGGACCCGGGCTCGAGCGCCGACATCCTTTGGTTCTGGACCTGCGTCTAGCTCGGCGTCAAGGCCCCCTGGCCAAGAGGCGTCGTTGTGCAAAAACCGAGACAAAGACCGGCGAACTCGCGTCGGAAAATGCAACGAGCCTTGATGAGTGCGCACGAGGAAATTTGCTACGGTTTCGAGCACAGGGCGACTCAAGGTCGAGGCGCCCCAAGGGGAGATCATGGAACTGGGTTCACGTCGTACGACAATTTGGACTCTTCTCGGAAGCTTCGCGTTCTTCGCCTTGATCGCACTCATGCTCGGTGCTTCCACCGCGCGCACGGAAACCAACGTTCAAGTGAACCAATCCACGGAACGCGCCCTCGTCTGCACGTTGAGCTCGTTCTTCTCGTTCGATCGCGACGATCTCGTCGGCTATACCGTGAGAATCGGCGGGCGCGGTCTTCTCGAATGCAGGAACGACGAGGGTTTCTCGATGGAAGAACCGATCGTCGCCGATCTCGTCGCGAAGGTTCGGGGCGAGCTCCCGGAAGGTGAAATCGCACTTTCCGGGAACAGCTCCGCTTTCGTGATCCCTCGCGATCAAGGACAACTGCAGGATCTCTATCGGTCGCGCGATTTCGGGTGGACGGCGAAGATGAACGACAAAGAGCGAAAGCTCGTCTTTCGTGGAGTCGCGAACGATCTCGTGATCGAGTTGAATCTCACGTCGATCAACTCACCGCTCGTCGAACTCGAAGTCGAAAGCTTACGCTTACGTTACGACGATACCGCGCCCGATTTGGATTGAGCGGGCTTCGTGGTGAGAGCTTTCAGCGCCGCCAAGGCGTACGCGATCGCGGTCTCGTCGACGGCGGGCGCGAAGATCACCCCGAAGAAGAAAGCGAACATTCCGCCGTGGGCCGCAGGCGGTAAATGCGGAAAAAGCATCTCGAGTTTCTGCTGGTAGTTACTCTCCAGTTTTCGAAGGTGCTGTCCGATTTCGGTCGGCCGATCCCGATGCAAGAGATAGAAGTTCACGAGCGACGGCGACTGTTCGATGATCGCACGCGAAGCCAGGACGGCCTTCTTCCAATCCCCTTGGCGCCACATCTCCAGACGTTCAGGCGTGAGTCCGATGATCTGCTCTCCGATCACTTGAACGGCCTCTTCGAGAATCGCCAGTTTCGAACGCCCGAAGTGATAGTAGACGAGCGAACGCGTGATTCCCGATCGACGTGAAAGCTCCGACATCGTCCACTTGAGATGGCCCTTGCGGAAATCGAGCTCGAGAGCCGCGTTCAACACCAGCCAAAACGTTTCGTCGCGATCACGCTGCTTTTTCATGGCTCGTCACTCCTCAAGCGAAGATCTCGGTCACTAGCGGGCCACTTTTCATGTCGGCACGAAGCAGCTCGTTCAATCGGTGCGAAACAGGGCCGGGCTTCCCGCCTCCGATCGCGCGCCCTTCGAACTGAGTCACGGGAATACAATCGAGCGTCGTGCCGACGAAGAACGCTTCGCGCGCTTTGAACACGTCGTCTTTCGTGATCTTGAAGTGTCGAACTTCGCCGAATTCTTTCGCCTTCAAACCTGCTTCTCGAGCGAGCTCCATGACCCTGAAAACGGTGATCCCTTTCAAAGTCCGTTCGAATCCGGGAACCACGAAGTTCCCCTGCTCGTCGACGATCGCGAAATTCTCGGTGGAACCCTCGGCGAGGTAGCCTTCTTCGTCGATCGAGACCGTGAAGTCGACACCGGCGTCGAGCGCCTCTTTCTTCATCAAGACGTTCGGTAGATAGTTGCAGCTCTTCACGTTGGCGAAGATTCCGTCTTTCACTTTGATCGCGCTGATTTTCGCGGAAACGCCAGCTTCGTACTTCGCTGCCGCCATCGGCTTGAAGGGCGTGATCACGAGATAGAACTGCGAACCGACGGTTTCGTACGGGTTGGTCGTGAAACCGCCTGGGCCCCGCGAGACGTACATTCTCAAGATCGCATCTCGACACTTCGACGCTCGAACGGTTTCGACGCAGATGTCGTGGAGCCCTTTCAGATCGAAGGGCATCTTCAATGAGATGTGCGAAGCCGACGTCTGCAATCGCTCGAGATGTCGGTCGAGTGCATACGCTCGCCCATCGACGGCTTTCACCGCTTCGAAAACCGCGTCCCCGCGATGGAATCCGTGATCGTCGATCGGGATCACCATCACGGCAGGATCGGTCACGATTCCACCGAGCCACGTCGAATACATCGCGGCATAAGCTCGCTTCGCGGGGTCGTGCGCGCGGAGTCGCTGAAAGCTTTCTTCTGCACTCAAGAGTTTGATCATGTCTCAACGCTAGAAGGTCTTCGCCCGTTCCTCAAGGCTTCGCTTTCGTTCTTGCTCGCGCGATGGAACGCGCGCGAAACTCAGGGGATGACACTCATTCAAGCAATCATCTTGGCCGTCGTCGAAGGACTCACCGAATATCTCCCGATCAGTTCGACGGGCCACATGATCATCACGTCATGGATCATGGGTATCGAGGAAAACGACTTCGTGAAGAACTTCGAGGTTATCGTGCAATTCGGCGCGATCCTTTCGGTTTTGTCGCTTTACTGGCGGCGCTTTCTGGTCGACTGGAGCTTCTACCTGAAGCTTCTGACTGCGTTCATCCCGACCGCAGTTCTCGGTTTTCTAGTGAAAAACAAGATCGATGCGATCCTCGGCGACGTGCGCGTCGTCGCATGGGCGCTACTGATCGGTGGCGTGATCTTGATCGTGGTCGACAAGTATTTCGCGAAGCAGAGCGCGGAAACCGAAGGCCGTGACGAAAAAGCGGAGCTCGATTCTCTGACTTACGTCCAGGCGGCCATCCTCGGAGTGATCCAATGTGTTGCGTTCATCCCCGGGGTTTCACGGTCGGCGGCGACGATCGTCGGCGGGCTCGGCATGAAACTCAGTCGAAAAGCCGCAGCCGAATTCTCGTTCTTTCTCGCGGTTCCGACACTCACGGCCGCTTCGGCCTACAAGCTCTTGAAAATCCTCCCGACGATCGAGCCCGATCAAATCCCGATGCTCGTCATCGGAAACGTCGTCTCGTTCGTGGTCGGCGCGATCACGATCAAAGCGTTCGTCGGCTATCTCTCACGCCGAGGTTTTTTTGCTTTCGGAGTCTACCGAATCGTCGTCGGTTTGATTCTCTTGGCCCTGCTGATGAGCGGCCAAGAGTTGCACATCGGCTGAGCGAAGGCTGGATCAGTACAGCGGCGAGCGAGTCGCGCTGAGTTTACCGAGCGGACCGCGGTGGTCAGTCAGCTTCACACTCAAGACTTCGGCCTTCCAGGTGCCGGTGCCCGAGAAGTAATCGGAGCCGGGAACCGTTCCACCGCCACTCGTTCCGCGCATCGTGATCACGCCCGTCGTCGAATCGAATTCGACCGCCAAACCGCGATCGGCGACTCCGGACGGCACGTCGAGCCGGCGGTAACGGCCGACCAAGATCGGGTTACCCGTCGCGACGTCTTCACCGATCGTGATCGTGATCGAAACTTTCACTCGATCGGCTCCGTCGAGAACGCCGATATAAACTCCCTCGACGGGCGTGAGGACTCGCAAGAGCTTGTTACGATACGCGGCTTCGTCGTCACTAGAAGGCATCGAAGCGTCGTGTGTCGTGCGGTCGCCTTCGAAGACTCCCCACGGTCCGCGGTTTCTCACGAGTGCGACATTCGCTTTGCCACCGAAGATCGTGCCCTTGACCGAGAGCTTTTCGGCCGTGCCCGAGCCCGACAAGTTCAACTCTCCGAGTTCGTTGTAATCCCCGTTGAGCGACATGTAGTCGGTGACGCTCGCGACGTCCTGGAGCTCGAAGCGACCGACGAGCGCGGGACGAATGCGGATCGATCCATTCGGATTCGGAGCCTCGCTCACGTTCATCACGTACAGCGTGAGCTTCGCGCGAAGCGGACCCAAGCCCGTCGCCGGATTCGTCAACGTTCCTTCGTATGTGCCACGCACTTGCTGGAAGCGTTGCTCGAGAACTTTCGCATCACGCCTCTGGAGATCGGCCGATTCGTCACTGCCGTTCGTTCCGATTCCACAGCCGGCGACGAGCGCGACCAGACCTGAGCTGATGACGAGATTGATGGCTTTCATATGAGGACCCCTTTAACGACGGACATTCGTGACGAGTTCGTCTCGCGCGGCCGCGAGAGCGTTCAATGCAATGTGATACTGACCCACCGCTTGCGCGCGTGAGAGCTGCGCGGCGAAGAGCTCGTTGTAGCTTCGAATCAATTCGACGAGCGGCTGACGACCGACGCGGTAAGCGCTCTCCATCTCGCGAACGACTCGCTCGCGTAGCGTGACGGTCTCTTGCGCGAGCCTCGCCTTCGAGTAATTCGCCGCGACCGTACGCTCTTGATTCTCGAGCTCGTCGTGGAGCGTGTTGCGTTGGAGCATCAGGTCGGCTTCGGCGATTTGTTTTTGAACTTCGGCTTCCGCGAGAACGCCACGCGCGGACTCCGAACCGAGCGGAGTCTTGAACTCGACGCCGACGTAATACGTCGGGTACGTGCTCGCACCCATTTCAGCGAGAGCGCGACCGCTATCGGAATCGACACCCGTCGATTTCGCTCGCGCGATCAGATCGAGCTGCGGGCGAGCGCGGTTGCCGTAACTGTCGAGCGTTCGATTCGCGTTCTCGAGCGTCGTTCTCGCGACACGGTAACCGCGGAGCTCTTCGACTTTGCGCTTGGAGAGCTGCGGAACCGGCGGGATCTCGGCGGGAATCACGAGCTGGAGCTCGTCGTCCCCTTCCAGCAAGAGAGCCGTTCTGAGCGTGCGAATCGCATTCAAATAATTGGCCGACGACGTCTTCACTCGCTCGAGAGTCGCGGCGTACTCGGCTTCCAGCCGCGGGAGCTCGCCAGGAGACGAGAGATTGAAACCTGCGCGACGACGCACGTTCTTCACGAGCTGATCGTACTTGTCTCGAGCCGAGAGATTCTGCTGGAGCTGTTGCTCGGCGATGTAGGCAGTCCAGAAAAGGGTCATCGTTTCGAGGAGAATTCCTTCGAGACTTTCTTCCCTGGTTTCCATCGCGGCATCGACGGTCGAGCGCGCGGCTTCGACAGCGAGGCGATCGGCGTAGCCGAACGAATTCCTCAGCAAAGCTTGTCTCAAGCCCAGTTGAACCGCGTTCAGCGTGGCATCGGGCTGCTGACCCGAAGACGCCGCGAACGAGCTCAGGGTCGAGTTGCGCTGCCAGTCCGTGTAGTCCAGCGACAACGTCGTACCCGTCGAAAATCTCTTTTCCAGGAGAACGGTCGTGAGCATGGACTTGGTCAACGGATTCGAGTTTTGCGAGATCGACTGTGCTTCGTCGTACTCGTAACCGGTGGCGATCGTGACGTTGAAGTCGAAGACGCCGAGCGCTTGAGCGAGACCCAAGTACGAGCGCTGCGCGGTCAACTCCGCTTGCCGGGCGCGAAGGCCCTTGCTCAAGGCGAGGTCGACCACGGTTTGTGGATCGAGCTTCGAAACCGCTCGCGCGGGTTCCGCGATCACGAGAAGAAGAATCAAGATGAGGGAAAACGAAGCACGCATCGAACCAACTCTCACTCGAAGTTACCCAAGAAGCCGACCATGTAATTGTCCCGCGGAATCGAAGCACCATCCGCGTCGGCACGCATGACGGAACGCAGCTCGTAGCCAGCGAAGCCGGAGAGGCCTTCGAAGAACGAACGTTCGACGTTCGCTCCGAGTGCCGAGTACGTCAGCGACGTGGATTGATTCGCGAACGACGAAGTCGAAGATTGAACGGTGTTCCACCGTCCGACACCGGCGAGTCCGTGAAGACTCCATTTAGAATCGCGCGGCAGCTGCCACGACGACGTCAAGCCTCCCTGGAGTTTCATGGAGTGTACTTGGGTGTTCTCCATGGTCGTTCCGACCGGGCTCTTCAAGTCCATCGTATGCTGTGCATAACCGGCCGACGTATAGAGACCGAATCGTGCACCCGGCGCACGTGCGAAAGCGAGCGGAAGCCACTGGCCTTCGACGGCGACCATCGGGCGTGTTCCGAGAACCGAGAGCTCGTAAGGAGTCGAGCCGCCGACGCTCATCGTCCCCTGCGGCTGAAACGGCTGGAGCGAAACGCCGATCCTGTAAGCGAGAGGTCGAATCGGGCTCTTCACCGGCTCGATGCGCGATCGCACCGTCGCAGGCGTCGGCATCACATCGTCCGAGACATCGGCGGGAGCGAGCTGGAGCTCGGTCGTTGCACGATCGCGAAGCGACGTCGGCACCTTGCCATTCGTCGTCGCGGTCGCCTTCGTCTCGGCGAGAGCCGCAGTCGAAATCGTCAGGGCAGCGACGATGGCGAAAACTTTGATCACGGGACCTCCTCGATCACGTTCGGGTTCGTACAGCTGAGTCCGCCGACGCCGTCGAGGGCGCCGCCGCGTTCTTTGAAAATCATCTCCCCGGTCGCACCGGTGTCGAGCGAAAGCAGCGCTTCACGTGCACCCGTCGGCGCCATGATCCTCTGGATCGCGAATGCACCATCGATGCCGTAAGACTGCGTCGAGCGGATCACGTAGCTGGGATAATCGAAGGAAGCGACTTCCCTCGGGGCTCCACCGGACTTCGAGAGCTCGAGATAAATCATTCGACCGCTGACGAGTTGGCGCGTCTGCCCACCGGTCGGGCCCGGCGCATGCGGACCGGAAACTTCGGCCACGACGGCGACGAGTGGCGAGGTGCGAGCACGGATCACTGCCATCTGCGGCGAGAGGTGCTCGTTCGCGAGCGCCGCGAACCGAGTACGCGTGATGGAAGCCGCGGTCACGTCGTAAGTCACGAACGCGAGGGCGCCAGGAGTCGACTTCGTTTGCGACTCCGTCCACACGAGGCTTCCCGCCTTCAACCATGACGGCGACGAGTATGTCGCGCCAGTGGACGGTGCGAAGCTCGAGGGCGTCGACACGGTCATCGGTCCCGCTTGATTGGAAATCTTCAGCGCGACGACTTTGAAGACGCCCTTTTCGAAAACGAGCGCCGTGAGCAAGCTCTCCGCTTCGAAGATTTGCGGCATCACGGTTCGCGCGGGATCGAGAGCGACGATCGCGAGTTTCTGGAGCGTCTTATGTGAAACGATCTCGAGAGTTTTTCCGCGTGGAACGATCAGGAAAGAACCTTGGTCGCTGACGCCGAAATTCCGGGCCTGAACGCCGAAAAGGCGGGCCGCTTCGCGAACGTCGAACGAGAGTACGGCCGCGGGCGCGAGATCCTTCGCGAGACCCTGGCGAACCGGCATGTCGACTTTCGCGAGCAAAACGCGACGAGGACCGGGCTGCATGATGCCGAGCTCTTGAGCGCCTTCGTACAAAACATCGAGTTGGTCACGGACGCCGCTCTCGACGGGGACCGGATTCGCGCTGTCGATGACGTTGTCTTGCCCGACCGGCGCGTTCTCGAGACGAACTTGCAAACGAGGAACACCATCGCTCGGCCGTGCGGAGCCCGAGAGCATGTGCAACGATCCCATCAGCGTGTCGATACAAACGACGCGCAAGCGAGGGAGTGCCGGAGCTGGGGTCGGAGTTGGTTCGGCCGTGACGGTTCCGTCACCGGGAGCGGATGGATCAGTCGCAGGAGTCGAAGGTTTCGCGGGTTCGGGTTTCGGGGCGACCGGAGGCTGAGACAATTCGACAGATGGTGCTGGACCACACGCGACCAAGCCGCCGAATAGAGCAACGAAAACGAGTGCTCTCATGAATGAACCCCCAATTGTGACAATACGCATTGGGTCTACTCCATCCCTTCTCGCCAGGCAAAGAAGATGTCGTTGCCACTCAACGCTCGATTCAGGTCTCATGAAGGAATGAGGGACGACGCCGAACTGATTCGCGAAGAACGCTTTTCGACGATCTTGACGAGGATCAAAGCTGCTAGCGAAACCGGCGACATCACGCTGCGCGAGTTGGTGGCTCTCTTCGGCCCCCGGGGCCACGCGTTTCTCACGTTGTTCCTGGTGCTTCCCTTCATGCAGCCGATCCCGATCCCCGGGGTCTCGACCCTCCTCGGTCTGATGATGGCGATGGCCGGGTTCTTCATGATGCGTGGAAGACCCCCTTGGGTCCCCGAGCGATTCGCCCACGTCAGGATCGAGAAACATTTTCTACTTCGGGTCGGCAAGGCCCTTGAATCTTTGTTAGTGCGCCTCGAAAGAGTCGTTCGACCGCGCGGCATCCACATGTTCTCCAGGCCTTGGTTTCGGATGGCCAACGGCTTCCTGCTTTTGTCGCACGGACTTTTACTCTCTCTTCCCCTGCCCATTCCGTTTTCGAATTTCTTGCCGGCGATGGTGCTGTTTCTCATCGCACTCGGGTCGCTCGAAGAGGACGTGGTCGTGATCGCCGCCGGCTACACCGCGACGGTCGCGAACGCGATCTTCTTCGCGCTGATCGCTCTCGCGCCGATGTATGCCGCGCATCGCCTCGCCTAATGACCAGGATGCACTGCAAGGTGGACGCTCACGACTCCTCTTTGTCATCATAGGAACCTGCATTCTCAGACGAGGGAGATCTCACCGTGATGACAGATGAAAAAGACAAGGGCGACAAAGGGGAGAAGACCCCGACGATCGAGAAGGAGCTTTTCGAAGCGCGGATCATCCTGATTTCCGCGGGCGTCGACCCGAAGCTCGCGCACTCGGTGAACTCGAAGCTTCTCGCGCTCGAGCGCCACAACGACAAAGATCCGATCTACCTCTACATCAACTCGCCCGGCGGCGAAGTGCATTCGGGTTTTTCGATCTTCGATACCGCTCGCTTCATCAAGCCGACGGTCGTGACCGTCGTCACGGGCTTGGCGGCATCGATGGGTTCGATCATCACGTTGTGCGCGAAACCGGAACATCGATTCCGAACTCGAAGATCCTCGGTCACCAACCGTCGATCTCAGGCATGGGCGGAAGCGTTTCCGACATCGAGATCCACGCGAAGGATCTGATCGACACGAAGAACCGCATCATCGAGCTCTATCAAAAAGAGTGCGGCCGCACGGCCGACGAAGTGAAGAAGGCTCTCGATCGCGACAACTGGATGAGCCCGGAACAAGCGGTCAAGTGGGGCCACGTTTCGAAGATCGTCTACAAACGCGAAGACATGAAGATCTGATCAGCGCGAAATGAAAACTTGAGGACACGTCGTTGGAGCCGCCGAGCGCGGCTTCAACCATTTTTGAGTGAGAGTCGGCGACTTGGGTGCCACGAGAGACGCGCGGGCCTGCTCGATGGTGATTCCTTTTTCGACGAAGGCTTTCCTCAGGGCCTCGTAGCTCACGCCGAAGTACTTGTCGAAACCTCCAGCGAGCTTCACGACTTCGAGCAAAACGGGATCGTGTTTCCACCAAGGAAGATTCAACGAACCTTTCATGAGCTTTTCGCCGACGAGCTCGCGACGGAAAATGATTTCGATCCACTCGGGATGAGAAGAAGCCTTCTCTAGGAAACTTGCGACTGCAGATTCACCGAGATGTCCGATCGGAGCCTTTTCGCCTTCTCGAAGCAAGCGGGCCATCGCTTTCGGGTTCGTCATCGCCCATTTGGACGAATCGCTATCGAGCATGAAAGCTCCGTTACGCAAATCGAGAGCCATGACCTTATCGAGGACTTCGGGGTGCGCGTACCAACCTTCACCTTTCAAGGCATGAATGAACGACATCAATCGCTTTTCGAGGGGCTCTCGCTTCGCATCGGCTTCGATGGCGATATCGAAATAACGTGGGCGAGTGAATGCCGGCAGCGGAAGGCATACGCGCCCGAACACATCCTGCAACGCATGAGGGACTTCGCCCCTCATGATTTTCTCGACGACGCCAGGATACAAATCGGGGCCGACTTGTTTGAGATGAGCCACGACCGCGCGGGCCAGATCCCGCTGCTGCATGAGGCGCTCGAGCCAAGCCTGCGAGCGGCTCGGCTTCAACTGATGACCGACTTCCATCAGCTTCGAAAGCGTGGTCTCCATGCTCGTGTCGGCGTTCTGAGCGAATTTCCCACTCGCCATGCCGTCCACGATCTTCTCGAGGCGCTCGGCACCGAGGGCGACACCTCTCGACTTCAAAAGTTCTCGAATGAAGGGCTCGGAAGGCTTCCAGAATTCCATCAGGCGCTTGACTAGCGGTTCGGCCTCGACCCGAGTGAGTGCGCCGTCGATCTCGCGAAGGATTGCGAGATCGTCGTGTACGGTGCCCAGCTCGAGCTCATGGGCTCTCACCATGACTTCGAGCATTTCGACTTTTTTCGACCACAACAACGGGTCGTTCTTCACCGAACGAAGAAACTCGGGTGCGCCAAAATCATAATGGGACTGGGTCGTGTGAGTCCACCTCACGCTCGCAAGGAGATAGGCTTTTACGACTTCGAAATCGCGATCCCGTGCATACGAAGCACTGACCACCTCGTTCAAGAATTTCGTTTCGAAATCGTAGGGAGAGACGGTCTTCTCGAAGGCCTGGAGAAGGAGCGGTTTCGGAATGTCCCAGCCGAGCTTATGAAAAAGATAGAGTCTCCGGTTGATCGGGATTTGCTTCGTTTGCATTCGCTCCTTGAACCAAGCTTCGTGAACGGTTCCGCGAAAGGGCTCGATCAACATCGCCAGGTCATCCACGTGGGCGGGCCTGATCAAGAAATTCTCGATGGGCCCATTTTTCGCGAAGAGTTTTCGCAGCCTCGCCTTTTCATTCGAAGTGAAGGGACGCGACTTCCATTTCGCCAAGCGCCGGCGAAGCTTTTCCATCAAAGCGAGCTCGCTCTTGAGTTCCTCGAATTCTTTGCCCGTGATCATTTCGACGAAGTCGACGAACTCGATCTTCAAACTCTCGGCAATCACCTTCAGAGCCGCTTTGTTCGTGACGACGACGTAGTCACCGAAGACTGTGAAGTCCGAACCGAGCCGCGCGCGCGGGTCGAGCCGGAAGCGAATCGTGATGTTCGTTCCCCTCGCACCGGACCGCCCGACGCGAGTATAAAATCCTTCGCCAAAGGCGGCAGCCTCACCGGTCACGTTGGTGCGTGAAGAGAGGACGTTAGCGTCGCCACGATGGGATCGAGTGATCGACTCGTAAGCAAGGAAACTGTTGGTTTCGTGCGCGACGATATCGAGACCGAGCTCGGCAGCCGTCTTCCCGAGCTTGCCCGGGGTGTCCTTTTGCCCGATCGACTTCGTACGCAGTGGCTCGCGACTCAACCACCACGCCATGGTATCGATGTGTGAATGATTGCCGAGTGCCACGAGCTTGCGACGCAGGCCGAGAGCTTCGAGAGTGTCGACCGCGTATTCGATGTTGACGGCATTTTGAATCAGCTTCGGCGCATTCTTCTCGATCCAAGCCAAAGCGCGAGGATTCTTGAGATCCGCCCTCGAATCGAAAACGTCGATCGCGCGTTTGATCGTCGCGAGATCTTCGGACCTCACCTCGAGCTCGAACTGAAAAGCCTTGGTCAAAAAGCGAATGACCGAGACGATTTGAGGGTTTTCCCCTTTGATGAAATGCGACGTCGTCGAATGCCGAGGCGAATCGTAGTAATGAATTTTTCCTTCCGCGACGTCACGAAGGAAGAATGGAACTCTCGATTTCCAATCTCGAAGGTCGCGAACCGTTTCTCCTGCTGCTGCTTTCGTGATCTCGATCAGGCCGGTCGAATTGGAGTCGGTGTGTTGATCGAGAAAGTCCGCGTTCTCGAGGAGCGCGATCTTCTCTCCCCGCTTCTCACGGAGAAGGCGTACTTCCCACCTCGATTTTCCGCCCTTCATGTAGGCGTACTTGTTCATCAGGAGCTGCTCGAGGGCCGTCGCTTGCTCGGCCGTTCCGTCGAGCACGATGTCGAGATCCTGGGTCGAGCGATAGATGTTGGTGTAATCGTAATCGAAATTTTCAGTTTGGAAATTCTTGTCCCCGCGCTCGCGCTGCATGTCCCACTTCACGTAGTGAGCGAAGCCCGCGGCCGTTCCTCCGAAGAGATAGACTTTGACTCCCATCTTCTGGGCGGCTTTCGCGACACGAGCGGCGATTTCGCGCTCGAGATCGACGGGGGAAATGACCGGGGCCGCGAAGGCCCGAGCTGTCAAAAAAATCGACAGCCAGACGGCCAGCGCCGTCGCGACGAAGCGAAACGCCGAAATCGGGGCTTCGTTTTCGTGTGCGCTCGAATTTCCTCGAACTGACGGTCTTCGCGATTTCACACATCCTTGTAACGCAATCGGCATGCCTCGAATCTCGAATCGAGACGCTAAACTCGACCTTGGTTTTGGCCGATAGAGGAAGGCAGCAACCCTTGTCGTTTCGCTCGTTTGAATGGGCATCCAGAAGGCATCTCGGCACAGTGAAAATCGTCGTCATCGTCAACGGACAGGCTGGCTACGCCGACCGCGAGCTGAGCAAGCTCCAGTCCACGTACATTTTGGCGCTGCCGGAAATGG
>JAZKJB010000342.1:0-2549 GCA_040384505.1 Bdellovibrionota bacterium | reverse complement strand
AGCTGATCGAGAAATCGGTCCGTCAGGCGCTCTTTCGTTGTGAGCTCGTCTTCTTCTCCCCGACGAGCGTCGAAGAGATGCAGAACGTGATCGTCGCGGAAGCGGACCGGGCCGACGTTCTGATGATCTGCGGAGGTGACGGTACGTTGAACACGGCCGTTCAGCCCCTTTTGAAAGCGCGTTCGAGCTTGTCGCGTATGCCGACTCTCTGTCCTTTGCCCGTCGGAACCGCGAACGATCTCGCGCGAGAAATGGGAATTTCGCCTTCGATCGAACGCGCCGCTCGTCTGATTCTCGAAGGCGAAGTGAAGAAAATCGACATCATCGAGATCGAGGCCGGCGGTGTTCGCAAGTACATGATCACCAACGGTGGACTCGGAATTCCGGCGGTGACCGCGGACCTCGTCAACCGCATGAGGACCTGGGTGATCTCGCGTGCGGATTGCGAGCACACGGACCGGCGTTATCGACCGGTGCTTCAACTCGGAAAGAAGATCATCAAAAAAGCCGGCGCTCGCATCTACGAGATCACGATGGCGGGACAACTCGCGAAGTGGGATCCGTCGGCGTGGAACGTCGAAATCGAAATTCCGGGGCAAACCAAGTTCGAAACCCGAGCGCCTTTCATCATGATCAACAATCAACCGGGCATCGGCGGCACTTTCACTCCCGCTCCCTTCACCCAAAATTCCGACGGCACGTTCAACGTGATGATGCTGCAATCTCTGGAGCTCTTCTCGCAGACTCGAACGCTCCTGAAAATTCGCGGCGGCGGAATTCCAGACGAAGCCGATTGTCCTCGCTTCGAAACCGAAGAGTGCATCATCCGCCGACTTCCCGGCTCTCGTCCGCTCACGTTCTTCGGTGACGGCGAGATCTTGCACCGAGACGTCGACGAGCTTCGCATTCGTTGTCTCGCAGGAGAATTACCTCTCTTCGTGAAGAGGTCCTCATGAAACGCCTTCGCGTTCTCGTTTCCGGCGGGACCGGATTCCTAGGAGACCAGGTCACGCCGTTGTTGAGCGAATTCGCCGACGTCACGTTGATCTCGCGGACGAAAAAGGATTGTCTGAAAGCCGATCTTTCGATGTGGGACGGCGGAATCGATCCGCTTCAGTTGCGAGGTCGGTTCGACGTCTTCTTGCACATGGCAGGGCTCTACGATTTGCGAACCGAACGCCCCGAGGCCTTCACGCAGAACATCGCGGGAACACACACGGCGCTCGCGATCGCACAGAAAGCCGAGATTCCTCACTTCATCCACATCTCGACCGTCGCCGTGACGATGAACGAGAAACGCGAGCGCGTGGCGCTCTCGCCCGATGCCCTGAGCTCGCTCGGAACTTGGCCGGATGCTTACGGAGAATCCAAAGCGCACGCTGAGAAGCTCGTTCGAAACTGGGCGTCACCGTCTTTGCAATCGCGGATGGTTCTCCGGCTCGGTGTCCTCATCGGGGATAGTCTCGAAGGCCGCATCCAAAGAATCGACGGCCCGTACCACGCTCCCGAGCGGATGCGCGAGCTCGTGTCGTTTCTCTCGAAATTTCCGGGGCCGATTCCGGTGCCGGGGAGAAAAGATCAAACTTTGCCTCTCGTTCCCGTCGACGCTGCCGCGCGCGCGATCGTGAATCTGCTCGCGCTTTCTCGCAAAGAAGAATGGTCGGGCACGAAATCGTTCTACATCGTCTCCGACAGGAGCCCGACGGCAGAAGATCTCTTTCGCTCGACGCTCAAACACCTCGGCGTCACGAAAGACGTTCAGGTTCTCTCCGCGGTCCCCGATTGGTTGGCGAAACAGGGAGCCGAGCTCATCGCGAAACTCCCGAAGCAAGAGCTCGATTATTTGTTGGGCTTTCCGCGCTTCGACTTGAAGCCGACCACCGATGCCCTCGGCGATTCGTGGTGTCCTCCTTTCGCGTCGTACGAAGGCGCATTCTGGAGGGGCTATGAAGCCTACGTATCGAATCGCTGAGATTTCATTCGGCAGCTGCCGCTGGGACAGCGTGTATGACTTCGAGCTCGGTGGAAAA
Source organism: Bdellovibrionota bacterium (assembly GCA_040384505.1). Lineage (GTDB taxonomy): Bacteria > Bdellovibrionota > Bdellovibrionia > Bdellovibrionales > JAMPXM01 > JAZKJB01. The sequence goes on along the minus strand of JAZKJB010000342.1, from coordinate 519 downwards.
CGCTTCGAGGTTCAGCGCTTCGGCGCCGAGTATTCGGTCGAAGCCATTCAAAAAATGATCGAGAGTTTGCGAAGCCAAGTCGATGCCTTCGCGATTTCTCAACTGCCATCCGAAGTTCGATTCAAGGACCGCACTTACGTTCATCGTCAAACTCTCGAAGTCATGTCGATCCCGTCGAGCGTTCCGTTATGTAACGGAGACAGAGTGAGGGAGCTCGCGAACATCAACGCGATGTCGAAATTGATCGCACAAGGAATCATACGTCCCGAAGAGGGCATCTACTATCCGCTCGCGATCCTCAGCATGGAATGCGTGAGCTTGCTCGCAGAGAAATACGAAGATCACCTGTATTTCGGCGATCTGTTCGCGCTGCTCGGTCTCCCGCTGACGTTGCAACCGAATAGTCCGCTCGTCGCGCTGACGAAGCTCGGGATCAATATCGCGAACCTTCGCGAGCTACGTAGCCTCGCGCCGAGGGCGAACAGCAAGTTCAAGGAGCGCACTCGCTCCCAGCTCCTC
>JAZKJB010000341.1:21908-25255 GCA_040384505.1 Bdellovibrionota bacterium | reverse complement strand
CTGTGATGTGGATCTCAGCGCGCAGGAAGACTGGATCATGATCGAAACCGGCGAGAGCGCGGTGAAATAAAAAAGCGGAACCCGTTCAGGGTTCCGCTTCCTACTTTGGAAAACCAAAAATTCGAGATTACTTGCAGAGGTCTTTGATCTTCGAGAGCTCGATGTCCACGCCTTTTTCTTTCAGGAGATCGCCTTTAGCGAGCTCGAGGGCCTGATCCATCGTCTTGTTCTGAACGAGATATTCGTTCGTGCGAGCGATCATGAACTCGACGTTGCCTTTTGCTTTCGCATCCGGCCATTTCGCTGCTTTCGTGCCTGCGCCGATCAAGAGATCCGTGAGGATTTCTTTTGCTGCCGGAGTACCTTTAGCAGTTGCGAGGAGGCTGAGGCCAGTCAGCTGAGCCGTGACGAGCACGGGAGCCGCTGCTTTGTTCTGGATCGCAGAATCGATACCTTTTTTGATGATCGGATCGTTCGCGTGTTTCGCGAGCTCCGCCTGCACGTTCGAACCCAAGCCCGAGAGGCCCGAAGTCGCGAGCATGTTTTGAACGCGAACCGATTCAGCGCTGACCGTGACGGCCGGAGCTGCGTTGCGCGTGTTGCGGCGATCGGTTTCTTTCGCCTTCATGCCTTCGAGAGCGCGCAAGCCGCGTGCGCCGCCTCGTGCTTGTGCGTGAGCTGCCGTCGTACCTGCCAGCGTGATCGCTGCGAGAGCGAGAACAAGTGCCTTCTTCATAGGGCCTCCAAAGTGTTGATCAAAACGTTTTCGTTTCAAATCTTGGTTTTCTAAATCCGTATCTCTAAACTTCTTCACTTCTACTTCTCGAGAGCCGGCTCGCATCTTCGAAGTCGATGGGGGCCGACACTCCTTTTCAAACGTGTGCCGCGTTTGGGCACCGAACCGGCTTTTAAACCGCCTCAAACCCGCTTGCTTTCGATTCCTTCGCACTCTCCAGTTCATTGCCAATTCAGTGCCACCGCCCGAAAGCGGTGGAATCCATTAATTCGCGGCCTGGAGGGTGTCCTCGAGGCGCAAAGTGAGCAACATACCGTTATAGCTGTCGAGTTCCGTCACCAGGCTGTTCAGGTTCATGATCGCGGCTTCGCGAACGCTGTTGACGTTCTTTAGGGCCGCGGGTGCGAGCTTCGGGCTCGTCGCCTTCAGGACGTTGTCGAGCGTCTTGATCGCGTTCTTCAAGAACTCGTTCGTTCTCGCGTAAGCGGCGATCGCGACCGGGCTCGAGTAAGTCACGGGCTGCTTCGCATCCGTATAATAGAGCTGCCCTTGAATTTTGATCGGACCTTTAGCTTCTTCCAAGAGAGCCGACTTCAGCTCCGCTGGGGTGCCGACCATCTTCAGGCCTCGCTCGAAGGTTCGTTGAATGAAGTCGACGTTTGTCTTCACGCCGTCGTAGGCCGAGTCGGACGGGGTCCGGCCTGCTTTCTGAAGGCGTTGCAAGATCGCGAGGTTCAAGTTCACTTCGTCGAAGAGCGAGTTGCGGGCGCCGAGCGCGAACGAACGGCCGTTGTAAGTCGCCCGGTCTTGTTTCCCGAGAGCGGGAAGATATTTTTCCGAGACGATCTTGCGGAACTCGTTCTTGAAATCCGCGACGACGGCGTTCGCCGACGGCTCGACGTTCGCGGCCCACCACTTCTGGAAAGTTCCGTCGTTCATGCTGTCGCCGAGGACGTCGCGACGGATCGTGCCCTTCACGATTCCGACGAGACCCCAGTAGCGCTTGCCGCGGATGTCCCAGCGATTCATGTGCGGATCCCACTGATAATCGTTCGTCGGTATTTCGCCCGCATCCATCTTCCAGTCGCCGGCGGCCGGTTTCGTGCGGCAAAGGTCATAGCCCGGGTCTTCGACGATTCGTGGCGGGATGAACTGCGATTTCCAACCGCGGACGATTTCGACCATGCGCTCGTTCGTCGCCGTGGTGTCAGCGGCGCCAGAGAACGGACGAGAGAAGATGGATCTCGCTTTACCGCTCATCGACAAGATGCTGACTTGATCGCGACGATTTGCATCGGGTCCGCAAACCATGTTCGCCAAGAGGTACTCGGTCATCTTCGGAGTCGCGATGTTGCCGACTTTGCGCGGATGCTCCGTCTTGCGGTCTTGGTCGATATACGTCGGTTCGTCGTTCAGCATGCGAACGAACGCGACGCCTTCAGGATACGGCTCGGGGTCGGCCAAGATCATGTTGAGTTTCATGAACGGATTGATCTTCGCGAACCACGGGTACATCGGATGATCGATTCCGCGGCCAGCATCGGTCCATCGTGCGTGACCTTGGCCAGGCTCACGTGTGAGCACCGAGAACAGCGTCGAGATCGCTTTGTTGAAGCGACCGAGGCGAAGCTTTTCCAGCTGCTCCGGAGTTACGCCACGGATCGACTTGTACTCGGGAAGGACGCTCATCGGTACGCGGCAATCCATCGCGACGAGTCCATCGTGGATGATCTTCATGCGCTCGGCGAAGGCCTTCGGCTCGTTGTAGTGTGTAGGAACGTTGAACGGAATCGGCGACGTCAAACCGAAATCCGCGTTTCCAGTCGGCATGAACAAGAAGGTATCCGGCAAGAAGAGCTGCTTCGCGATGTTCAGGGGTCCACGCTTCATCTCGGCTTCGATCACCGCGCGGCCTTCGGCCAAGATGTCTTGCGTTTCCTTCGGCAGATTGCAGATCTTGCGATTCCACTTCGAGTAATCGACCGGGAGACCCCAGTGTTCGGGGCGCCAGTAGAGATAATCGGGCTCGGCGCCAGCCACGCCTTTCTCGACGAGGAAGCGTTGGTTCGCGATCTGCGAGACGAAGTATGAATAGGTCTTGTACGCGGACGAGTACGTGTTCGTGAACTGGAGGACGAAGTCCTGCCATCCCGAAGTCGCCGCGTAGGCATCGCGCAAGACGAACTCTCTCCACGACTTTTGTTTGTGGTTCAAGCGGTCGACGAGTTGACCGGGTGTCTTCGGCTCTTTGAAACACTCGGCCGGAACGACGGTGCTGAATTCGTTCGCGATGGGTCCCTGGGCCGGAAGCGTTTTGGTATAGCATCTCAGCGGCTTCGCTGGTGCGGACCAAACCCAACCGTTCTGTTCGGCCTTGTTGAGTTCGGCCATGATTTCGTTGATCGCACCGGTCACTTCTCGGCCGTCTTTCCATTGCGTCATCGGCTTCTCGTAGATGGGCAAGATCAGCTCGAGACCTTTCAGGAAGACGATCATGTTGCCGATCCAGAGCGCGGCTTTGACGACCGGTCCCCCGAGGAATTTGCCTGCGAAAAGAACGGCAGTCGCACCTCTAAAGATGATGGTCTTCGTCCCTTGAGTGATACCGAAC
>JAZKJB010000341.1:19956-21898 GCA_040384505.1 Bdellovibrionota bacterium | reverse complement strand
CCGAACTTCATCGTGATACCGGCGCCCGTCGAGCCCATCTTCTGAGCCGTACGCTTGAGAGCATAGCCAGCGATCATCTTCTTTTGCGCGAGACCTTCGACTCCGCCGACGCCCTTGAGCAAGAGTTGCTTTGCTGCTGCGACTCCGTAACCTTGGATACAAACGAAGGTGACGTTGGCGAGGACGTCGTCGAGGTAGTCCGACATTTTGTTGCCCGGAGCCCATTCTTCGTGCGCGATGTCGCAAGCGCGCTCGGCTTCCTTCATTTTGTCTGGGGCAACTCGACCCAACATGATGTTCGCGCACATCCGGAGATTTTGATCGGCGAGAAGTTCGTGCGTGAGCGAGCTCGCGATGAAACCGGCCGACATCGCGAAACCGCCCGCGAGCGGCTTGAACGACTTCTGTAGCCGCGTTTCAGCGAAGATGAGCGGAGCACCCGGCTTCAATTTCTTGACGGCCGTGCACGGATCGAAGGTCCAACCGACCATGTTGAAGAACTGGCCCGCGGCGCGATTCATCAACATGAACATACCGAACGACAAATTGGCGACGGGATCGGTCGCGCTCTGTTCCCACCAGCGCTTGATGGCGCCGGGGTCACCCTTGGAGTCGTGTGCGGCCATGATCGCGAGAGCCGTTCCGAAGCCGATCGATTCGGGGACGAACGATTTGCGAACCGATTTGAAGATGCCGACCTTGTTAGCCGCGCAGTTCTTGATCATCTCTTTGCGCATCTCATCGCTCTCTCTGAAGAGCGCCGACGGTTTGTCCTTATTGAACTCCGCGCGGGTCGAGACGGGGGCTTCGATGTTGATCTTGTCGCCGGACTTCGGGTCTTGAAGTTGGATGATCCGATGATGACGGACCGGACCGTAGGTCTTGACCGGTTCGTTTTGCGCTGACGAGAGCGACGGGCTCGCGGTGAGCACGAAACCGATCAACATGAAAAAGGCGACGCGGAGAAACGCATTTGTTTTCATAACCGGATGCTTTTGCAGCCCCCGTGCCCCGGGTCGGCCGAAGCCCCGAACTCATGCGCAAAAAGTATCCAAGGTTTTCGAGGGTTTGGACTCTCGAATGGCGAGTGTCTCGAAATGAGACACTGCCGAACTTCGTCGCTCGTCCCGGAAAGACGCAACTGGGCTGACGGGTGTCAGCTTACTGGGCAGGGGGAACTTGGTCGGGCGACGGGGGGGCGACGGGAGGAACTTGCTGCTGTTGATCGCCCGAGCCTTCGAAGATGTCGACGGCCGTCAAGTAAACGCGTTTGATCGGTCGTTCCGTCGGACCGACCTTCACGTTCGAAATTTTTTGCACGACGTCCATGCCTTCTTCCACTTCGCCGAGGATCGTGAATTTGCCTTCCCACTCGGGCATCTCTTTCAGCGAGATGAAGAATTGGCTTCCGTTGGAATCTTTGCGTGTCGCCGTTCCGTTGCCTTCACGCATGGGCGCCATCGCGACGATGCCGGGACGATCGAATTTCATCATCGGTTTGATCTCGTCGCCGATGGTTGCGATGTCGCCAGGCCCGCCGCGACCATTTCCGAACGGGCAGCCGGTTTGGATCAAGAAGCCTTTCACCACACGGTGGAAGATCAAGCCGTTGTAAAACGGCTTCTTCACCCGTTTGCTGGTCTTCACGTCGACGAACTCCCGGTCGCCTCTCGCGAGCGCGACGAAGTGAGCGACGGTTCGCGGTGCCTTGATCTTGTCGAGTTTGATCGTGATGTCACCCATCGTCGTGCGCAAAACGGCGCGAAGGTCCGACGATCGTGCTGCGGGAGGAAGCCCGGAGACGACTTCGGAGGGCACGAACTTTTCTTCCTGCGGAGGAAGCGTACGAGGAGTGCCCGGAAACTGCGGCGGAGCGAAGTTTCGGAATTGGCTCGAATCGAAGGGGACGTTGCCGTTGCGGTTTTGCTGCTGGCCTTGGTTC
>JAZKJB010000341.1:0-19946 GCA_040384505.1 Bdellovibrionota bacterium | reverse complement strand
ATGTCCGTGTCTTGAGCCGTCGGCAGTGCGGGCGCGGAATACGACATCGGTTGCGGAGTTGGGTAGGCCGGCTGTTGCTGCCCCGGATTGCCTCCGGGGATCGGCGGGAACATGTTGTTGTTCGCGCCTTGATTTTGCGCGAAGGCGATCGACGACAAGGCGACGAGCGCGACGGCGGTCGAGAGTTGCGAAATTCGCGTTGCTAACATCACGATGACCTCCGGTCAGGTCCGCCGAACTTTCGAGAGAAGTGACGACACGTCATCGAAGACATGTCGCAGTTTCGACTCGAGCTCGATCGGCTCCGACTTCATCACGAGCGCGAGTCGTCGGAATTCATCCGACTTCACCCGCATCTTCGAACCCGATTGGCTCGTGGTGAGCTGAAAGAGCTGCTCAGTGCGCCTCAGGAAGTCGTAATGATCGCGAAGGCCTTCGCCGATCGCGGACCATGTTGCGTCAACTCCCTCTAAGTATTGAATCATGCCTGAAGTCGACGGATCAATAGCGATCGCTTCTTCCTCGCCTCCACGCGAGAGGAGCGCGATCTGCGCGGTGAACTCGATGTCGGCGAGACCTCCGTCGGTGAGTTTCAAATCGATCTCTCCGGTTTTCATCGGAGAGAAGAGTTTCGATCGAATCATGCGGAGTTCCGCGACGTCGGTCTCGCTCAAAGCCCGCTTCGCACCGGTTCGTCCCGGATCAAAGGCGAGTTTCACGAGAGGACGTGAGCGCAGATAGGCTTGTCTCTCCCAAGCGGCGGCGGCTTCAGCGGGCTCGGTGCCCTCGAGATAAGACTTCAGTCGAGGTGCGGAAACCAAGATCGGTCCAGCTTGTCCGCTCGGTCGAAGCCGCATGTCGATCGCGTAGATCGCGCCGCCTCGATGGGGCTCGGTCATTCGGGCGAGGAAACGCTTCGCGACTTTCTGATCGTTCGCACTCGGCTCGCCGGGGACAACGAAGACGAAGTCGAGATCGGAGCGTAGGCCGAGCTCGCGGCCACCCCATTTGCCCATCGCGATCAGTTCGACATCCGAGGGCCCGTACTCGTCTTTCAGCCGCGAAAGAAGAAGCGAGGCGATCGAGTCCGCATTCGACGTGAGATTCGAGCAAAGGTTTTTCAGATCGAGATCCGAGAGGAACTGGTTCGCCGCGATCAGTTCGGCGAGTAAACGTCTCTCGGCGAGCTCCTCGAGGAGCAGATCCAAATCCTGAGACGGTTCGGGTCTGCGACGTAAGATGAACTCGTCGATGAGCTCGGGCCGCGAAACGAGGATGTTCCCCAGATAGGGCGAGATGGAAAAAAGTCTCGCGAGGTCGTCTCGAACCCGCGTCTCTCGATTGAGCGAAGTGAAGAAGCTCGCTTTTGCACGAATGGCTTTCACGAAATCCAGCAAAAGCGAGAGACCGAGGTCGCGATCGAGACCTTCGCGCGCGAGAGTTTCAACGAAGCCTTTCAAGAATGCGAGTCGCGCCTCTTCGTCGCGCTGACTTTTTCTCGAAACCGCGGTGGAGCCGAGAAGCTCGGGCCACGTTTCATAGACCGACGCTTTCGAAAAACCGAGACCCTCGAGCCAATCGGATTGATCCGTCGTCGCAGCAGGAATCGCATCGACGTTCGTTTCACCGAAGAGTGATGTCGCGATCGCTTTGATTCTCGAGCACGTCGTTTTCAATTTCTCCGGAAAGTCTTCGGGCAGCGCAGGATGTCCCGTGTTCACGTCGACGAGATAATTTTGTTGATCGTCGTAGGCGTGGAGCTTGTTCTCGAGAGTCCTCAAATACCAGTAAGCCTCGAGCAAGAAATCGCAATCTTCTTTCGGGAGAAGGGCGAGCTCGCGAATGCGTTCGAGCGCTTCGGTCGTGGAGCTCGTTCGGAGCGAGGCGTGTCGCCCGCCGTGAATCACCTGAAGGGCGTGAACGAAGAGTTCGAGCTCGCGAATTCCTCCTTCGCCGAGCTTCAAATGGAAGACTCCCGCTCTGGACTCGTATTTTTCCTGGCGGATCTTCGTGCGAAGGCCCTTCAGTTCGTCGAGCAATGTGAAGTCGAGATGCTTTCGAAAGGAAAACTTTCGGGTGAACGTGGTGATCGCATCGACGAGACTCGCGTCGCCAGCGAGAACGCGCATCCGAACGTAGGCGAGTCTCTCCCACATTTCCCCGTGATAGCCGTAGTGATTCTCGAACTCACCGAGCGTCGGAAGGACGGTTGCCGCGTAACCCCCAGGCCTCAGCGTGAGGTCGACCCGAAGACAAAAACCGAATTCGGTGAGCTCACTCAAGAGACTTTGGAAAGCTCGAAGAGCCTTCGGATCGGGTTCTGCACGATCCCCTCGGACGATTACGAGATCCACATCCGAGCTCAAGTTGAGTTCCCTGGAGCCGAGCTTGCCCATGGCGAGAAGCGCATAGCCGTAAGCTTCGCAGCCGGATTGCTTCCACGCTTCGAGAATCAGCCGATCGGCTGCGTCCGACCAGTATCGACAGACGTCAGCGGCACTCGCGGAGTCGAATGCCGTCGCGAGAGCACAACGGAGCCACTCTTTTTGGCGTGCGAGACGCAAAACGTTTTCTGGAGTCGTCGGCTTGCGCTCGACAAGGCCGCGATAGCGCTCGATCGCAGGCCAAGCGGCCTTCGCCTTGAGATCGGCATCGGAATACGACGTGATCTCGGGCAGCCGCTCAGTCAAGTGACGGTGACCATCTCGGTTTGAAGTATTCGTGATTGTCGAACGAGATTCGACGTTCGCTCTCGCCGTCGATGGTCGCGACGTAGAGTTGATATTTTCCCGTGCGGTCGCTGCGGAACAAGACGAGGCGGCCATCGGGAGAGAAGGTGGGATCTTCGTTGTTCGCCATCTTGCCGTTGACCTTTTTCGCCGACGTCACGCGAACCATGTCCGTTCCGTCGGCGTTCATCACGAAGATGTCGAAGTGATCCGAGTCGAATCCCGCGAACGAGATCTTCTTTGAGTCCGGTGACCACGTCGGAGTTGAATTGTAGACGCCCGCGAGAGTCAGGCGTTTCGCGTCGCTGCCGTCGGAGTTCATCACGTAGATGTGAGGGCGTCCGCTTCGAGTCGACGAGAACGCGATCTTGCGGCCATCCGGGCTGATCGCCGGTTCGACGTTCATTTCACCGGGCCGTGAAGTCGTGAGGCGTGTCTTGTTCGTGCCATCGATCGACATCTTGTAGATGTCGGGATTGCCCGCATTCGAAATCGTGAGCAACAAGTGACGGTTGTCGGGCCAGAAGTTCGCGCCAGAGTTGATGCCGCGCTGATAAGAGACGATCGCTCTTTTCCCGGACGTCACGTCATAGGTGAAGAGATCGAGGTTTCGGGTCTTCTCGCGCGGATGGTAAGTGAACGCGCTGTACGCGATCTTTTTGCCGTCGAACGACCAAGTCGGAGATTGTGCGATCGTGTTGTGACGCGTGACTTGACGGGGGTTCGCTCCGTCCCAATCCATCACGAAGATCTCTTTCTCCTGCGGCCGCGTCGAGCGTGAGACGACGATGTTCGTTAGGAAGACGCCTTTCAAGCCGGTGAGAGCTTTGATGACGTCGTTCGCGAACGTGTGAGCGATCGTGCGGACTTCGTTGGTGCGTCCCGTGTAGCTCTTGCCCATGACGAGCTTCGCTTGGGGAACGTGATAGAGATAAGTGTCGATCGACATCTCGGAGCCGTTCACGCGGTAGCCGACGCGGATCAGGAACTCGGTTCCGATTTGCTTCCAGCTCGAGTAACTGAAACCGCCGGGCTCGCCGGGCGCAGGTTTCAAGCCGACCTTGCTCACGTCCTCGAGAAACGCTTCGGGCTTGATCAACTCGAAGTAGCCGCTCGCGTCCATGTCGTTACGAAACGTATCGAACAGCTCTTTGCCCGCTTGCATTCCGCCTTTGGCGGTTCCGGGCGTTCCCGCGAATTGGAACGATGGAATGGCCATCAAGCTTTTCTTGAGACTCGCTTGTCCGATCTTGATGTAGAGGCCGCCATCGGTAGAAGCCGGAGCGGCGTCTTGCGCGTGGGCCACGAGAGAGAAGATCAATGCGAGCGGGAAGAAGAGCGAGCGGGCGAGAATGGCGAGCGTCATGGGCGACTCCTCTGAAGATGCGAAAGCTTGGTCACTTCGGTACGAATTCGAGCTCGATGCCGTCGACGGCCAGGACGTTGACGAGACTCTCGGGCGGCGGCGGCAAGGGAGACGCCGCATCGACCGTCGCCATCACTCGCGCGTCGTAGTCTTCGTTGCCCGAAGACTTCGTGATGGCTTTTCTCACGACGTTTCCGCGCGCGTCGACGAAGAGGCGAACTCGTGCGCTCAGGTTAGCATTGGCCAACCAACCCGGCAAGTTCCAGTGCCTCTTCACCGAGGTGTCGATCGTACGCAAATAATTGTCGTGTTCGAGTCGCACGATGCCTCTCAACGAAGAGCCTCGCGAGATCTCGTTGCCCTTCACCGGCGCGGCTTGCGTCGGGACTTTGGTGTTGCTCGCCTCTTGCTCCATCATCTTCGTGATCTTGTCCATCGCTTCGAGACGCTTCAGCGCGGCCTCTTGCTGTTGGCGCTTTTTCTTGTCGAAGCTCACCGTCGGTGCTTCGGGTTTCGGGGGCGCTACCGGAGCGACCGGCTTCGGAGCTTCGACGGGTTTCGGTGGCTCCGCGACTTGCGGTTCCGGTTTCACTGGAGTCACTGGAAGCGCTTCGAGCGGCGGAAGTTCTTGCACGCGTCCCTTGTCGGGGAGGGCGACGATGTCGACACGAATCGCGTCCTCGAGCATGATCGGCTGCGACGGATAGAAAACGGTGCGGACGAAGAGGATCGCGAACACGATCGCGTGCGCGCCGAGAGAGATCATGATCGCGCGCTTGAGACCGTCGTCCTGCTCTCGTCCATGATGTCGAGTGCCGAGCGCCGAGGTGTTCACGGATTTTTCGGAAGTGTGACGAGACCGATGCTGTAGATTCCCGCGGCGCGAAGCTCGGCCATCGTTTCGGCGACGAAACCGTAATCGACGGCGCGGTCGGCCTGCAGGTAGATCTGTTTGTTTTTTCGCGTTTCGAAGATCGCTTTGAGACGCGTGCGAATCTCGGCGATCGGCAGACGCTGATTGCCGACGTGGATCGTCTTGTCTTTCTTGATCACGAGCACGAACGGCTCTTCCGCCGTCGGCACGCCCGACGCCGCCGTTTCGGGGAGCTCGATGTCGATCCCTTGCTGCATCATCGGCGTCGTCACCATGAAGATGATCAAGAGCACGAGCATCACGTCGACGAGGGGCGTGACGTTGATCTCGCTCATGACCATGCGACTCTTACCGGAACCAGAAGAGAACGCCATCACGCATCCTTGAAGAAGTTGCGCTTGGCGATGTTGAGGAAGTCGGAACCGAAGCCGTTCAAATCCATTTCCATGCGGCGAACGTCGGCGACGAACAAATTGTAAGCCGCGACCGCGGGCAGGGCCGCGAACAAACCGACGGCCGTCGCGAACAACGCTTCGGAAATTCCGGGCGCGACGACCGCGAGGCTTGCGGAGCCGCTCGCCGCGATGCTCGAGAACGAGCTCATGATCCCGACGACCGTTCCGAGGAGTCCGATGAAGGGCGCGGTACTTCCGACCGTCGCGAGGAAATTCAACCGCGACTCGGCCACGGCGATTTCATTTTCGATCGACTTTCGAATCGTACGCTCGAGATTGTCGAGTCCGCTCAAGCGCGGGGCCGCATCGCCGACGACCGAAGACTTCGGACCCGCGAGTCCCGACTCCGCGATACGCTGGAGCTCGAGGAACGCCGCTTTGAAAATGCGAGCGACGTTGCTGCCTTTCCCGTCGCCGACTTTTTCGAAGACGTCTTCGAGCGAGCCCGCTTTCCAGAATTGGTCGTTGAACTTCATGTTGGCTTCGCGAAGCGTCCGCAACTGGGAGCGCTTGGAATACATGATGGCCCAGCTCCCGACCGACAGTGCGATCATCAGCAGGAGAAGGAATTGAACGAAGGGATTCGCGGCGAGGACGGCGTCGAGGATTCCGGCTTTGACTCCGACTTTTGCGGAGGCAGGCGCGGCTTCGGCGACCGAAACGAAAATCGATGAGATATCCATAGGGAAAAAGGCTAATGCGTGAGGGTAGGCTTCGCAACGAGAACGAGCCGCATCATCGCAAAAGCGAAGAAGGATCGCGCGTGACGATTCCCTCGATACCTTCGGCCTTCCACTTGAGCGCTTGATCGTCGTCGACGGCTGGACCGAGGACGATCTTCATCTTTCTCCTGTGCAACTCTTTCGCGATCGGATCGGAGAGCCGGAAGAGCGATGCGCCGTGAGCGGTCGGGCCGACGAAAACGTCGCCGTTGATGGATGCCGCGGCCTCGAGCCTCAATTCCGAGAGCATCAACAGGACCGTCGCTTGAGCTTGGCTCGTGCCGAACGCCCACTTCGGCCGCAATTTTCGAAGGTCCTTGAGAATTCCGTCCTCGGGACTCGAGATCAACACGCGCTCCGACGCTTTCGCGTTCTCGATCGCGTTCACGACGAGCGTGTCCACTCCCGCGCGATAGTCCTGGAAATTGAGAACGAGGAATCTGTCGGGGAATCGAGTGAGGACCTCACTGAGAGTCGGGATTTTGAGACCTTGGCCCCGGAAAGGAAACGACGTGCCGTCATCGTTCGTGAATCGATATCCCGCATCCAGCTTGTCGAGATCCGCTTTCTTCGCGAGCTGGACCCAACCCTGACCGTCGGTTTCTCCGGAGAGATCCTTCGGCTCGAACACGACCAAGGTCCCATCGAATGTCGGTCGAACGTCGACCCAGAGAGCGATGTCGGGACCGAGAGCCGCCGCTTTTTCGAACGCGATCATCGTGTTCGGCGGCGCTTCGAGTGAGCTTCCTTGATAGGCGATGACGAGGGGTTGCCCGGAGCGAAGTCGCTCGAGAAATGGGTGCGCGAGTGGGGGCTTGACCGGCTTGTTGATCGCGTTGTGATGAACGTAAACCCAGGCTGCAAAGAGGAGCAATAGCACTCCCAGGGTCGCGAGCACGAAATACCGGAGCGCGCTTTTCACCTAGTAACCTCTCGTAATAGCGGAGCAAATCATGAACACGACCGTGACGAAGTTTGGGTTCATATACGTCATAAAAAGACGTATATACGTTGACCCAGGCAGCCTTCTCGTTTAGTTTTCACCTGGCTTTTCAAGGACTCCACTCTCTTCTAGCGACCCCCATCCCAATGAACAAGATCAATCGCAAAGTCGAATACGCCCTGATCGGACTCAAGCACATGCGCTCGAAAGCGCCGGGCGAGCTCACGTCGGCGAAAGAAGTTTCGCAGCTCTACGGTTGTCCGTTCGATGCGACTTCGAGGGTGATGCAGGTCCTCGCGCAAAAGGGAGTCTTGCGATCCGAGCAAGGCGCTCACGGCGGTTACATGATCACGAAAGATCTCGCGCGACTTTCATTCTATGACTTGAGCGAGATGATCCTCGGACCGGTGATGGTCGCGCGCTGTCTTCATGAAACAGAAGGTGAAGAGCCGGCCTGTGAGATGCGCGGAACTTGTAACATCGTCTCGCCGGTGCAGACGTTGAACCGTCGCCTCGTCGAGTTCTACCGCTCTCTCTCCGTCGCAGATCTTCTCGAGACTCGACCTTCGGCTCGCGCGTCGGCATCGGCGTCGGCGGAGCAAGGGGCGCAAAAATGAGTGAGCCGAAAGCGTCGTCGATGGGATCTTCGATGGGAATCGACACCGAATACAAACACGGCTTCGTCACCGACATCGAGACCGACGCGGTCGCGCCGGGATTGAACGAAGAAATCATCGCGATCATCTCGTCGAAGAAAAACGAGCCCGCATGGATGCTCGAGTCGCGGCTGAAGGCGTTTCGCCATTGGCTGACGATGGAAGAGCCAGAGTGGGCGAACGTCTCGTACCCGAAGATCGATTTTCAGAGCATCGTCTATTATTCCGCGCCGAAACAAAAAGGCGACAAGCCGGCTTCACTCGATGAACTCGACCCCGAGTTGTTGAAGACGTTCGAGCGCCTCGGAATTCCGCTCAGCGAACAGAAGCGGATCAGCGGTGTCGCAGTCGACGCCGTTTTCGATTCGGTTTCCGTCGGAACGACTCATCAAGATGAATTGAAGAAGTACGGCGTCGTCTTCTGTTCGATCTCGGAGGCCATGCACACTCACCCCGAGCTCGTGAAAAAGTACATGGGTTCGGTCGTTCCCTACACCGACAATTACTATGCGGCGTTGAATGCCGCCGTCTTCACCGACGGATCTTTCGTGTACGTGCCGAAGGGCGTGAAGTGCCCGATCGATCTCTCGACGTATTTCCGAATCAACGCGTCCGATACCGGCCAGTTCGAGAGAACCCTGATCGTCGCGGACGAAGGCAGCTTCGTGAACTATCTCGAAGGGTGCACGGCTCCTCAGCGTGACGAAAACCAACTTCACGCGGCCGTCGTCGAATTGATCACGCTGACCGACGCCGAAATCAAATATTCGACCGTTCAGAACTGGTACACCGGCGACAAAGAAGGTCGCGGAGGCATCTACAACTTCGTCACCAAGCGCGGGAAGTGCCAAGGGGCGCGCTCGAAGATTTCTTGGACGCAAGTGGAGTCGGGCTCGGCCATCACGTGGAAATATCCGAGCTGCATTCTGCTCGGCGAAGGGTCGCAAGGCGCTTTCTATTCGGTCGCGCTCACTCATGACAAGATGCAGGCCGACACCGGCACGAAGATGATCCACATCGGCAAGAACACGAAGAGCACGATCATCTCGAAGGGTATTTCCGCCGGGGAGTCGCGCAACACTTATCGCGGCCAAGTGAAGATCATGCCGTCGGCGACTGGCGCGCGGAATTATTCGCAGTGCGACTCCATGCTCGTGGGCGACAAGTGCAGTGCGACGACAGTGCCGTACATCGAAGTGAAAAACAAAACGGCGGTCCTCGAACACGAAGCGACGACGTCGCGGATCAGCGAAGACCAAATGTTCTATCTGAAGTCTCGTGGACTCGATAGCGAAGCAGCGATCTCGATGCTCGTGAACGGCTTCTGCAAGGACGTCTTCAAGCAACTTCCTCTCGAATTCTCGGTCGAAGCCGTGAAGCTCATCGAAATGAAACTGGAGAACAGCGTCGGATGATGAACCTCATCGAAATCAAAAACCTTCATGCGAGCGTCGACGGTAAGCCGGTCTTGAAGGGCCTGGACCTGATCGTGAAGCCCGGTGAAGTTCACGCGATCATGGGACCCAACGGTTCTGGCAAATCGACTTTGTCCAAGATTCTCGCAGGCCATCCCGCGTACGAAGTTACCGAAGGTTCGGTGAAGTACGAAGTGAATCTGAAGATGAAGGACCTCCTCGAGATGGCGCCCGAAGAGCGGGCGCAAGAGGGAGTCTTCCTCGCGTTCCAGTATCCCATCGAAGTTCCCGGTGTGAGCAACCTCACGTTCCTGCGCACGGCTTTCAATTCCATTTGCCGCCATCAAGGCGTCGAAGAGATGAATGAAGATGCGTTCTCCAAATTCGTTCGTACGAAGATGAAGATGGTGAGCATGGACGAGCGATTCCTCGATCGCGCCGTGAACACCGGCTTCTCGGGTGGCGAAAAGAAGCGAAACGAGATTCTCCAGATGGCGGTTCTTTCTCCGCGTCTCGCGATCCTCGACGAAACCGACTCTGGTCTCGATATCGACGCACTTCGCATCGTCGCCGACGGCGTGAACAAACTGAAAGGTCCCGATCGCGCGATCGTCTTGATCACGCATTATCAACGACTCCTCGATTACATCGTTCCCGATCACGTCCACGTTTTGGCGGGCGGGAAGATCGTGGAATCGGGCGACAAGTCGCTCGCGCTCAAACTCGAAGAAAAAGGCTACGACTGGCTCTTGCAATGAAAACGATTTCGACCGGCCTTTCCACTTCTACGAAGCGCGCTCCCGTCGGACTCGACGTGATCGAGCCCGCGTATCTCGCGCTCTTGCGTGAGGACGAGGGGCCGGCGTGGTTGAAGAAGGTGCGCGAGGCGGGGGCGAAGCGCTGGCGGAGCGAAGGCCTTCCGTCGAAGCGCGAAGAAAAATGGAGATACACCGGGACGGCCTTCTTGGCAGAAGCGAACTGGATCGCGGCCGAAGCGCTCGGTGAAGACGATCTGCCTTCGCGCGAGCTCTTTCCCACTTATCCCGGAGAAGCGAGTGGTGAAGTCGTCTTGTTGAACGGGCTCATCGTCGACTCGTGGTCGAGCGCGATGATCCCGGGCGTGACGATCACGTCGTCGCTTCATCATTCGATCGAGCCGATGGTCGCGGTCGATCGCGGTTCGGTCTTCGAGGCGTTGAACGCTTCGTTCATGCACGACGTGATCACGATCGAAGTTGCACCCGGTACACGTGTGGAAAAGCCTCTGGTTCTCTCTCAGTTCGCCTTCGGCGAAGATCACTTGAACGAGTGGGCGATCGCTTGCCCACGCGTTCACGTGATCGTCGGAAAAGGTGCGGAGTTCGCCTTGGTCGAGCTCTTCGGCGGAGAAGGAAGGTACGTTCACGCTCCGGTCATCGAGATCGAGCTCGCGGACGGTGCTCGCGTGAGTCACGCCCGTGTTTCGATCGAAGGCGAAAGTGCGGTCCGTTTCGGAAGTGCTCGCCTTAGCGTCGGGCGCGATGCGTTTTGTGAAACATATCAATTCTCGTTGAGCGGGCACCTTCTTCGCGAAGATCTCTCCGTCTTGCTCACGTTACCCGGTGCGGAAGCCGTACTCGACGGCCTCTATGTCGCGAGCGGCTCGCGCCATGTGGATCATTCGACGAGCGTGGAACATCTCTCGCCGAACACCACGAGCGCGCAACTGTATAAGGGCGTGCTCGCGGACGAAGCGCGTGGAGTTTTCAGCGGACGCGTGCGAATTCATCGGGACGCGCAGCAGTCGAATGCGGCTCAATTGAACAATACTCTGCTTCTCAGCTCGAAAGCCGAAGTCGACACGAAGCCCGAGCTCGAGATCGATGCCGACGACGTGAAAGCGTCGCACGGGGCGACGATCGGCCAACTCGATGCCGAACACGTCTTCTACCTGCAAGCGCGCTCGATCCCGCGTGCCGATGCGATTCGCATGCTCGCCCGCGGTTTCGTCCAGGACGTCGCTTTCCGCGTTCGCAATCCGGCGATGAACGAAGGCCTGCGCGAAATCGTCGATGTCGTCTTGGCCGGCGAATCTTTCGAAGGAGCCCTCGATGGCGTATGACGTCGAGCGGATCAGAGGCGATTTCCCGGTTCTCGCGCGCACGATTCGCGAGCGTCCTCTCGTTTATCTCGATAACGCGGCTTCGACGTTGAAGCCGAACGCGGTGATCGAGCGGATGGATCGGTACTACAGATTCGAAACTTCGAACGTCCACCGCGGAGCTCATTACCTCGCGGAGCAAGGGACGATTTCCTACGAGGCGGCCCGCGAAGCGGTTCGCGACTTCGTCAACGCCAAGAACTCGAACGAAATCATCTTCACTCGTGGAACGACCGAGTCGATCAATCTCGTCGCTCACGCATGGGGCGAAACGAATTTGAAGCCCGGCGACGAGATCGTCCTGAGCGAAGTCGAACATCATTCGAACATCGTTCCCTGGCAGATCGTCGCGAAGAAAACCGGCGCCGTGATAAAGGTGATCCCGGTTCTCGAGAACGGCGAGCTCGATTTCGATTCATACGTGAAGCTCGTCGGTCCGAAGACGAAGATGGTTTCGATCACGTGGTGCTCGAACGTCCTAGGCACGGTCGTTCCCGTCGAGAAGTTCATCGACGTCGCTCACGCGAACGGTGCCCTCGTCACCATCGACGGTGCTCAAGGTGTCTCGAACTTGAAAACCGACCTCCAGGCGATGAAGTGCGATTTCTTCGCTTTTTCCAGCCACAAGCTCTTCGGTCCCTATGGAATCGGAGCGCTCTTCGGTCGCGCCGAACTTCTCGAGGAGATGGAGCCCTATCAGGGCGGCGGCAGCATGATCGCCGACGTGAGCTGGGAGAAGACGACGTGGGCCGCGGTTCCGCACAAGTTCGAGGCCGGAACTCCGTCCATCGCCGACGCGATCGGCCTCGGGACGGCGATTCGTTACGTGCAGTCGCTCGGTCTCGACGAGATTCATCGACACGAACAGGACCTTCTCACGTATGCGACTCGGAAGATCGAGTCGATTCCAGGAGTGAAGATCGTCGGAAAGGCCGCTCAGAAGTGCGCGATCCTTTCGTTCACGATGGAGGGAGCGCATCCCTCCGACATCGGTTCGATCATCGATCAACAAGGAGTCGCGATTCGTGCGGGGCACCACTGCTGCCAGCCGTTGATGAAGCGATTCGGAATTCCCGCGACGGCACGAGCGTCGTTCTCAATATACAATACTCGCAGTGAAGTTGACGCCCTCGTCGAGAGCCTGATCAAGGCCAAGGAGTTCTTCTGATGGAACACCAAGCACCCGTTCAAGACATCATGGTCCGCGTGCAACCCACGCCGAACCCGAACGCGCTGAAGTTCGTCGTGAACGTCCCCGTGAAGAACGAGGGAAAAGCGACCTTCACTCGCCCGAGCGAAGCGATCGGAGTCCGACTCGCCGAAGATCTTTTCCGTGTCGATGGCGTTCGCCAACTCCACTTCTTCGAAAACGTCGTCACGGTCACCTACGCTGACGACGCCGACTACGACACTTTGAATCTCGAAGTGAAGGCCGTTTTGCAAACGCGCTTGCCGGCTCACGACGCGAGCTTCCTCGTCGAAGAGGAAAAACGAAAAGTCGACCGATCGACGTTGCCGCCCGACATCCAGAAGATCGAAGACATTCTCGATAAGACCGTTCGTATGTACCTGCAGGGCGACGGCGGGGACATCGAAGTGATCTCGCTGGTTGGAAAAGAACTGCAGGTTCGTTATCAAGGTGCGTGCGGAACGTGCCCGAGCTCGACGTCCGCGACCCTCGAAGCGATCCAAGGGATCCTGCAAGAGCAATTCGATCCCGAGATCCAGATCATCCCGGTTTGAATCGTCGAATGAACATGCTGTACGAGATTGTTGCCGCGTCGCGCCTGTTCCGGAACAGTTGCGGTGCGAGATTAACTTCCTGAAGAAGGCGTCACGTGACGCCTTCGTCGCAAAGTTCTTCGAAACGAACTGCGTTGGTGCGGCGCCCGTCCATCCATGAGAGCGGATTTCGCTCCGCCCTCCAGGCGGATCGAGCGGTAAGGAGCGATCAACGCAATCACGTCTTCTTCCGAAATTTTCGATAAAGCGCCGGTAGCCCCAAGCCAAAGGCGAGCATGAAGACCCCCGTCACCGTGAGATTGAGGAGTAGATCCTCTGATCGTGCGCCACAGCACCGAGGCATGACAGTCGCACCAACGACGAAACCCACGGCAGCACCAACGAACGTAGGAACGATATTCATGTCGACATCACCAGCAGTATCACTGCATGAGTTTGCGACGCTCGGACGCGGGCTCGCGTGAGCGAGTCATCCCGAGAGCTTGCACTTTGGTGTGCATTTCTTCCGCGATCTTCGCGTGGTCGCGAGTGTTGAACTGCGCCATGTGACCGATGGGTTCGCCGCCGACGAGGCGGTACACGTGCAGTTGGACCTGTCGGTTGTCGTCGGTCGACGTCGTCAACTGAATCATCCGATCAACGCTCGCGCCATTCACGAGATCGCCGATCGTGCCGACGGCAGTGCCACCGGCAATCGTGACTCCATCCGGAAGAATCCACTCGTAGCGGAGATCTGCGAGATCGCTCGTCGCGATGATCGATGCCGTCAACGTGAACGGGGTTCCCATCGGGATCGGAGACCTCACGTCGGTCGCGAGCGAAACTTCGAGTTGGCCTCCGCCCTTCGCAGCTGCGCCGTAGGGATGCGAGTGCTTGTTCAAGACCGCGAGTTTGTCCGAAGTCATCGAAGCTCCGCCGAGAGCGCAATAGGCCGCGACCGCGAAGCCGGCGAACGAGAGAATCGATGTGAAGCCGAAATAGTTCTTCATCTCGTTGTCCTCAAGGCGACGGGCATGCCGCCGCTCCGTTGATCGTGAGTGCATACGTCGTCGCAGCGGTGGTCACGCCGCCGTAGAGTCCCGTGTAAGCCATGACGTTGATCATGTAGCGACCCGCTGCGAGCGACGTCGTGATCGGAGCCGAGCCCGACGTCGTCGAAGTTTCGGTGTCGTTCTTCGCTACGATCGTGCTTGCGGTTCCGAAGACGTAATCGGTTTTGTAAACGTAGAGATCGAGATCGGCGATTCCGGCACCGGACCAAGTCAGGCCCAAGTTCAGCGTTCCGCCGGTGTGATAGTAAGAATAGAAATCGTTGTTTCGATACTGATCCGACTTCGCGAAACTTCCGTCGTCGGAAAGGCTTCGGTAGATCGACATGCCCACCGTGGTAGGCGAACATCCGCCGGTCGTGACGACAGGCGTACTGTACTCCGCGAGTGTTCCGACGTGCTCTTCTGTGGAACGAATCGCCGTCCAGTTCGTCGCTCCTGCCGCGGCGGCCTGAATGACGTGGAATCGACCGATCGATTTGAACGGGTCGTTGACGACTTTCATTCCGAGTGAGGTGCCGTTGAAGGCGGACCAGATCTCCGCGAACGTAGAAGTCCCCGAGGTCTTCACGACGTCCCAGAGAAGTCGGGTGACCGAGAATTCGCGGAAGTTTCCTTCGCCCGTATTTCCGCCCGTCGGTTTGTCGTTGTAGCTCCCGCCCGTCGGATCGAGGAACTCGTTGAAGTTCGCTCCCGAACAGCTCGACCCACTCGAGCACTGAACGTGCCCGTAGGTGTCGCGGTAGTAAGGAACGGTGGTGACCGCCGCCTGGAAGAAGTTCGCCCAGCCTTCGCCCCAAGCGAGGCGAGGATCGATGATCGAATTTCCGTTGTGACTTCCGCCGGGCGAATTCGGATTTCCGAAGTTGTCTTCGATGAAATGCCCGTACTCGTGGACGATCACGGAGTTGTCGAAGTGATCCATGTCTTGAGTCTCGGTGTTTCCGTCGACTCCGCCCAAAATGTAGAGCTCACGATCGCCATTGAGATAGAAGCTGATCCCGCCCGAAATTCCGTAGTAGACACCGGGACTGAGCCCGGCGGTCCAATACACTTTCACGAGCGGGGCCGTCGTGAAGGGCGAGCAATCCCCGAACGTCGCGCTACAATTGGTCGTCTGCGCACGAAGATACTCTTGTGATTTCAAAATCTGATCGAGGATGTTGAATGCGCCACCGATCAAACTTCCGGTCGCGCTCGCCACGAGCGTCGCCGAAGGTGAGCCCGCCCCCG
Organism: Bdellovibrionota bacterium; assembly: GCA_040384505.1. Taxonomy (GTDB): domain Bacteria; phylum Bdellovibrionota; class Bdellovibrionia; order Bdellovibrionales; family JAMPXM01; genus JAZKJB01. Next base: position 4,621 of record JAZKJB010000341.1, on the reverse strand, counting down.
TGACCGTCGTCGAGACGGTGTAGAATGAATTCGCCGTCGGATTGTTCATCACGTACGCAGTGTTGTGAGAGTTGTTCGCGCGCGACGCGACCTGCACCGTGTACGTCGCGCCGCTGCTGGGGATCGACGTGGTGAAAGCACCGGAGTTGTCCGTCTCCGTGCACTGGACGATGGTTCCTTCGGCATCTTTCACGATGACTTCCGCGCGGCGAATCGGTCGCGTGTTCAGTGCGGTCATCTTCGTGAGGTTCGTGATCGTGAAGCTTCCGCTCGTCGTCTTGTACACGCCAACGCCGGTCAAACCGGTCGCCTTCACGGCAGCCGTCGACAGCGCACCACTCGAGTTGATGGCAGTCACCATCGCCGGTGCCACGACGTATTGAGGACAGCCGGCTGCGGTCACGCAGTTATACGTGATCGTCGTCGCGTTGATTCGCATCGAAGCGGACTCTCCGTTCAACAGAGCATCGGGAACGTAGGCGTTCGTTCCATCCGGGACGACTCCGTTACCGTCGAGCCGATACTGGTACGACGCGGTTCCTGTCAGAGTGACGGCCGATGAGAACGTGTTGGGTGACGCGATGTAAGAGCAATAAGCCGCAATGGGCGAAGCCGAAGTCTCCGAGGATTCTTCCTTCGGCGCACAGCTCGTAGTGAGGCTCAAAATAACGAGGGCGAAAGCGATTAGACGCACCTCAACTTATCGGTGCTCGAGACCTCTCCATGGAGGCCGGGAGGCGAAACCTTTGCGCATTCTCAAATCGGGATGCGAATCATTTCGAGATGCACGCACTTGTCAAAATTCGCAGGGTGCTGCAAGATCTTTTGCGTCCCGAATCGTCGAAGAGATCGACAAATTCCGTTGGAAAAAGACATGGAAAAAGGCTTCAACTCCGACATCATTTTCCGAGGTTTGAACTTCCACGTTCAGACCGAGGATTGGGGTCTCGACAATCCCTATGTCGTCAGCCGGGTCTATCAAGACGGTGCCGTGGTGAAGAGCGTGAAGACGCCCTACTCGGAGATCCTAGGCTTCGGTCGCATCCACCGCCGAATGGTCGACCGGCAAGATATTCGTCGAGCCGTCGAAGAGCAGCACCAGAAAATTCTGGACCTGCTGCTGAGTGGTCAACTGGTCTGAACGCGATAGACTGAAGAGGATGATTTCATTCTCGCACGTCTATAAAACATATGCCGGTCCGACCCACGCGCTTCGAGACGTCAATCTCGAGATCCAGAAGGGTGAATTCATCTTTCTGACGGGCCCGAGCGGCGCGGGGAAGACCACGCTTTTCAAGATGATCTCCGCGTTCGACCGCCCGAGTTCGGGTGCTGTCTCGGTCGCAGGGTATGACATCGGACGCATCGACTCTTCTCAAGTTCCGTTCTTTCGCCGCAAGATCGGCGTGATCTTCCAAGATTTCCGATTGCTCAAAGGACGGAGCGTTTTCGAGAACGTCGCATTGCCACTCGAAATTCGTGGCGAGAGACAACCTCTCGTCGAAAGACGCGTCGAAGAAATGCTCGAAAACGTCGGCCTCGCGTACAAGCGCACGAGCCCGATCGAACAGCTCTCCGGCGGAGAACAGCAAAGAGTCGCGATCGCGCGCGCGCTGATCCACCAGCCGGGCGTGCTGATCGCAGACGAACCGACGGGAAATTTGGATCCTCAGATGACCGAGGAAATCATGGATCTTCTCGAGCGCGCGAATGCGCAGGGAACTACGGTTTTCGTGGCCACTCACGACCATGAGCTCGTCAAGCGGCGCGCGAAGCGAATCCTCGGAATCCGCGCCGGACAAATCAAGGATCAATGATGACCTCTTCGATCAAAGACGATCTCAGAAGCTTTCGCCGCTCGTGGATCCATCACACGGGGATGCAACTCGCGACCTTCACGGTTTTGACCGCGACATTCGTCGTCGTCGGCTTCGTGCTCTCGCTTTCATTGAACCTCAATCGCCTGCTGGCCTCGTGGGGCGACACCGTGACGCTCACGGCGTATCTCAAGGAAGAAGTCACGACCGACCGGCTCGACGCCCTTCGCACTGAGATCGAGAAGTTGCCTATCGTTTCGAAGATCGAGCACACGCCCCGTGAAGCGGCCACCGAGAGATTCAAATCCCAGATGGCGAGCTACGCACCCGGTCTTCTCGAAGACTCGGATTTCGCGAACCCGTTCCCCGCGAGCTTGAGGATTTCACTCGTCGGCGGCGTCAGAACGGAAGAAGACGTGAAGACCCTCGAGAATCTCGCGAAACAAATCGGCGCCTTGAGTGGGATCGAAGACGTTTCTTACGGCCAGAGCTGGGTGCAAAATTATTCCGGCTTCGTCGCGGGTCTCACGACCTCCGGAAGCGTGATGATGTTCATCATGTTGATCGGCGGTCTCTTCGTCGTGGGGAATTCCATCCGCGCTTCCATCGCCACCCGTCGAGAGGAAATCGAGATTCTCGAGCTCATCGGCGCGACGGCCGGGATGATTCGTCGACCCTACGTCACGGAAGGCGCATTCATGGGCTTCCTGGCTTCCGTCACCGCGCTTGCGATTTGTTTCGGGCTCCATCTTTGGCAGATGTCGCTCTTGTCGTCGAACGTGGCGCTCGCGCGAATCGTCGGAGAGATCTCGTTCTTCGGCGCTTTCGTCACGATCGCGTTCACCCTCACTGGAACCGCCCTCGGTGCATTGGGTGCGTGGCTGACCATTCGAAAACTCAACCACGGTTGGTCCGCGAGCCAAAAGGCGTCGGCGTGAAGCTCGTCTTGCCCCTTCTCCTCACGATCGTCGCGTCGACGTCTTTCGCGAGAGCGAAAGACGACGCGTCGACGCTCGTCGAGAAAGTGCAAAGCTCGAAGAAGCAGATCGTCGAAGCCGAAGCCGAAAAGCGTCGGATCCTCGGCTCGCTCTACACGATCCAGCAGCGCATGAAGAAGATAACGAACGAGAAAAGCCATCTCACGGACGAGCTTTTTCAGGCGCAAGACAGCGTGAAGAACGTCGCGCGAGTGATCGCCTCACTCGAGAGCGAGATCGGAAAACAGCGAACTTCCCTTCGTCGTCGCCTTCGTGCGCTCTATAAACTCTCGGGTGAAGGTTACGTCGGAATTTTGTTCTCCCGTACGAATGCGGCCGATCTCGACGAATCACTTCGCTTCCTGAAGATCGTCACCGAGAACGACTACAAGATGATCCGCAGCTACCAAGCGAACGTCGCGACGTACAAAACACAAAAAGAGAAGCTCAAGAAACAAGTCGAGCGGCTCGTCGGCATCGAGAAGAGAATCAAGACCCAAGAAAACTTGCTCGTCGTCGAGCAGGAATCGAAGTCGAAGATCGTCTCCGAGCTGGATCGAAAGAAAGACAAGAACATCGACAAGATCAAGTCGCTCCGAACGAAAGTCGGTTCGAGCGACGGGGACGACAAAGAAGTCGCGGAGCTCTTGCGCCCCTCGATCTTCGAGCAAAAAGGTCAGCTCGTGGCGCCGATCCAAGGTGAGCTCGTGCACGACTTCGGCCTCATCGTCGACGAGCGCTTCAAAATTCGTTTCGCTCACAAAGGTTGGACTTACTCGTCGGCTCCGGGCGCGGAAGTTCAGACGATCTTCGAGGGCACCGTCGTTCGACTCGAATGGATCGACGGTTACGGCATGACGGCGGTCGTGGACCATGGCGACCACTACTATTCCGTCTACGGTCACTTGATGAAACCGAAAGTGAAAGTCGGCGACGATATCAAAAAGGGTCAAGCTATCGCCGAAGCAGGCGCGATCGATGACGAGCGCCGCGGTCTCTATTTCGAACTTCGCCATTTCTCAGAACCCGAAAATCCGACGACATGGATCGCAGCCAAAGGCCTTCGCACAGCGCGAGCCGACAACTAAGACGGAGCCCCGATGAAGACCAACAAACTCGTCACTGCCGCATTCTTCACGCTCTTCGGACTTGGCGCCTTCATGGGTGGTGCGGTGATCTCGGGACCGATGCTCGCGACGGCGAAAGACCGTTACCAAGATCTCCAGATCTTCGCGAAGGTCCTCAACTACGTTCAACAGTACTACGTCGAAGAAGTCGACACGCAGAAGCTCATCTACGGTGGCATCAAGGGCATGCTCCAGGAGCTCGATCCGCACACGAACTTCCTTCCTCCTGACGTGTACAAGGAGTTCGAGAACGAAACGAGCGGCGAGTTCGGCGGCCTCGGCATCGAGATCACCGTTCAGAACGACATTCTCACGGTCATCTCTCCAATCGAAGACACTCCGGCCTGGAAAGCGGGCATCAAGGCTGGCGACAAGATCGTCGAGATCAACGGCGAGAGCACGAAAGGCTATTCGCTCGCGGAAGCGGCGACGGCCATGCGCGGGAAAAAGGGCTCGAAGGTCCGCCTCGGGATCTATCGTGAGGGCTTCGACAAACCGAAGGAATTCGTCGTCGAGCGCGGAGTCGTGAAGGTTCGTTCGATGAAGTTCACCGATCTCGAGGACGGCTACGCTTACGTTCGCCTCACGAGCTTCATCGAGAACACCGCGCCCGATCTCGAAAAGGTGTTGAAGGCGCTCGCGAAGGAGCACAAACAAGTTCGCGGGCTGATCATCGATTTGCGCCGGAATCCCGGGGGTC
>JAZKJB010000340.1:9218-9550 GCA_040384505.1 Bdellovibrionota bacterium | reverse complement strand
GGTGACGCCCGCGGCGATCACGGCACCTTCTTCGATGTGAGTTCCTTCGACCAAGATCGCGCGTGATCCGATGAAGGCTCCGTCTTCGACGATGACCGGTTTCGCTTGCACCGGCTCGAGCACGCCGCCGATACCGACTCCGCCCGAGAGATGCACGTTCGCTCCGATGTACGCGCAGCTCCCGACCGTCGCCCACGTATCCACCATCGAGCCCGAACCGACGAAGGCTCCGATGTTCACGTAAGACGGCATCAAAATCGCACCCGACGAGATGTAAGCGCCTTCGCGTACGAGTGCGTGCGGGACGACGCGAACGCCTTCGTCGCCTCGCC
>JAZKJB010000340.1:0-9208 GCA_040384505.1 Bdellovibrionota bacterium | reverse complement strand
AGCTCTTCAAGGGAATCTTATCGACGAAACGGAAGGGGCCGACTTCGATCACGCTCATCTTCTTGATTCGGAAATGGAGGAGGATCGCTTTCTTCACCCACTCGTTGTGGAAGAAGCCTTGCGGCCCCTTTTCGACGACGCGAATTTCGCCGTGATCGAGTCCCGAGATGACTCCGCTCACAGCTGCTTGAACTTTGGCGTCGTTGTGATCGGGAGCGCCGGCTTTGGCGTCGAACGCGTCTTCGATGAGTTTCTTTGCTTCCGTCATCAGATTCCCCTTTAAGCTTTCAAGCGTGCAGCGGTTTCGAGCGACGCGATCACCGCGGGCACGTGCACGCGAAGGATCGAGGCTTGATCGAGACCGCGTTCGATTTCGTAAGTCAGCGTCGGCATTCCGCGTTCGATGCCGGCGTATGTGCCCAGGCATCCGGGTGTCGGGTAGCCGATCGTTTCTTCGATCACGTAGCTCGTGAGTTTCGCGATCGTCTCCGCTTCCGCTTTGCAGTCGCCGTTGATATTGAGCATCGGCTTCCAGGAATGGAGGCTCACGACGTATTTCGGCTTCTCGATTTCGAGAAAGGAGACGAGCGCTTGGTTTTCGCTTTCGCTGTTCGCGATCGTCCCGGGAAAGTAGCGTTCGCTCGCGACGTCGCTCGTCCAATCGTTCGTCGGGAGATTGCGATTGAGATCGATCTTGCGCGCGTTACGCCGATCTTTCGCGAGCACTCCGTCCAGATTGAAGGCGGGAACGAGAGTCACTCGGGCCGGGATCGTGAATTTTTCCGAGAGAGCTTTCAACAAACCGTAGCCGGCCCAGACGCCTTCGATCTCGTCGCCGTGAACTCCGCCGAGGACGAAGAGGCTCGGCCCGCTCGTGCCGAAGCGGTAAGCGGGGATCGGAAGACCGGTCGTAGTGAGGCCGAAAACGAAAGAGTCCATGGGGGTGCAATAGACCAATTTCACCCAGGAGCGGTCAAGGAACAGGCAATGCGATGTCGACTTCGATCAGCTCCGGGACGGGATGGGGAGACATCAGGCGTTGCGCGACTTCCAGAAAACTCTGGGCTGCGTCGGTCGTGAGGAATTCGGTTCGTCGCGGGGCTCGGCTCGGGTGAAGCCGCGTTCCCATGTCGTTGCCGATCTGGTGGGCAATGGCTTGCGCGGAATCGACGAGAACGACGTTCGGGCCCGCCACTTTTTCGAAGCCAGGGCGTAGTGCGGGATAGTGGGTACATCCGAGAATGAGTGTATCTACGCCAGCTTGCAAGAGAGGTTGCAAGTAACGGTAGATGAATAAGTTCGTCAGAGGGTCCTCTTCGAGGCCCTCCTCGACGAGGGGAACCAAGAGTGGGCAAGCGGCTTGGTAGACCGTCGCCTCTTTGTCGATCGCATGAATCGCTCGAGCGTAAGATTTCGCCGCGATGGTCGCTTTCGTCCCGAGGACGCCGATCTGTTTTCGAGTCGAGGCCTTCAGCGCTTCAGCGGCGCCTGGCTCGATCACGTTGTAAACAGGAACAGGGAACTCACGAGGCCCGTGATCGAGTAAAGTCGTCGATGCCGTATTGCAAGCGACGACGATGGCCTTCACACCGCGTCTCAACAAGAAGTCGATGTTCTGGAGACAATAACGCTCGATCGTCTGTGGACTCTTCGAGCCATAGGGAAGACGAGCGGTATCGCCCAAATAAACGAAAGATTCTTGGGGGAGTGCCGACCACAGTGCCTTGAGGACCGTCAGGCCCCCGATGCCGGAGTCGAAGAGACCAATGGGACGATCGTCGTCGGTTCGTTCAGATGGTTTTTCAGCGGGCATAAATTCGCATCATAAAACACGGGTCGGTCGTCATCCGTGATGACCGAGCTCCGCGCCCCTCGTATGACCACTCCCACCCGATCCCTCCGTGGAGGTGAGGTCGTCATGGTTAGCTGAGGAACGCTCCGGTTCGAGAGACGGCAGTGCCCTTTACGGAAAACTCATCCTAGGAAGTCAGAACTTTTCTTGTAGGGAAGCCCGCTTGCGACCGGAGCGATCAGCTAACTTGATTCAGGCTAGAAATCGGCTTCGAAACGGTCAATCGAATTTCGTTTTTCGCCTGGTAAAAACGGTCGCGAGTAAGGCGCAGCCAGACTCAAGGCTTAACGCCTCAGGTGAATTCTTAAATGCATTGACGGCCCGATTTCAGGTGATCTCGCCGATGGTCCAGGGCCGAGAGGCCGATCATCGGAGCGACTCACTCGTCGTGATCGGGATGGCTTCCGGCGACTCGCTCCAGGTACTCGTCGATCTCGCGGTCGCTCATCCGTTCACCATGGGGTTCACCACGAGTCGCGTGGAGAGGTGCACAGTTCACTTTGTAGTTCGTGACGAGCTCGGGTCGATATTCGAAATGCATCGTATCGTAGTGATTCCATTTACCACCCCAGACGAAGCCGTTCCGTTCGAGAACGTCGACGACTTTCTGGTTCCATCTCGGCGCACCCTTCGGGATGAAATGGATGTTCCGGTAAGCTTGCTCGCCTTGCTTCGCGCGTTCGGGATTGTCGGCTCTCTCGTCCCAGAGCCAGTACTGCGGACCGACGTTCGTGAGGAGATCGATCGCGACTCCGAAAGAATGCGCGGAGAGACGGTTCGTTCCCGAGACGACCCGCCAGAAGAAGGTGTAGATCTCTTCTTTCTTCGACGTGAAAGGCTCGAGGAACTTCTTCACCGCGGGATCGGTCTTCATCAGCACCGTCAATTCCCGGTCGATGGTTTCGAGAGCTTTCGCGGCGCCGAGGGATTTACTGAACGGAACGGTCTGCCCGAGGATCTTCACTTTCACGAGTTGCGTGCGGGCCGCACTCTCGTCGTGACCGTAGACGTTCATCAAGAGCTCTTCGACCCTGAGCCGGCCGGCATCGTGGTGCATGCGAACTTCGGGGAGCGGAGAGTTTCCTTCGAGATAACGGAACATGAAAATCGACGTCACGTCCATGTCGTCGACCCGATCGAAGAATCCCAGGCTGCGGCCGTCGGAGCAGGCGACCGACTTCTTCTTTCCGCCGACGTCGAAGACGAACTGGCGGCCGTCAAAGGAGAACTTCGCTCCACAAGATTTGTAGAGTCGGCTGACGTTCTCGCAATTGAGTCGATTTTGATCGAGGAGGATCTCGGGTCGAACCGTGTAGTCGTCGGAGGGCTCGGGCGGAGACGTCTTTTCGCCACAGGCTCCGAGAACCACGAGCAAGGCGAAGCAAGCGATCGACGTTCTCATCCGGACCCCTTTCGAGCGAGTAACCCCATCTTATTTACGGATCGAGGCTCGTGGTAGCACCAAGTGCCCCGAGCTAGACCTCAAGGTTTCCCGTGAGCGCGCGATTCGCCGTAACCGGCGGCGGTCATTTCCATGAAGCGTGCTTTATGGCGGATCTCGGCGATCGAATTCGCGTTCACATAGCTCATTCCGCTACGGATGCCGCCGGTGATTTCGAGGACCACGTCTTTCACGTGGCCTTTCACCGCGACGAGCGTCGATTCTCCTTCGGCTGCCATGCCCTCGGGTACTCCGCCGCGCCAGGAGACTTGAGCGTCTTTCGAAGCCATACCGCGATATTGCTTTCGGCCGCCTTTGATCTCGCCGGGCGTTTCGATCGTGCCCGACAGCATCGAGCCCAGCATCACGCAGTCGGCTCCGGCGGCGAATGCTTTCACCATGTCGCCCGACGTTCTCAAGCCCCCGTCGGCGATGAGAGGGACGCCTTTCGCGCTCGCGACTTCCGCGCAAAGTGCGATCGCCGTGAGCTGTGGAACTCCGCAGCCGGTGATGATGCGAGTCGTGCACATCGAGCCGGGCCCGATTCCGACTTTCACCGCGTCGGCTCCGGCCTCGATCAAATCTTCCGCGCCCTCCGGAGTCGCGATGTTGCCCGCGATGATCTCGACCGAAGGGTGCGTATCCTTGAGCCACTTGAGAGTGTCCATCATCGAAACGGAATGTCCGTGGGCGATGTCGATCGTCAACACGTCGACTCCCGCATCGATCAGCGCTTTCGCGCGCGCCTTGAAGTCGTCGGTCGCGCCTTGAACGACCCCGATCGAAGCGCCGACGTGTTTGGCGCCCGCTTGTTTCACTCGGCGGGCGTGACCGGCCTGTTCTTCCGTGGTCATGAAGCGATGAAGGATCCCGAACCCGCCGACGCGGTCCATGGCGATCGCCATTTCGGCTTCGGTGACCGTATCCATGTTCGCGCTGATGAGCGGAGTTTCGATCGAGATCTTGCGTGTGAGACGGCTCGTGAGGACCGGGTCGCGCCGTGAGCGGATGTCCGACTTCGAGGGAACGATGAGGACGTCGTCGAAAGTCAGGCCGCGGCCGCGATCTTTGATGTTCTTCCAGTCGAAGATGAGCATGAGCAACCTCTGGTTAATTCGCGTCGTCTTTGCGCAAAGCTCGCATCATAGAAAGCTTGAGGAAGAGAGCAACGAGAAAAACCTCGTACATGAGGTTGGTGAAGAACGTGAAGATCAGCGTGAAGCCGAAGCCCCAGGGGTTTTCCCAGGCCCAAACTTCAGTGGAACCCTGCGCAAATCTTTCGATGGACGTGTCCAGTGCCAGAAGCAGAGCTGCTGAAAAAATCAGCATCGTCCAGCGGCCCCGAGTGAGCTCGCGGCTCCGCTCGAGGGCGTCGACTCGGCCCGCTTCGTAGTCCTGATCGAGGAGGACGACATGGGGCACGAACATCAGGCGCACGAACTCCACGAGCCCGGGAACCAAGAGCCACGGGACACGGTACAAGATCGCCGCGATCGCGCGAACACCTTCGATCAAGAGGCGATTGAGTCTCACTAGAAGCTCGCGGGCGCTAGGGGCGGTCGAGCCAGTCGCCCTACGAACGGCATCGATGACGATGAAGGCCCAGGCGGCAGACCAAGCCATCTCGATGAGAAATTGTAAGGCGATCGCCGAGGCCAAGAGCGCGAGCTCTTCGCGGCCGCGCGCTTGGATGAGGGTCGCGGTGTACGTGAAATATTCTCGAGTCAGGGCCCTCGCGAGATGAACGAAGGCGACCGGAATCCACGCGCGCTCGAGCACTCGAGGGAGCAATACGAAAACGTCTTTGAACGCCGAAGCCAACGGGCTAGCACCAGCGCGAGCGGAAGCTGTCATCAAGACCCCGAGGTTAGCCCACGCGACCCGAATTGCGAAGCAATTCCGCAACATAAGACTCGACAGCGATTCCGCTCGCATGGTTTCTTGATTGAATTGAATGAGCCTCGGTGGCGAAATTGGTAGACGCAACGGACTTAAAATCCGTGGATCTCTAACCGGGTCGTGCCAGTTCAAGTCTGGCCCGAGGCACCACTTCATACGAATTCGGTTTGACGCGAAACGGTAGCTCGGCCGATAGTTGGTGAGTGAGGACACGCATTTGAAAAAACGAAGCTCGCGGTCGAAAAGACGAAAGAGCCCGGCGTCGAAACCGGTTTCTAAGCCCGTCAGGCCTTCGCTCGATACCGTCCTCGGCGTTTCCGGTGGACTCTTCCTCGAAGACGTCTACTACGGCTCCGACAAATCACTGAAGTACGATCATTCCAATCCTTTCCACAATCTGACCGCGACTTAAATAATGAACGCCCCGCTCGTCTTGTTTCCAGCGGGTCCATTCGGTTGGTCGAGTTACGACGTCATTTATCCTGCGCTCGAGAAAATCTGGAAGAGCCTCGAATTCGAAATCGCCAAAGTCTGGTTTCCACGGCCTTCGCTAACACCGGAGTTCGTCGAGCGTTGCCGAGCTGCGAGCTGCTTGGTCTTCCCGTTGGGCTTGAGCCATCTCGACTCGCTCTGGACGCTCACCAAACTTCGCCGCGATTTCGCCTGCGCCACGCCTGCGGTCGTCATGTTGGCCTCCGACCTGACGGCTGGCTATCAAGGCTTTCTTCAAAACATGGAGATCCTCACGTCACGTGATCGTTTCGTGACGAATTGTTCCGTCGAGGCCGACTTGTTTCGATTCGCATTCGGAACGGGTCCGCGGGCGAGTGTGAACGTATCGCCGATCGCGCTGCCAGTTTTTCCATTCGCTAAAAAACGGAGCGTGAGCCGCAAGGCTTTAGGTCTTTCGAGCTCCGATGAGGTCGTCTTGTATGCGGGACGGATCAGTGCACAGAAGAATCTGCATGGTTTGATCGCGAGTTTCAAAGCCGTTCTCCAGAAGAGGCCGCGAGCGAAACTTTTCATCGCCGGAGGAGCCGACGAGATCGGTTACCCGAGAGTGAAGAATCAAAACGAGCGCCGCTACATTCACGAGCTTTCGCAGCTCGTCGTTGCGCTCGGGCTCGAGAACGAAGTGAAGTTCCTCGGCGTGTTGTCGCAAGACGAGCTCGCCGCATGGTTCGACGTCGCGAGTCTGCACGTCAGTCTCACGGTTCACTCGGGAGAAGACTTCGGCTATTCGATCGCGCAAGGTTTGGTCGCAGGCGTGCCGACGTTGGTGACGGAGTGGGGCGGAGGTCACGACTTCGTTGCAGACTCCGGCGCGCAGGGCTTGAGAGTTCACGTCACGGCCAACGGCCCGAAAGTCAGCGTCGCGAAAGCGGCGGAACGGATCGTCGAGCTGCTCGGGCGGTCGAAGCGTCCATCGGCGAACGGATTGAAGCCGCGTGCGATCGAGAAGCGTTGGCGAGCGGTCACGACCTTCGGTGCCGACGTCGGGCGGACGGCGCCGGTCGCGCTCAAGGTGAATCGCAAGCTCAGGCTTCGGACGGTCGGTCGGGGGCCTCATTTCGCCACGGCCCGTGATCCGATGTACCAAGCCATTTGCCGGATCTACGCTCGCGAAACGGTCCCGACGAAACGCGTACGCCACGAATGGAATCTGATGTTCGACCCGCGCGAGTCCTTCCTATGGGATCCCGTTTCCGAGCTTCGTCGCTTCAAATTCTCGCGAAGCGAAAAGGAATTCGTCGGCAAGTGGTGGCCTCGGGCCGTCGACATTTCTCGGCTCCCGGGGCGCGAGAAGAAGATCGCGCGCGACATGATCGATCGCGCGCTGCTGCTCCCGCTTTAGTCGAGTCGCGCAAATCGGTCATAGAGCACGACGTCGTGTGGTGAGGTCGCGATCGCGAGGGCGCGCTCGAGCGAAACGGCTTCGCCGGCGAGTTTCAAATCAAGGTAAAAGAGGACTCCGGTCGGGACGTAGTGGAGATACCGGCCCGCAGCCGTCGTCATCAAGTCCGTCTCGGCGAAACGATTTCTCTCGGCGACGTAGTCCGCGCCGAAGTAGCCGTTTCCATAGCAGCTGACGATACCGAGGAGTTGATAGGGTTTCTCGCGGAACAATGCCGACCAAGCTTCATCGTTCAGTTTCAGATTCTCTCGCATCCGTGCGAGGGACATGTTCTCACCCAGCCCCGCGTGGCCGACGTAGAAGATCATGTCGGAGGCTTTGAACGCGTCAGCCAAGAACGGGTAGTGCTTCGCTACTTTTTGATGTTCGTCGGTCGAGCCGATGAAGTAGCTCAGTTTGATGGCTTTCTTGGATCGGTGCATTCGCGCTCGAGCTTCGACGATGACCGAATCGCCGGCATCTCGTGCGACGAGGTTCGTGACGTCCGCGATTTCCCTGAGGGAGCGAATCGAATCGAGCGTTCCCCAGATCGCCGGATCCCAATCCGGGTGGCTTTGGAATCCGCTGGGATTCAAAACTCGTTCGGGCAAATTCTCGAGATCTTTCTCGTTCAGAAGCGCTTCCTTCGCGACGCGAAGATCTTCGACTGGTGTGTAACCCATGAACCCGAAAACCATCCGGACGTCGAGCATTTCGCTTTTCGCCAGTTGATCGAACGCCAACTCTCGCGGCGCGGCCGCCTTTGCTTCGAGGCGTCCCTCGATCGTCAAGGTGTCTGGGTCGCGCGCGCTGAGCTCACGACAATCGTAGGGCTGGTTTTTACTGTCTCGACCTTTTGCGTGCGGGTCGTAAGTGTACCAATACATGAAAGGCCGCTTCATCTCGGCCATCTGTGGATCGGCGCAAGGATTTATCGACGTCGTCGTTTTGTGATAGCGAATTTCACGCCGAGCGCTCGCGGGGACATACCAGTAGGCGAGGTAAGGATCTCGCGGAAGCCGAATGGCGATCGTCGGCGGTGTCGTTTTCGTACGGCGGCAGAGCGTGAGATGGGAGCCGGCGCGGTATCGAATCTTCAAGGCGGGCTCTTTCGCGGAAATTCGTACGGTCTTCTTCGCCCAGCTCGTGGGATAAAGCGAGGCTTTGTCACCCGAAACCGGATCGACTTCGAGTGTTCTGCCGTACGTGACGCGCTCGATGCCGAGGACTTCGATTTCAGGCTCGGGCCGGATCACGATTCGCGAGTAGCCCGTTTCGCTCGTTCGGGTTTCTTCGTCGAAATTGAAGTATCCGTTCAGGTACCGAAGCTGAGCCTCGATGGCGGGGAGCGGATTTTTTTCGAGATTCAAGTGCATCGCGATCGAGAGCGGGACGCGAACTTCACTTTCGAAGCGAAGCGTTTCGTCCGTCGAATCGAGGCAGTTCGTACGCACGGGCAAGGTCTCGGCGGGAGCGCCGGACGCGATCGCGATGCGAGAGAGCTCGAAAGGCTTCGGTTCGCGAGACTTGCGTTGGTGTCGGTAAAAGACCTCTCCCAATATCGCGGCGGCCAAGAAGATGACGAGTGTGACGGCGAGGGTGCGCTTGGACATCCCGAGAACGTTAAACGACGTGAATTATTGCCGCAAGCGCAAAGCCACTGCTCCGAATCGCTCGACAGGCACCTGAATCTGGGCTCTGATTTCGAGGATGGCCATGCGATTCGCTTTCATTTCGATCTTGCTCGTTACGGCTTTCGTCGCGCAGGCACAGCCCGCGCCGCAACGTTCGCTCAAAGTCTTTCACAGCGACCCGGGTCGCGGGAATCTCTGGAAGCATTGCTGTTTCGAACACGATCTTCGCTATTGGTTCGGCGGTCCCGAAGAAGAAATGGATTTCACGGATCTCGAGCTCAAGGCGTGCGTGAAAGACGTGGCGGGTTCGAAGTGGGCGAGCGTGATCTACGATGGCGTCCGCGCCGGTCACCATTCGCCGATCAAAGCGAAGACCCACTGGAGCTGGGGCTGGTCGCCGGCCCGTGAGGCGGGTCCGATCGTCGAGAGCGAAAAAGTTTTCATCGAAAGCGAGCTGCGAAAGCTCGAGCTCGAGCCGTCGTGGCTCG
>JAZKJB010000339.1:2285-2754 GCA_040384505.1 Bdellovibrionota bacterium | reverse complement strand
CTCGTCGCGCTGAGCGGCCTGACGATGTCGTTCTATTATCCGGTCTCGATGGCGCGACTGAGCGACGAGTTCGGAGCGAGGACGGGGACCGCGATGTCGTGGGTCCTCACCGTACAATCCATCGGACTTCTAGCGATGCACGCAGGCGTCGGCGCACTTTCGGATGCCATCGGCCTCCGTTCCGCGCTGTGGACGGGCCCCGTGTGTCTCGCCGTGGTCACGATTTTCCTGTTTTTCGATTCGTATTCGGCCCGTTCCGCGAAGTCGTGATCGGACCCGAATCGCAGCGACTTCGTTTATGAGAAAAAGTGGGTTTTCCCCTCGTAAAAGCAACGTATGAGCGAATTTGAAATCGAAATCTCCTAGGCAAAATGGCCTTCGAAGCCGGTTTCTCCTAGGGCGGAAGACGAAAAAAATCGATTTTGCCTGCATTTTTCTTTGGACAAGGTCTTTGGACTCGGTCCATCAT
>JAZKJB010000339.1:0-2275 GCA_040384505.1 Bdellovibrionota bacterium | reverse complement strand
CTTCTCCCGGAGCGTTGTTGCCCTGGGAAAACGAGGGGACAACAAGAAGACGAGTCGGAAAAGGGAGAAACGAATGGCGAAGAAAAAAGCGACGAAAAAAGCCGCGAAGAAAACTACGGCGAAAAAAGCCACTGCTAAAAAAGCTACGAAAAAAGCAGCAGGCGCGAAAGCGACGAAGAAATCAGCTGGCCCCAAGAAAAAGCGCACGCTGAATCCCGCTCTCAAAGCTCCGTACACTCCGAGCGCACAACTCGCTTTGGTCGTCGGCGCAGCGCCGCTTCCGCGCCAGGAAGTCGTTTCGAAACTCTGGAAATACATCAAAAAGAACGGTCTCCAAGACCGCCAGAACATCAACGCAGACGAAATCTTGAAGCCGATCTTCAGCAATAAGAAAGTCGTCACGATGTTCGAAATGCAAAAGCACATCTCGAAGCACCTCACGAAAAAGGCTTAATCGCCGTTTCGTCGAAGCGATTCGATAGTAAAAAGGCCGCCGAAAGGTGGCCTTTTTCATTTTGAGACACTCTCCTGGTCAAGAGCCACTCCTCGGCGCCCGATAAGAAGTCATGCGAATCCTCCTGGCGATCATCATCGGTCTTGCAAATTCGTATGCGCCCTTCGCGACCGCTGCGGCCGAGCCCGTCGACGTCACCGTGAAGCTGTTCCAAGGCCGGGCCGAAGTGTCCATCGGCATAAAGTGCGAGGGGGCGGCGTGCTCACTCATCAAGTCGACGGCAAATACGCGAGTCACTCGCGCGATCGTACGTGAAGATGCCACCTACTTCCTGAATGAGATTTCGAAACTGCCGGCGGCAAAGATTCAAGGAGCCTGCGGGCGTCGCTCCATGCGGATCGAAGGCGCGACGAAAGCTCCGATCGAGAAATGTCTCGACGGCAAGTCGACTTCGAAAGAACCGTTCTTCCGCTTGTTCCGAGGCCTCGATGCCTCGTTCTAATCACATTCTCGGGATCCTCGTTTTCATCATTTATGCGTTCTCTTCGACGGCAGGTGCTGTCGATGTCTGCACCGATTTGGCAAGAGCCTCATGCTCTGGCGGCGGTCGCCCCGATGGTACCAACATCCCGCTTCCCAGGATGCCGTCCGAAGATTCGCTGAAAGCCGGCGTTCGAGCCGAGCTCGCGTTGGCGTTGCAGCGAAACCGCGCGAACCTCGGGCCGAAGTTGATGGAAGTCGTCGGCGCGGCCTGCCCGACGGGATTCTTGATTCCTTCTTGTGAACCGGACGTCCTGACGATGGGCACCGAACTCATGTGGCATTGGCTGAATGGCGGAGACGAAGTCGCGGGCGCTTCGGCACGTGCGCTCGCTGAGCTTCGTAACGATCCTGCGATGATGACCGCGCTGAACCGGAGCAACGATCTCATTCGCGCTCGATCAGGCGTCGCGGCGGTCGACAGTCGCCTGAGGAGCCTCCTTCCTGACGTCCAAGCCCTCATGGTGTCTCTGATCGAACAGCAGATCGACGGCGAAGTCTCTCCTCCGACGATCATGTTCTGCCCGGGTCAGAGTCGAAGCGCCGATTCGACCCTCGCGTTCGTGTCGACGCTCGCGCACGAGCTCGGGCACTCGATCGATTTTTGCTGGTGGGTTCGCGAGAAGATCAGAGTTTCGAGCGTCACGCCGACTCGATTTTCACAAATCGACGAGTCGTATCCGTTCAGGAGTGCCGTCGCTTGCTTGAGAACCGAGGGCTCCGTCCAGGCGCGCAGGGCTTCGAATCCCGATCAAAACATGAGCCCGGAT
This sequence comes from Bdellovibrionota bacterium, assembly GCA_040384505.1. Classification (GTDB taxonomy): domain Bacteria; phylum Bdellovibrionota; class Bdellovibrionia; order Bdellovibrionales; family JAMPXM01; genus JAZKJB01. The sequence goes on along the minus strand of JAZKJB010000339.1, from coordinate 511 downwards.
GAATTGAATCGGAATTGTCAGGCGAGAGATCAGGGGGGAGAGGCGATGGGCGACTGGTTCTCCGCCCAGATTCTTTCGGGCTACATGGATCGGTTTCACCCTGGGCTCTCGACCGAGCAACGGCGAAGCGGAGTCATGAACGCAACTCGAGACCTTTGCGGCAACGGAACCGACGAAAACCATCCCGAGGGAAACGCGAGAGTGAATCGAATTTACTCAGCACATCCCGGAATTCGTCGCCAAATGGGTTGCACGACGCCGCTCACCGGCGTTCGCCAATGTGGTCAGCCATTGCGGCTGCCTCCAGCCACAGCACCGGGAGGCGCCGCCAGCGGTGGCGGGACGGCGAGCGGCCGAACCTCCTATTGAGCTCCTACTGAGCATTGTCGACCGTTGCACCGACGTCGCGTTGAGAGCCTCCCCGCGACATTTCGCGCCCAATGTCCAATCCATCGACATCTGGCAATAGCTGCATTCGTCCTCGCAGGGGGCCTGCGAACTGCAATGTTAA
>JAZKJB010000338.1:14251-18308 GCA_040384505.1 Bdellovibrionota bacterium | reverse complement strand
TCTTCTCTTGGTTCCAGCCGCTTTCGTTCCGGGAACGTTCCTACCGCCTCAAGAAGCCGGTGAGTTCACCGTCGCGATCGACATGCCACCGGGAACGAGCCTCGATGCGACGAACCGAGCCGCCGAGCAGATCGGAAAAGTCCTCAGTACTCACAAAGAAGTGGAGCTCACGACGTTGACGGTCGGCTCGGGTCGCGAAGGTGAGCCGAACAAGGCCGACTTCTACGTGAAGATGGTCTCACGCGACAAGCGCCCCGGAGTCACGACGATCGCTTTCAAGTCGCAGCTTCGCGAAGAGCTCAAGCCCTTCGCCGCGATGAATCCCAAAGTGAAAGACTACGATCCGATCGGTGGCGGTCAGCGCCCGTTCACCCTGCTCATCTCGGGTACTGATCAGAAGCAGCTCGAAACCGTTTCTCTCAAGGTTCTCGATGCGCTGAAGAAGGATACGAGTTTGACCGACGTCGACGTCGACTTCCGCCCGGGTAAACCCGAGTTCCAGGTCGTCCCCGACAAATCGCGGGCCCTTTTGCTCGGGACGAGTACAGGTATGATCGGTGCTGAACTTCGCGCGCAAATCGAAGGCATCGTCCCGGCGAAGTTCCGGCAAAACGGCGTCGAATACGATGTCCGCATTCGGCTTCAAGACGATCAACGAAATCTGCAAGAGGGATTCTCGAGAACATTCGTTCCGAACCTGAACAACTCGCTCGTGCGTTTGAGTGACGTCGCTCAAGGGATCGCGACCGATGGTCCGTCGAAGATCTCGCGGATGAACCGTGAACGTGTCGTGCAAATCACGGCGGACGTCGCGGCGAAAGGCGCTGGCCTCGAAGGCGCGGTCGGTAACGTCAAGAAGCTGCTCGGACCCGGAGGAACGCTCGAGCTACCGAAGGGGACCAACTACTACTTCATCGGCCAAGCCGAGAACATGGCGGAGATGCAGGAATCCATGCAACTCGCGATGATGGCGGGAGTCGTGTTCATCTTCTTGGTCCTCGCATCACTGTACGAATCATTCGTGACTCCGTTCACGATCATGCTCGCGATGCCTCTTGCGATCGGCGGTTCTTTCGTCGCTTTGTGGATCACTGGCGAGAGCTTGAACTTGTTCTCGATGATCGGTTTCGTCATGTTGATGGGGGTGGCGGTCAAAAACTCCATCCTCCTCGTCGACTACGCGAACCAGATGAAAGCCAAAGGCCACACGAGAACCGAGTCCATCATCATCGCCGGCAAGACTCGGTTGCGTCCGATCTTGATGACGACGATGGCGCTCGTCGCGGGCGCGATTCCGATCGCGGTCGGCTTCAACGAAGCTTCGAAGCAGCGCACCTCGATGGGCGTCGTCATCATCGGCGGCCTCATCAGCTCGACGTTGCTCACGCTCGTCGTCATCCCCGCGACGTACGCTTTCGTCGATCGCTTCCGCGAATGGTCGGCGAACCTGATGGCCGACTTGTTCATGAGCAAGGAAGGTCGTGACGGAGTCGCGACCGTTCCGCTCCCGCCGAAAGGCGGCGCTGCGGATCGTTACGCGCCGAGCTCGCCGCACTCACCTAAGGACAGCTGACTTAAAACGCCAGTTGATCCAGTTTGAAAACGGCCGACACGCCTCGACGTTTGACTCTCCCGCGAAGGGTTCAGAGAATATCTGAACCCTTTCTTTTTTCGAGGAGATCTCATGCGCCGTTCGCTCGCGTTTCTCTCGCTAGTACTTGCCGTCGGTTGCGCTTGCCCTTCGAAACCGGGCGAAACAGCGGCAGTCGCGCCGCCTGCCGCGAGTCCGATCGCGCGGCAAATCGTCATCGTCACGAACCCGGACTTCTCGCGCTACCTCATGGTCACCGTTTGCTACAAAGGCCATAAGGACTGCATCGGTCCGGTCGTGAAGAACCTCGAACAGGCCAACGTCAAACTGCAGTGGGAGAATTTTTCGAAGGGCTACGTCGACTCCAAACCCGCACGAGGAGTGACCGCCGTCGACAAAGTGAACATGATCGAAGGATCGGTTCCCTTCACGAGCGAAATTCGCGTGACGAAACACGATGGCAAGAAGACGACGTCCGTCTACATGATGTTGCGCTCAGGCGCCGGCACGAAACGCGAAGGCAAAGTGAAAACGTTCGAGATTCCCGATCTCGCACAGCTCAAAGAGACGAAGCTGAGCGACGAGCCGATCGAGTTCGAGGGCGGAACGTTGAAAGCCGAGCTCGTCGTCGGGCCGCCACTCAATCTTACGCTCTGAACGACGATCATCGTCCGCGACCCTGCCGTAACTGATTGTGAATGTGCGTTGCCGCGATGGCCGCTTGGCCGGCGGCGACCGCGATCTGCGAGAGACCGCTCACGCAGTCACCGACAGCGTAGATTCCGGGATGCCCCGTCTCCTGATGTGATCCGACGAGAATCGCACCGTCTTCGTCGCGTTCGATTTTCTTGAGATGCCGAAATGCCGAGTCGTTGATCGTCGAACCGAGCTCGACGTAGACGGCGTCGTAGCGTGCCGTTCGCCGTCGATCCCTCTCGTCGTCGAACCTCACTTCGAGCCCTCCGTCGTCCTCGTCGATCGAAACGAGAGAACCGACGATCAAAGGTCCACCCCGCCAAGTGCGGGTCTTCGCGAGCCGCGCGGGAAGCTTTCCCGCCCGCGGCCACAAGACACTCACTCGTCGGCTGAAGCCCGACAAGAAACTCGCCGCCCGCAACCCGTGTGCGTCCTGCGCGAGGACCAGGATTTTTTTGTTTCTGTACTCGTAGGCGTCGCACACCGGGCAGTAACGAAGCAGCCCCGCTTTTCTCAATCTCACGAGATTCTTCAGCGACGGCTGCACGTCACATATCCCCGTCGCGAGGATCACTCTCTGAGCGGTATAAGTTTTCTTTCCGCACGAGATTCTGAAACCGCGAGCGATCGCATCGACCCGACATTCGCCGACCGAGCGTGCAACGCCAAGATCGTCGAGCTGAGAGTTGAGACGCAAAAGAATTTCTTCACCCGAAATGCCGGTTCGGTAACCCAAGAGATTGTGCGTCTTCGGAATCCACGCGGCACGAGGCGGCCCCGCGCTCGCGACGATCGTCGAACGCATGAAGCGCCTGAGATAGAGTGCCGACACGAGACCGCCGGGGCCCGCGCCGATGACGGCGACGTCGTAGTCCACTTCCTCGCCTCCTCGCGATATTTTCGATCGCCGAATGGGAGCGCGTCTCGTGGAGATCAGGTGCAATATCGTCCATGCGAGGCGAGAGCGTCTCATTTCGAGACGACACGGACCAAAGTCTCAAGCCCTTCGACCGAATTCCCGATGAGTTGTCACGGGCAAACAAGTGTCACGCCCCGAAGGGAAGGTTCGATGTCGACCAAGCTGAAGCATCAACAACAAGAGGGCGGCAACGTCGTGGTTCTGTCTCGCTGCGCCTGCGAAGGCTGCAACAAGAAGCAAGACCTGCAGAACTTCTGCAAAGAGCACTACGACTGGTTCAAGTGGGGCATGCTCACGAAGGACGGAAAGAAGCCGGTCGACTTCGACAAGAAGTACCAAGCGTTCATGCGCAACAAAGCGGCTTGAGGCCTTCGAAGTTCGTCAACCGACGAACGCCGAAACGCCCCTCCGAAAGAGGGGCGTTTTCTTTTTTCGGCGCAGCCATACGACGCCGACGGATCAACGGCGCGTGAACAAGCGATTGCGATCGATCAACTGCGGCCGCGTCTGCACCGACGAGATGTCGCCTTTACCGAAGTAGAGTTTCCCCTCTTCGATCGAGAATATGTCGTAGAACGTTTTCGGCAACTTCGGGAAACACGCACGTCCGCCCGTTGCACCGGTGACGTCACGCTCGACTCCCACTTCCCAGTCCGTCATTCCGCAGAACGCGCGGAGATTCAGGATCCCGACGCCCGTTTCCGTGACCGGCTTCACTCGAACGCTCGTCACGGTGATATCGACCTCGCGGCCTTGGCCATTGGTGGAGCCTGCGCCCATGACGGCCGATTGAGTGATGACGACGGCGGTCGAACCGCACTTTTGCATCTTCTTGTTTAAATTTCAATTCG
>JAZKJB010000338.1:10384-14241 GCA_040384505.1 Bdellovibrionota bacterium | reverse complement strand
CCGCAAGCCCCGGTGGAACTCGTGGTCGTGACCTGGGTCGCAACCGTTCCCGCGACGTCGAGACGAGAGCTCTCGGTCAGGCCGAACAACTCGGCATCGCGACAGCTCGACTGCCAAGAGCCCTGCAGCTCTTCGGCGGCCATCGCATTCGCGATGGCGTCTCCATCACCGCCGCCAGACGAGGACTGGCTACAACCGACCGTGATCGCTAGAGCAGCGAAGGCGAGGACCAGGGATGCGTGTCTCTTCATCATGTGAAATTCCTCCGGTCGTCATGACCACCATCTCGTATCCCGAAAAAAAGGGACTCTTGGCAAAGAGTCCCTGGTGGTATGCGGAAATCTCGAAGAAAGAGAGAGGAAGAGTCGCGCTTTCTAAACGCGCGCGACGAAAAGCCTCACGCCGTTCGGAGCGAACGCCAGCGCGTGATCTGCTCGAAGATTCGGTCTTTCAACCGCGCGAGGGTTTCGGCGGGATCGCGACCGACGGCTTCGGCCAGGAAAGTTCCCTGTTGCGAAACGAGTCTCATGACGCCCGAAAATCCGTCGACCGTACGACTGAGGCATGCGACGGGTTCGGCATCGCTCGGCGCGCTGCCGAGGATGATGTCGAGCGTTCGCGAGATGGTCCGTTTCAAGTCACGATCAGGTTCGAATCCTGCGAACTCGAATTTATCCATCATCAAATCCATTCACACCTCCGTTGGATGAAGGGTCATCCTACCTGAGAGACAAACAGTAACGGTTTTTAGATTGTGTCTTGAATTCTCTATATCAGCGCTTTGCGGCTGTCGCGATGACGCCCAAAAGCAGCTGACGGCCAATAGGCTTGAGTTCGAAATGGCTACAGCCGGCAGTTCGACAGCGCTCTTCTTCACCAGGTGTGGCGTGAGCGGTGAGCGCGATGATCGGTTTCGTGTAACCCGACGCCCGGATTCGCCGAGTGGCCTCGTAGCCATCCATGATCGGCATCCTCACGTCCATGATGATCAGATCGTAAGCCTTGCCTGCTTGATGAGCGATCGCTTCGACACCGTTGTTCGCGATCTCGACTTTCGCGCCCGCGCCGGCGAGCACGCGCTGGAAGAGCAGCTGATTGTCGAAGGAGTCGTCGACGAGGAGAATCGTGAGTCCGTCCAGGCGGATGGGCTTCGGAGCTTCGGCCTCCGATGAATCAGACGGCCATTCTCGAGTGTCGATGGAACTTTCCATGAACGAGAAATTTCCTCTCATCTTGACCTCTCGTGATTCTGTCAAAAGCTGTAATGACCCAATCGTAGCAACCAACCTCAACGATAATCTTGTAGAAAAGGTTTCGATTTCTACATAACGTCGAAGCGAAGAGGTTCACCTGCGGTTCTAGGGACTTAGTGCTGCAGAATGTATCAACGTCGGTGCTAACACTCTTAACAAGTGGCCGTGATGAGAAACCCAATTCGAAGATTCAGAGCGCCCAATCCTTTCGAAAGCGCGCGCCACACATTCGAAGCCGCTGACGGCCAAGTCCAATCTTTCGCAGAAGCCTTGCTTGAAGAGATGATCGCCGTCGATTCGTTGACGAAGGACGTAACCGGCGTCGCAAAGGTTCAGCAGATCGTCGCAAGAGAACTCGGGGCACTCGGCTTCGTTTCCCACTATGAAAAAAATCCTGACGAACGCATTGGCTCGGCCGACCTCCTGGTTTCGACGTTGAAAGGTCAAACCGCTCGAACGATCACGTTCGTCTCGCACGCGGATACCGTTCTCGATTCCGAAAACGTCGGCTCGTATCGGAAATCGACCGACGGGTCGACGGCGATTGGATCCGGCGCGATCGACAACAAAGGTGGCCTCGCCGTTGCCATCGCGGGACTGAAAAATTACGTCGATGCCTTGAACGAGCAGAATCAACGGCCTCATTTCACATTGAAATTCGTCAGCTCACCGAACGAAGAAGGCGGCTCGACGGGTTTCCATCCCTTCTTCCGCTCTTGCGCCGAAGATTCGGTTTTGGTGCTCGGCTTCGAACCCGCCCTCGACAACGGCTCGATCATCGAGTCGCGACGCGGAAACCGTTGGTATCAGCTCACGGTGAAGGGCCAGGAAGCTCACGCAGGCCGGTGCAAAGGCGAACAGATCAACGCAGCCCACGATCTCGCGATCAAGATCGCGAAACTCCACAAGCTCACCGACGTAAAAGCGGGCCTCGCCGTCAACGTCGGCCAAATCGTGGCCGGTCGCGATCGCTTCAACGTCGTCTGCGGCGAAGCGCACGCGAAGATCGACGCCCGCTTCGCTAGCTTCGAGGCTCGCGACAAACTCCATGGTAAAATCGAAAGAATCCTGCTCACTCCCCGCGTATTCTCGACGATCACGGACCGAGCATCGGAATCCTCGTTCACGATCGAGGACGATTGCCCGCCTTTCTCGGCCACATCGGCCTCGCGCGCACTCTTGAAGTTTTATCTGAAGACGATCGACAAAATCGAGGGCCGCCCCGTTCTCGCCGAAAAGGCCGGCGGAGCAGGCGACGTGAACTACATGTCTCGAAAAGGCGTCATTGTTCTCGACGGTCTCGGCCCGATCGGCGGCAAGATGCACACGACCGAAGAGTTCATCTACTTGCCGTCGCTTTCGACTCGCGCGGTGGCGCTATCGGCGTTTTTGGATCGCGCGACCCGGGAGCTTCGGAAGAAGAACTGATGGGGACGCAATCTCTTTATCACTTCAAGCCTATTGGAATGGTCGGCGACGTGCTGATCCCGTTGAACGAATTGAAAGCGACGCTCCCGGAGGTTTATTCCGAGCAGGTCAAAAAGTATGAGGGACGCGAAAAACTTCTCGAAAAGAAGATCCCGATTCTCGATTGCCTCTGGAACGACGTCCTTCATTTTTCACCCGTGAACCCGCAAAAAATCATCGACATCTGGCGCGAACGAGATTGGCTGCGGGAAAACACTCGCTCGAGACTTCCGATCGCCGTCTATCGAGTGCCGATCGAACTGCTGAAACACGAACCGATCGTCTGTTTTCAATCTTTCAGCACCGAGCCCGGCAAGTACGACCCTTCACAGGACAAGTTCTGGAGATTCGAGGCGAGCGGTTACGAAGAACACGACTCCGTCCCCGCCAAACAAATCGAAGTTTGGGAGAGCGACTTCAAAGCCGACCGCCGATTTTTTTGGTACAGCCACACGATGCATGTCCTCGCTCGCCAACGAATCGATACACGTGAGTGCGAGTTGATTTCGTGTGAGTGAAGTCGGCTTCGAGTGGGAGCCGAGCTATTCGAGCTGAATGAGCTGAATGTGGCGTCAACCCAGGCCTCGGCTCGCGTCGACCCTTGCTCCGTCATCGATTCGCGGGAATTTCGCCGCGATCCGCGTACTTCAGCACTCCCCTTCCAAAACATTGAATGGCGTGCCGCTGATTGTGCGCGAAGCATCTCAACCGAAGATTCTCGAGCTCATGCGATCCTCCGAGTGCTCGAGGTATGATGTGATCGGGCTGAATGAAGTGCCGAGACTCACATCTCTCGCCTGATTCGGGGTTCATGAACGTGCACTCGCCGCGATCGCGTAGGTAAAGTGCGTGGTGGGTGGCCGCGGGGATGTCGGAGTCGTTTGGTTCTGCATGTAATCTAAGACGCGAAAAACTCAGGGGCGTCCCCGCTTCGCGAGTTAGCGAGAGCGAACTTTCGAAATCCAGCGCTGGAGTCATGGCGCGTTGATCGTTCGAGAGCGATGGTGAACCATTGAAATCCCGTGCTGGAGTCATGCCGCCTTGGTTGACCGTTATTGACGGTGCACTTGCGGAATCCAGCGCTAGAGTCACGGCGCGTTGATCGGCCGTCTCTTTTACCTTCAACTTCTTCTGCTT
>JAZKJB010000338.1:9761-10374 GCA_040384505.1 Bdellovibrionota bacterium | reverse complement strand
CTTTCTCACTTCTGCGCGCTCCGCTTTCGCCATTGGATCATGGCGCTCTCTCGCTTCGCGAGCGATTCGCTTGATGATGTCGGAGTAGTTCGCGCCGGGCATCGAGTGCGACCAGACTTCTTTCAAACGATCCAGATCTTCGCGGGTTTCATCGTCGAAACCGATGGTAGCTTGAGAAAGATTCGGAGCAACCAAACGAACTGATTCCTTGATCGGTTGAACTTCGAGCGTTGAATTCGAGATGAGAATCTTCTCGATCGCGCGAGTCGACTGATCGGTGACCTCGCTGATCAGCTCCCTCCGTTCGTCTTTCGAAATGACATGACCGTGCTTCTCTTCGCGATTGATGAAGACTTGAGTTTGTGTGAGTGACGTAAGATTCAAAGCTCCAGTCTGAAGTGGTTTGTCGATTTCCGGAAAATCATGCAGAAGCCGAGCAGCTGCAACGTGCCGGCCAGCATCGGAGTCACACATCTTGAGGATCTTGCGACAATAACCATGAAGCGAACTGCACTCGTATTTCGAGAACATCCGTCGGCGCTGGACTTCGACGAGATGCTGGAGAAGATACGTCGTAGCTTCCCGCTGGGTCCCGGCGGTTTTGATGGCGCTC
>JAZKJB010000338.1:9085-9751 GCA_040384505.1 Bdellovibrionota bacterium | reverse complement strand
TTCGAGATTCATTCGCTTCTCCTTCCGAAGGACTGAGCGAACTTAGCATGCATTTTCAGTGCTCGATTTTCCGAGAATCTAACGATGCCTCGTGCATTCGTCGCTCGTGCGTCGGATACGCTTTTTAACGTCTAATCGGTGCGAGATTGATTGCAATCAGGAGAACCGATCCCGGTCGTGAACGACAAAACAAAATTTGTTGGAAGCAAAAATAGAGAGCCGAAAAATACGTCAAGAATACTTTTGAGCAAGTTCCGAATAATTGGCGAGCAAAATGATCTGGGAACACGCATTGAGATTCCAGCGGAGCCTCGGGGAGTCCTCGCAAGGCTCTGAAGAAAAAAGTTCCGACGCGACGATGATTCCCAGCAATCCCAGATGATTAACGCGGCATGACTCCAGCGCTGGATTTCGAAAGTTCATCCTCATTCTCGTCGACCCCACTCGTCGTTCTGTTTGGCGAGCGACCTGCGCAAGCCGTACACTTTCTGTCACGCTCGCAAAACGACTGCTGCCGCTCGCGTAGACACGAAACTCGAACCCGTCACCGCTTCTGCCCAAAAAAAGCAAATCATCGATCGTAAAAACCCCAGCCACACCAAAAGACGCGCCACTGGAAGCCTCAACCTCTCACATATCGCCACCGAAACAGATTATCGCCCGAAG
>JAZKJB010000338.1:7418-9075 GCA_040384505.1 Bdellovibrionota bacterium | reverse complement strand
TGTTTGGCGAGCGACCTGCGCAAGCCGTACACTTTCTGTCACGCTCGCAAAACGCCTGTTGCCGCTCGCGCAACCACGTACCAAGCCTCAACCTCTCCCCTATCGCCACCAAAACAGATCATCGCCCGAAGAAAAATTTATGCCGCTCCTGAAAAAGCCTCGTTCGAAGCTCTGAACCGACCTCGAAACCTCGCGCCACCAAAATCCCCGCACTCAGTGGAAAATCGACGCCTACGTCTCCGCACTCGAACTTTACTCGCGCGAAGATCATCCATCCATGAGAGCGATTTTCGCTCCGCCCTCCAGGCGGATCGAGCGTGGGCCGAAGAGCAAAGTGTTTCGGAAGGAATCAAACGCAGGGTCCAGCCTGCTGAACGAATGCGTTACTCCCGCGAAACCCGCGAAAGTCGAGCCCAAAGACCAGTCCAGGTTTTCGCTTCGCGATCACCTCGACTCTCCGAACTTCTCCCCGCCATTCCGATGAGTTGATCACTTATGACAGCCGTGAAGAAGACACCAACGCCATTGCCCCAGCTCCATGAACGCATCGATGCCTTTCGCGCGGCCGCGTCGCGCGTGATTCTCGACAAGGAACACGAAGTCGCGCTGACGCTCGCGTGCTTGCTCGCCGATGGGCACTTGCTGATCGAGGACATTCCCGGAGTCGGGAAAACCACGCTCGTGAAGACGATCGCGCGGCTCATGAATCTCGAGTCGTCGCGCATCCAGTTCACGAACGATCTCCTCCCCGCCGACATCGTCGGAAGCTCGATCTTCGACGACGCAAAAAGAACGTTTCACTTTCATCGCGGACCGATCTTCGCGCAAACCGTTCTCGCGGACGAATTGAACCGTGCGACGCCGAAAACGCAAAGCGCTTGTCTGCAGGCGATGGAAGAGCGGCGCGTGACCGTCGATGGCGTCACGCACGAGCTCCCGAAACCGTTCTTCTTGATCGCGACGCAGAATCCCCGTCAGCAGATCGGTACGTTCCCACTTCCCGAATCTCAACTCGATCGTTTCCTCATGCGGATCGAGCTCGGGTATCCGAGTCGTGAAGCGGAAAAGAAACTTCTCTTGGGCGTGAGCCGTCTCGCACTCGTCGACGAGCTCGAGCCCGTGTTCACTCCGACCGATCTCGTGGAGGCGCAAGCCGCGGTTCGCGCCATCCACGTCAGTGACAACATCGTGAACTACATCCAAGATCTCGTGGCGAAATCGCGCGACAACGTCGCGACGGGCCGCGGCCTCTCTCCGCGCGGCGCCCTTTGTCTCGTTCATGCTTCGCAAGCGTGGGCCCTCTTGCAGAAACGTCCGATGGTCCTTCCCGAGGACGTACAGGCGATCGCGATCCCAGTGATGAGCCACCGTCTGAACCCCGTCGACGATCTCACCGGCGAGACGGGAACCCGAATTGCCGAGGACATCCTCTCCGCCGTCCGAGTGGACTGAAAACGTGGCGTCGTCGTGGCCGCGCAAGAATCGCGTCTACATCCTCCCGACCGGTTTCGGTCTCGTGTTCATCGCGGGCGCCCTCGTCATGATCTTGGTCGGCGCGACTTACCAGAACAACTTGGTCAACCTGCTCGCGTTCTTCATGTTGAGTCTCGTATTCATCGGGATGATCCAGACGCACAACAATTTGAAAGACGTGAAG
>JAZKJB010000338.1:0-7408 GCA_040384505.1 Bdellovibrionota bacterium | reverse complement strand
ATGCGGGTCGAACCCTGCAGCTTGATCTCCTGGCTCGTCACGACCGTGATCGGCAATCCGACCCGCGATGTCCGATTCAACCTCGACACTCGACTCCGTCGAAAAATTCCACGTTCGATCTACGAGAACGTCCACCCGCTCTTGCCTGACGGAACGGTCAAACTTCGCGTTTCCTATCCCTGCGACTCCCGCGGCGAGTATCAGATTCGCGATTTGAAAGTCGAAACCGTTTTCCCACTCGGTCTCTTTCGCGCTTGGATGTGGGTGAATGCCGAGGCGAAGTATTTCGTCTACCCGGAACCGAAAGGGAAACGCTCGTTTCCCGTCGGACTCGCGAGCGACCCCGTCACCGGAGTCGCGAGGCAACGGGGTGGCGACGATTTCTACGGACATCGTCGCTATCAGCCGGGAGATGCCGCGGGACACATCGACTGGAAAGCTCGAGCGCGCGGACGCCCGCTTCTCGTGAAGGAATTCAACGACGGAGCACCCGCCCCGATCCTCCTCGATTGGTTCGCTCTCGAAAACCTCGACACCGAGGCGCGACTCTCGCAGCTCTCCGCTTGGGTGGACGAAGCGACTCGCCGACGAATCGTCTTCGGCCTCCGACTGCCGAACTTGACCGTGCAACCGGCGAGTGGCCAACAGCATGCTCAGCGCTGTCTCGAAGCCTTGGCCGTCCACGAACTTCGTTCTCAGGGAGCGCGCGATGCTTCCGCATGATCGTCCCTGGGACAAGAGCCTCCAGCTCTTCCTCGTCGGCATCATCGCTTTCAATGCCTTCCCTCTCTTCACCGAGATCCCGCCGTGGTGTTCGCTTTTGACCGCGGGCTTCTTGGCGTGGAAAGGGCTTTACCTCTGGCGCGGAGTTCGACGACCACCTCGCTGGATCCTCTACTCGATCGTCGGAGTCTCGACGGTCGGCGTGTTCGTCACCTACGGGACGATCATCGGGCAGGAAGCGGCGAGTGCCTTGCTCGTCGTGTTGACGAGCGCGAAACTTCTCGAGACGAATAGATATCGCGACGCCATGATCGTGATCTTCACGAGCTACTTCCTCTTGATGGCCCATCTCCTGACGTCGCAGTCGCTACTCTCGACGGTCTACATGGCGACGGACGTGATGCTGATCACCTCCCTCATGTTCCAGGCTCACAAGTCGGATCGCCGAACGTCGCTCCGCTCGCTACGCCCCGTGATGAAGCTTCTCGCCTTCGCGATTCCGGTCTGGGTTTTCCTCTTCGTCGCGTTTCCTCGTTTCTCGATGGGTGCGTGGAACCTCTCACAGACGAAAAAAGCCGCGAGCGGATTCTCCGACACTCTCAATCCGGGTGAAGTGGAGAAGTTGGCGGAAATCGACGAGCCCGCGTTTCGCGTGACGTTCCGCTCTGGGGTCGTTCCACCGATGGAAGCCCTTTACTGGCGTGGTGCCGTATTGACGGTCGGCGAAGGACTCCGATGGCAGCGGCCGAAGGACGAGCGGAAGCTTCTCGCCGAGGCGGGCACCCCGACGATCGAGAGAACTCGCTTCGACTACGAGATCTCGCTCGAACCGGTCTTCAAGAACTGGCTCTTCCTCCTCGACTAACCCGAGGCGGTGACGCTCGACTCGAAATCGAATCGCATTTCGACGAAAGAGCGGTACGGATTCATCTACGAAACGAATCGAGAGACGATCTCGCGACTCTTCTACGTCGGAGTCTCGACCGATCAAGCTCCGCAACAGGAAAGTGGTGCCACGGCTGACGCGGTGATGCTCCAGGTTCCCGACGATCTCGACCCTCGCATCCTCGCCCTCGGGAGAGAGCTTCGTGCGAAAGCCGAAGCCGCCGCAGGTCCGCGCGCTCTCGCCGACCGCGTGTCGAACGAAATTTTGGACTGGTTCGTCGTTCAAAAGTTTCGATACACGAAAGAACCCGGCGCTTTGCAGGGAGCCTCGGGTTCGGAAGAGCTCGCCAAGTTTCTCTTCGAGAAGAAAAAAGGTTTTTGCGAGCATTATGCCGCGGCCTTCGCGACGCTCGCGAGAGCCGCAGGCGTGCCCGCGCGGGTGACGGTCGGGTTCCACGGCGGAAAATTCAACGAGCTCGCCGACTACATCATCGTTCGCAGTATGGAAGCGCACGCCTGGGCCGAAGTGTGGCGAGAGGATCCGTCGGCTCCGAACCGCGGCCGCTGGACACGCGTCGATCCGACGAGCGTGATCGCGCCTCTCCGTCTACGAATCGGGGGCGACTTCAATCTTCTCGACGAGGGACTGCAAGCGACGAGCGCGGAGGAGTATCAGCGACGGGTCGCGAGCCTCTTCGAACGAATGTCGCTTCGCTTCGAATTCGCCTGGGACGCCGTGCAAATGAAATGGAACGGTTTCCTCAACAGCTACGATTTCGAATTCCAGAGGACACTCTTGAGCTCGCTCGGACTCGCCGATGCCCCGCGCCTCTTGCTCGCGGCGATCGCTCTCGTCGGCGTCGGCGTGATCGTCGGAGCTTTGAGTTTCGTGTTGCGACGACGGTCGAAGAAACGAGATCCGCTTCTCTCCGAGTGGCGCGCGTTCTGCCGGAAGCTCGAAAAAGCCGGCCTCGAGCCGAGAGGCTTCAGCGAAGGCCCTCTGAAATTCGCTCAGCGGGCGAGCGAAAGGTGGCCCGTGAGAGCCGAGCAGATTCGATTGATGGCGGGACTCTATTGTGAATTGAGATACGGACCGGCCAGCACCGTCGACTCCGCCAAATCGGCGAAGAAGTTCCGTCACTCCGTGCGACGGTTCTCGATCGAAGCGAGCTCGCGTTCCACGACTTCGTGACGCTCGAGCACTTTCAGATAACTCTCGTCCATTTCGTCGATTTGCTTTTGTAGCGTTCCGATCGAGCGCGCCGCTTCGTTCGCCGCTGGTCCGCTCGCCGCTGTCAAAGATTCGTTGAGGCGAACCATCTCGTCACGTTTCTTCGCCATGTCGACGTCGAGCCGTGCGATGTCTCTCTCGCAAGTGCGCAGCTCTTTCTCCAGAGCTTTCTTCGCTTCCTTGAAATTGAATCGTTCCGTTCGCCCGACCGAATCCTCAGAGATGATCTCGTCGCCTGAGCCCGAACCCGAGCGCCGAAGCGAGAGCGCACCTTTCTGAACCGACCAAACGTATTCCTCGTACGTCCCGGGATAGAACTCCGCTTTTCCGTTTTGGATCTCGAGGATTTTCGAAGCCGCCCGCCGAACGAAACCCCGGTCGTGGCTGACGACGACGAACGCGCCTTCGTACTCGGCCAGCGCTTGAGTCAATGCTTCGACGGTGTGGAAATCGAGATGGTTCGTCGGCTCGTCGAGAAGCAACAAGCTCGAGCGCTTCAAGAGCATCTGTCCGAGCGCGACCCGGCTCTTCTCCCCGCCCGACAGCAAGCGAACTTTTTTGTACACGTCGTCGCCGCCGAACAGGAGCGAGCCCGCGAGATCGAGGATCTCTTGGCGTTTCGTCTCGGGGCGAGCGTACTGACCCATCGCTTCGAGGACGGTGTCCTCCGGCTTCAGCCGTTCAGCCACGTGCTGGGCGAAATACGCGACGTCGACTCCGGTTCCGTGCGCGATCTTGCCGGCCAGCGGCTCGAGCTCTCCCGCCAATGCTTTCAACAAAGTCGATTTACCTGCGCCGTTGACGCCGACGACCGCCAGATGGTCGCCTTTTTCGAGCTCGAGCTGAACACCGCGGAGGATGGTCTTCGCCCCGTAGCCGAATTGCCCCTCGTCGACTCGCACGATCGAGCGGCCCGTACGCCCGGGCTCGGGCAACCGGATACGAGCTTTCAAAGGTAACGCGCGAACTTCGATGGACTCCATCTTGTCGAGGCGCTTGAGTCGCGATTGGACTTGGCGGGCTTTGGTCGCCTTGGCGCCGAAGCGCGCGGCGAAGTCCAAGACCTCTTTCCGCTTCGCGGCCGCATTCATCGCCGCTTTCTCGAGCTGCGAACGCAAGAGCTCTTTTTGCTCGAAGTAATCGTCGATGTTGCCCGCGTACTTCGTCATGAGTCCGCCCTCGACCTCGAGGATGTGGTCGGTCGTTCGCCGCAAGAACTCGCGGTCGTGCGAGATGAGCAGAAAGGCGCCGGGCGCATCGAGAAGGAAATTTTCGAGGACGACGAGAGTTTCGAGATCGAGATAGTTCGTCGGTTCATCGAGCAACATGAGGTCCGGCTGGCTCGCCATCATGTGAAGCAGCTTCACCCGCATCCGGTAGCCACCACTCAAGCTCTTCACTTTGTCGCCGAAGCGCGACGTCTCCAGCCCGAACGCCGGCGCCCAACGCTTGACGTCCCAGAGGGGAGTCATCGATTGCGAAGCCAAGACTTCTTCGACCGTCGGATCGCCGACCCATCGGTCTTCTTGAGCGAGGTAGCCGACACGAAGACCCGACGCGCGAGTGATCTCGCCGCCGTCGAGCGATTCTTCTCCCATCAAGATCTTGAACAAAGTGGTCTTGCCCGCCCCGTTGGGACCGATGACCCCGATTCGCTCGCCGGCGTTCACGGCGAAGGACGCACCTTCGAAAATGGTGCGAATACCGTAGTGCTTCTCGCCATTCTTCAGCTGCAGCAAGTTCGACACGTTTCTAGAGGCCTCTACTTTTGTCCCGCTTAGGCGCGGCCTTCGAATTCCACCGGGAGGCTCCCGCTCTGGCACGAGAAGCGCATGCTATTTCTTCGCAACCCCGGAGTGGGTCGCGACCTTGGGCTGCTGGCGAACCGATCACGGAGGATTGGATGGACCATCTCAAAGCTACGAAGACCGCCGACGTCGCGAACTCTCTCGGCACGCGGCAACGCCGCTTCATGACCGAGCATTCGTCATGCGCCATGTGCGACACGAAACTAGAAATCCGCCACGAAATCAACAAGAACGATCTCAAGATTAAAGAAGAGGCTCACTGCCCGAGCTGCGGGATCCGCGTTCGCGTCGCCCATCACATGATGCACTGATCGGCGCACGAATCGACCCGTCGGTCGCCGCCGACCGCCCCTTGCCCCGTCAAAATTCCGACGCCAAGATCCCGCCCCGTGCACGTCGTCATCGACAGAAATTTGACGACCCTCACACTCTCTGGGCATCATCACGTCATTCGAAATAACCGCCTTCAGAGGTGTTCGCATGACTTTCATGAAACTCGCTTCCGCCGTCGTCGTCTTCTCGAGCTTCGCGCTCACCGCTCGAGCAGCGGAAGAAGCTCCCAAGACGAAGGCCGCGGAGACGAAGAAAACCGAAGCTGCGAAGCCCGAAGCGAAAAAAGGAGACAAGGTGAATCCGCACGTCGTGATCGAAACATCGATGGGTCAGATCGAAATCGAGCTCTACCAAGAGCAGGCTCCGATCAGCACGAAGAACTTCCTCGAGTACGCCGAGAAAGGTTTCTACAACGGCACGATCTTCCACCGCGTGATCAACAACTTCATGGTGCAAGGCGGAGGCTTCAACAAAGACATGAGCCAGAAGCCGACGTCGGCGCCGATCAAGAACGAAGCGACGAACGGTTTGAAGAACGAGAAGTACACGCTCGCGATGGCGCGCACCTCCGTCGTCGATAGCGCAACCGCCCAATTTTTCATCAACGTGAAGGACAACGAGTTCCTCAACCACTCCTCGCCGACTCCGCAGGGCTATGGCTACGCGGTCTTCGGAAAAGTGGTCGGCGGACAAGACGTCGTCGATAAAATCAAAGCGGTTCCGACAGGTACCAAAGCTGGTATGCAAGACGTCCCCACGACGGTCGTCGAGATCAAGTCGACGAAGCGGAAGTAATCGCATCCGATGGTTCGGCCCCTGCGCTTTGTGCGCCGAGTTGGGGGCCCGAACCATGCGTTGAGCTTTGCTTTGGCCCCCATCACCCGATATCCTTGGCCACCGATCGATGGAACAGCTCATCACGCAGGTTTTCAACCAGTACGCCTACGCTCCTTACCTCGTGTATGGCGCGATCTGCTTGTTCATGATGCTGAGCGCCTTCGGGCTTCCACTCCCCGAGGAAGTCGTTCTCATCAGCGCCGGTCTCGTCGGTTACATGTCCCTTCACCCCACGAAATTTCCTCCGCCCTACGAAGGCGCGCAAAGCGTGAACGTGTACGTCCTCGCGGCGGTTTCGTTCTTCGCGGTGATGTCGTCGGATTACATGATCTATGCGATCGGGAGGCGATTCGGTCCACGACTCTTCAAGGTGAAGTGGTTCGCTCGCTTCGTGAGTGAGGCCGCGCTCGCGCGCATTCACGCCTGGTCGAAGAAGTACGGCTCTTGGGCCGTCGTGATTTTCAGATTCACGCCGGGGCTTCGTTTTCCGGGGCACTTGATGTGTGGAGCCACAGGGCTGCCGCGCTGGAAATTCCTGGCGATCGACAGCTTGGCCGCGGGGCTTTCGGTCCCCACTCAAATTCTGCTCGTTTCCTTTTACGGCCAGATCATCTTGGACAACCTCGCGCGTTTCAAAATGTACCTCGGTGCTGCCCTCGCCGCGGGCATCGTGATTTTCCTGGTCTTGAAGTTCCTCCGCCGCCGGCCCGACGACCCCCAGCCCCCATCCCCCACGACTTCCGAGTCCATCCAGCTGAAATAATTCCGATATCCGATATCTGAGATCCGACATCGGAAATCAGATCTGTATTCGGAGCCAAATGCTCGTTGTCACGGCATCGACCTCAAGATACGAGGTGGCCATGAAACAAAACATCGCTCTTCGAATCAGCGTCTCGTTTCTCGTAGTGGCCCTCTTCGCTGCTTGCAGCAGCCCGCCTTCGCAGTCGGAGACCGAGGTCACCCCGAACAATGCGCTCGTTGGCCCTTCCATCACCATCATGACGTGGAACGTGGAGAACCTCTTCGATACCGAACACGACGAAGGAAAAGACGACGTCACTTTCCTCCCGCTCGCGCTGAAGCAAAGCGATCCGAAGCTGATGGCGATCTGCGAGAACATGACGACGGAGTATTACAAGAAAGAATGCCGCGAGACCGACTGGAGCGAGCAGGTGCTCGACGTCAAAATCGCGCGCGTCGCCCAAGTGATCCGCCAGATCAACGGCGGGATGGGCCCCGACATCCTTCTCGTCCAGGAAGTCGAAAACAAAAATGCTCTCGAGATCCTTCGCACGCGCAAACTCGCGGATGTCGGCTACGACACGAGTGTCCTGCTCGAAGGCGACGACGAACGCGGCATCGACGTCGGTGTTTTATCGCGACTGAAAGAGTGGGATCGCCCGATCCTGCACAAGGTTCCGTTCAAGGGAAAAGATCCGCAGGAGTCGGCAAAGGCAGGAAAAACCCGCGGCATCCTCGAGGCGCGCCTGCAACTCGAAGACGGAACGAAACTTTCCGTCTTCGTCGTGCACTTGCCTTCGCAAAGCAATCCACCGTGGATGCGCAAGCAAGCGATCGCTCATTTGAA
>JAZKJB010000337.1:0-4102 GCA_040384505.1 Bdellovibrionota bacterium | reverse complement strand
CTCCTGTTCCCACACCTGCACCAACGGCGACACCTACTCCGGCGCCGCAGCCGGTGACGGTCGCGATTCAGTTCCCGACGAATGGACAAGTGTTCGCGCGGAAATTCTGGACGACGCTCACCGCGCACGCGAGTGGTGCTTCACAGGTCACGTGGTATGCGGACAATGCCGTGGTCTGCACGGACACGACGTCGCCCTATACGTGCAGTTTCAAAACGCCGAACCGTTCGATGAACGTCGTGTTGAAAGCGACGGCACGAAGCGCGAACGGAACGAGCGCGAGCCAATCGGTCACGATCTCGGTTCGTTGATTCTTGAAGTACGAAGATTCCGTTTGCGGCGCCGGTCACTCCGGCGCCGTTTTCATTTCCACGAGTCGAGTGCGACGGACGAACGCCAGACGAACGCCCAGCTTGCTCTGCCGCGTTGACGGAAAACGCCGGATTTGTCCGTGACAGCGGTTAGTTAATGCTCAGAGTTAGAGGGCTGACTGATTGACAATGTGAATCGGACCCATTGCACTGGAATCTCTCGAAAATTCTGGTTTTCTGAGAGTCCGTTCCCCGGAAGGAGCCGTCCATGACACCCAACAATCGTGACGTCGTCATCGTCGAAGGCGTGAGAACGCCGTTCGCGAAAGCCGATACCAAACTCAAATCCGTTCATCCGGCCGAACTCGGTCGCGTGGCTCTCAGAGAGCTGCTCGCTCGAACCAACCTCGACGTGAAACTGATCGACGAAGTGATCGTCGGCAACACTGGCAATCCGCCCGACGCCGTCAACATCGGCCGTGTCGTCGCGTTGAACGCCGGCGTTCCTCAATCGACTTCGGCTTTCACGGTTCACCGCAATTGCGCCTCGGCGCTCGAGTCGATCTCAGATGGTTACGAGAGGATCAAGTCGGGAACGATGGACATCGTGCTCGCGGGCGGAACCGAGAGCATGTCGCAGATGCCGCTTCTGTTCTCGAAGGACATGACGGCCATCTTCGGAAAACTCGGATCGGCGAAGACGACCGGTGCTCGCTTGGGCGCCCTTGGTTCCCTTTTGAGAGCCGATCTTCAACAAGTCGTCGAGCTCGTGACCACGGGTCCGATGGACAAAACGAGATTCAAGCCGGTGATCGCGATCATCGAGGGTCTCACGGATCCCTTCGTCGGAAAAAACATGGGCGAAACGGCCGAGCTTCTCGCGAAAGAGTGGAACATCTCTCGCCGCGAGCAAGATGAGTACGCACTGGCTTCGCATCAAAAAGCAGCGGCTGCGATGGAGAAGGGGATTTTCGCTCAAGAGATCACTCCGGTCTTCTTGCCTCCGGCCTACAAAGAAGTCGTGAGTGAGGACATCGGTCCGCGTGCGAACCAATCGATGGAAGCGCTCGCGAAGTTGAAGCCGATCTTCGATAGACGCACGGGAACGGTCACGGCAGGTAACGCGTGCCCGATCACAGACGGTGCCGCGATGGTCATGCTCATGAGTCGTGAAAAGGCGAATGCGCTCGGTTACAAGCCGATCGCGCGAATCCGTGGCTACGCGTTCGCGGGCCTCGAGCCCGAGCGCATGGGCCTCGGCCCCGTGTACGCGACCCCGATCGCGCTCAAGCGCGCCGGTCTCACGATGAAAGACATCGATCTCGTCGAGCTGAACGAAGCCTTCGCCGCTCAGGTGATCTCTTGCGTGAAAGCGTTCGACAGCGACACGTTCGCGCAGAAGAAGCTCGGCCTTCCGCACAAGGTCGGCACGATCGATCCTTCGAAGATGAACGTGAACGGTGGCGCGATCGCCCTCGGGCATCCGGTCGGCGCGACGGGCACTCGACTCATCGTGACCTTGATGAAAGAGATGAAGCGTCGGAATTTGCAGTTCGGTCTCGCGACACTTTGTATCGGCGGCGGCCAGGGCGGCGCCATGATCTTGGAAAGAGAAGGTTGATCAGATGAGCATCCAGGAAAGCATCCGCATCGTCCCTAAAGGCGAAGTCGCATTGGTCGAATGGGATCTGGTCGGCGAAAAAGTGAACAAGCTCTCGTCTCCGGTCATGGCGCGTTTCCGCGAAGTGATCGAAGAGCTCTCGCGCTCGAGTTACAAAGCGGTGATCTTGATCTCGCGCAAGTCGACGATCTTCATCGCCGGAGCCGACATCGAAGAGATCAAAGGGTTGAAAACGCGCGAACAGATCATGCCGATGCTCACCGAGGCGCACGCGATCTTCAATTCGCTCGAAGATTTGAAGATGCCCGTGATCGCCGCGATCCACGGCGCTTGCCTCGGTGGTGGCTGCGAGATGATCCTCGCCTGCGATTATCGAATCGCGAGCGAAGATCCTTCGACGCGCATCGGTCTCCCGGAAGTGAATCTCGGGATCATCCCGGGCTTCGGCGGCTGCGTTCGCCTTCCGCGGACGATCGGACTCATCGAATCGCTCAAGATCATTCCGGCCGGCGGCTCGGTCGATGGCAAAAAAGCATTGAAGCTCGGGCTCGTCGACATGTGCGTGCATCAGTCGATCCTCGAAGAACAAGCGATGACGCTCGCGAACCGCTTGATCAAAGAAGGCAACTTTCAGAAGCGCCGCAAGACTTTCGAGCCGAAGGGCGTCGTCGCGAAGCTCATGGATTCACCGCTCGCGCGGTGGAAGGTATACTCCGAAGCGCGCAAGGAAGTGATGGCGAAGACGTCGGGTCATTACCCGGCGCCGCTCAAAGCCATCGACGTGATCGAGAAGACCTACGGATCGTCGAATCGAAAACGCTCTCTCGAGATCGAGATGGACGGTTTTGCCGACGTCGCGGTCACGGACATCTCGAAGCACTTGATCAACTTCTTCTTCATGATGGAAGGGATCAAAAAAAAGACCGGAGTCGCAGGAGACGCGAAACCGCTCGACGTGAAACGAGTCGGCGTTCTCGGCGCCGGCACGATGGGCGGCGGGATCGCGTACGTCTCGGCCGACAAAGGCATCGAAGTTCGAATGAAGGACATCAACACCGGCGCTCTCGCTCTCGGCTTTTCGCACGCTCGCGATCTGTGGGCGAAGAAGCTCAAACGCAAACGTCTCACGCAGTACGATTTTCAGCGAAAGATGAATCTCATCTCGGGTGGAATCGATTATGCGGGCTTCGGTCAACTCGACGTCGTGGTGGAAGCCATCGTCGAAGACATGAAGATCAAGCAAGCCGTGATCGGGGAGACCGCGAAGCATTGCAAACCGAATTGCATCATCGCGACGAACACGTCGTCGTTGTCGGTGACCGAGATGGCGAAAGGTCATCCGAACCCGGAGAACTTCGTCGGCATGCACTTCTTCAACCCCGTCGACAAAATGCCGCTCGTCGAAGTCATCCGCGGCGAGAAAACGAGTGACGTCGCCGTCGCGACGATCTTCGAGCTCGCGAAGAAGATGGGAAAACTTCCGGTGGTCGTGAAGGACGGGCCGGGTTTCGTCGTGAACCGTCTCCTCGTTCCTTACGTGATCGAAGCCGCATGGCTTCTCGAGGATGGAATGGAGATCAAGCGAGTCGACGATCTTTATAAAAAGAAGTTCGGCATGCCGATGGGCCCGTTCATGTTGATGGACGAAATCGGAATCGACGTCGGAGTGAAAGTTTCGAAGATCTTCCATCAGACGCTCGGCGACCGCATCATGATCCCGAACGTGATGAAGAAGCTGGCGGAAGGAAAACGCTACGGGAAGAAGAACAAGTCGGGCTTCTACAAGTACGACGAAAAAGGAAGACCGACGGTTCCAGACGAGACGATTTACGCGGAGCTCGGGCTCGGTACTCCGACGAACAAGCTCTCCGACAAAGAAGTCCTCGAGCGCGGCATCTTCCCGATGGTGAACGAAGCGGCTCTGGCTTTGCTCGAAGAGCACATCGTCGAGACACCAGAAGAAGTCGACCTCGCGATGATCACGGGCACGGGCTTCCCGGCGTTCCGCGGGGGCTTGCTGAGATACGCGGATTCGGTGGGAACGCAGACGATCGCAGACCAGCTCGAAGTCTACGCGACCCAGTACGGTCCGCGCTTCAAACCGTCGAACCCGCTTAAGAACATGGCGAAGACGAACCGAACGTTTTACTGAGCGGGGCGAGAGCGGAAT
>JAZKJB010000336.1:13453-17423 GCA_040384505.1 Bdellovibrionota bacterium | reverse complement strand
ATCGCGCGACTCAGCTCGCCCTGATCGGCGCGCTCGGATCGCCAAAATCACCACCAAAAAGATTTACGCGGCATCGGTCCGCGTTCGAGATAGGCGCGGTACAATTTTTTGTATCGCTTGAGCGACGATTTCAGCTCGCGGTGCTCGAGCTTCAGCAGATATCGCTCTAATTTCCAGACGTGCTCGCGCGATTTGCGCCAATCGATCTTCGCATTGTCGAGATGTGCGATCTGATACGCGGTCACTTTGCCGTATTTGTCGACGTAGGGATCGTAGTAACTCCAGACGAGATCGCGAATGCTCCGGAAAATCGCAGGGCGCCCATGAAGGCCCTCGTCACGCGAGCGGCCGACGGAACCCCATCGCCCTTTCTCACGGTAGATGAATAAGACGTGATCGAGTCCGTCTTGGCTCTCGAAGCTCAACACGAGCGGGGGATAACCGTTTTTCTCGAGAACGGCCGCGGCCAAAAGTGCGGCTTCCAAGCAGTGAGCGGTGCCCGAACGCAAAGCCGCTTCGGCCGAGCGCAAAGTCTCGCCTCGTTTTTCGCGATTGTACGGGAGCGCGCGAAGGTATTTCTGCACGGCACGAGGGGTCTTGAGCCGTTTCGCGAGAGTCTCGATCGAGAGCTTGGACATGACCGATTTTACCCCGAGCGCCGGAGCTGTCAAAAAGTTAGACGTACGAGAAGGTCCAGGCTCGCTAGCCGCCTCTGCACGGAATTTGTAGTTCTAGCTCGTCATGAAGACGATTCGATTCCTCAAGGTGTATTCGGTGCTGGTTCTCACGTTCTTCGGTCACGTCGCTTCGGCGCGAGTCGACTGGAGCCAGGCGAAGCCGCACGCCCTTTCGGAAGCCGAATGTACCCCCGTCGATCTGAGGCCCGCTCTCGGACCCGCGCGCAACCAAGGCAACATCGGCTGGTGCTACGCGAACGTGACCGCTGACCTGCTGACTTTTCAATATCGCTCGAGCCTTCGTGGAAAACGCGTATCGGCCGGCTACACGGCTTTGATCTACAATCAGGGTACGAACATCGAGGCTCTCGGTGAAGGCGGCGCCGTCGACGAAGCGATGAAGTACGCGGCTCGCGAAGGTCTTTGCCCCGAGACGCTCGAGAGCGAAGTCATGGGCAAAGGCCCGAAAATGCAGATCAAACAGAAGCTCGAGGCGTTCGTTCAGTTCAAGAAGCTCTACGATCTCGCTCAAACGGGCGATAAAAAAGCGCAAGCTTCGTTCACGAGCCAAGCGAAGTCCTATCGCGAGTCGAACAGCTCGCTCTTCGCATTGAAGGAAAAAGAAATCCAACTTTTGCTCGCGTCGACGAATCAAAAGAATTTCCCGCTCGAGTTCGCGAAGATGATCTGCCGAGGACACGCCGTCCATGCGCCGCCGCCTTACCCGGTGATGAGCGCCATCGACAAGCAAGCCCTCGCTCGATTTTGGATCAAGCTGTCGCCGTACGTTCATCAGCAACTCGACTCGCATAAGCCGGTGGCCGTCGGGTACGCGGCGCAGTTCCTCAGCCAGGCGAACGTTCCGTTGTGGCAGTTCTCGTTCACGAACAATCAACGCGGGCTCAACAACGACGTCTCTCGCCACGCTTCGCTGATCGTCGGCCGCCGTTGGAACGGTCAACGTTGCGAGTTCATCTTGCGAAACTCGTGGGGAACCGGCTGCAATTACAAGAACAAGATTTTCGCTCGTCCCGACAAATGCGAAGCAGGACATCTCTTCGTCACCGAGGAATTCCTCGAGACTCAGATGTACCGGATCTTCTATTTCTCGGATGGCTGGATGAGCGACGTCGTGAATCGCACGAACGCCGTCATCAATTGACGATCGCGTCGATCGAGCGCTCGAAGCGCTGCTTGTAATTCGCATTCATCTCGCTGAGCCAGTTTTCGGGAACGTTCGTGCCTGAGAAAAGGCGCGAGACGGTCTTCGCGACCCGCCGCTGATGCGAGGTCAATCGCTTCTTCAGCTTCTGTTTCGTCTCGGTCGGGCGTGTGCGCGAGAGGGCGATCGTCATCTCTTGGCCCTCGTTGAGATGAAAGACTTCGTCTCTCACGATCGGAGCGAGCTTCGCACGGACACGTTCCGCCCAGTCGGGATCGGTGAACAGCGTGTCTGCGTTTCTATGGATCGAGCCGAGAAGCGTGAGAAAAGACGTATCGAGCGAGAAATGCAAAATGGCCATCTTCTCGAAATTGTCGGTCGTTTTCCCGACGAGTTTTTCGCGGTAAAGCCGCTTTTCTTTTCGATTGAGATCGACCCACTCCGTGCAGAGCGAGCGAATCGCCGTCGCGTGTGCGCGTTCCTCAGATTCGAAGACGCGGTAATGATCCGCGAGATCGAAGCGCCCCTCGGATTCGAGATCGATCGCGAGCTCGTGGCACTCGTCCGCCGCTGCGATTTGCGCCGACGACAGATGCGCGAAGAACGCGTTCCACGCGCTCTTGTTCTTTTTCTTTCGGAAGGCGTTCGCAAAGGAGAGGAGCTCGCTCATGGGTAAAATTGAAGCACTGGGCGGGGAGGGTGACAAAGGGAGCCAGAGTTCTTGTGTAAAGGTACACAACTCTTGCCACCGCCCGCGAGCCGAGGCGATGCTTAGGCGATGAGCCAGAGTCCCCGCTACGAACTCGAAATTTATCGTCAATTCATCCGTGAGGCTGCGCCTTACGTCTCGGTGATCATCGGACGCCGAATTCAGGTTTCGGAAGCGAGCCTGATGACCGACGACGAGATAGCTAAAATCGCATTGATCATCGACGAGCGTGTAAAAGAACTGAAGCCCATCGCCCCGAAGAAGGGCTAGAGCTGATCGCCGCTTTTCCACCAATTCGTAGGCGGTTTCGGCGGTGGTGGCGTCGGCGGAGTGCACTTTTCTTCGGCGAGCGAATTTTTCGTCGTGATCACGAAGCCGGCCGGGACTTTCTTCCAGTGTCTGAGATCGGGGCGGATCGCGAACGACGTCATTTCGCCCGCATGACTTGCGATTTGCACACCGGCACCGACGGCGTGACCGCAAAGTTCGGCTCCTCCTTCTTCTGAAGCGGCCGCACAACCGACCGTCGCGATCGCGACTCCTCCGGCAACGACGCCTGCACCGTAGAGAACTCCGATCGGAAGGCGAACCCACGTTTTCGCATTCAGCAGGGGATGGTAGTTCGATGAATGGCGAAGCGAGATCTTGTCGATCCACGGCTGAGTCGTGATCGTCACGCCGGTTTCGGATGCGCACGTGCCAGGAAGCGGTTTCTTCGCATAGATGTCGTAGTAGCCCGCGCCGTGACCGCCACCGAACTTCGTCTGCCAATCGAGCTCGGGCATCGTTCCGACTCGTTGGACTTGCCATTGGCGATAGTCCTGCTTGTCGAGGCGTTCGATTTGCTTTTGCGCGAAGCCTTTCAATTCTGGCGTCGAATCCGAAAGCGCCTTCGCCTTCATCCAAAACGGTCTCGCGGTATCGGGCTCTTCGAGAGTTTCCCAGAGTGTCGCTAGCAAGACGACGTTCACCGGGTCTTCGCCGTAATTGTAGAGGAGAGCTTTTCCCTCGCGGTACCCGCGTCTGAGCTCGACACGCGCGCGATCGGGATGACCGAGCGAGTACTCGAGCGCCGCGAGCACGTACGACAGGTACGCGCGTTCATAGCTCTCGAGCACGTACTCGCTGATCGCATCTTCGGGCAAGAGGACCGAGAGCGACTCACGAGTGACCGAATAAGTTTTCTCCCGGTACGTTTCGCGGATCCATCGCCCCAGGCGCAAGGCTTCGGGTTTGCAATCGAGCGCGATCAAATCGGAAAGCCGATCGAGTGTATCGACCGCTTTCATCGAAGGAATCTCCCTTACGAGCGCGCGGCAGCGAGCCGAAGCGCCCGGGCTTGGCTCGATCTCGAGCGACTCGGGAAGAGTCGTGCACGCAACGAGGATTGGTAAAATCGAGAGAAGCAGGAGTGAGCGCATG
>JAZKJB010000336.1:6399-13353 GCA_040384505.1 Bdellovibrionota bacterium | reverse complement strand
GCCGTGGAAACGCCGAAGTTCATGAGCCCGATGAGGACGATCCCGAACGATGTCGCGGCAAGCTGCTGCCACGTGATCAGAGCGGGGTCGAGAGCCGAGAAAGCGAACGTCGCCTGACCCGTCGAAAGCGTCACGTGCCGTGCATCGAGCGGAAGCCCGAAGAAGTGCCCCATGACGGGAGTGAAGGCGAGTAAGAACCCGATCGAAACGTTGCCGCCGATGCCGGCGGCATTGTTCGCGAGCCACTGGCCGCAACCTTTCGCACGGTGATCCCCGAGGACGGCGCGAAGACGCGGATGGGCCGCGATCGCCTCGGGCAAGCGGCGGAAAACGACCCAGTTCTGAAGCCAACCGGCACCGAAACTCGAGAGCCACAAGAGGACACCCGTGATCGCAGCATAATAAACGCTGAGGCTTTTCCACGGGTGGAGATTCACGAGAGTCTTCTCTGCGTATTCGGAAGTGAGCACGTGATGGCCCGTCATCATTCTAAAAACGAAATCGCAAAGAAGCGCGCCGGGAATGACGAAGCCGATGTTTCCGACGGCCGCGATGAATTGCGATCGAGAAATTCTTGCGACTTCGTCGACGAATTCACCGAGCCGGTTGCGATCGAGCGTCTCGCTGAGTTTCCCCGCGAGAGCGGCGGCGGTCATGGACGGCTGCTTAGTCGCGAGAGCGAAGCCGAATGCCTGCATCGCGAGGAAGCTGATACTGTAGTTTCCCCAAAGTAAAATTCCCTCGAGGAAGAGCGGCCATTTGACCGACGAGATCGCGAATTTCGCGAGAACGGTGACGACGGTCACCAAACCGCCTCCGCCTGCCGCTTTGAACATCGCGAAGTATTCCTTCGCGGTGCGGGTGATATAGTGCTCGCCCGTTTCGCCGGCGTGCTCGACGAGTTTTCTCGCGAACAAGTCGAAGTTCATCTGAAGCAAGCTTCGCGCGGACCTTCGATCGATGTTCGTTCTCACGAGCTCGAGAAAAAGATCACGAGCGGTGAAGAGCGGGGTTTCACCGCTATCGCTCGCGTCGATGATCCCGACCAAAAGTTCGAGCCGCCTGAGATAAGCCGTGAGAGCTTCGAGTTTGTAGACGAGCGTGAGGCTGACGCCGCTATTTTCGATCACGGCGAACGCATGTGAGACGGCGGCCTCGCAAGCGGCAGCTGCGCCTTTCATGAAAGCGGCTTCCGATTTCGAGCGGCTCTCTCGCCACTTCACCGCATGCCGATTGAGCTCGGTGAAGGATTTCACGGGAGATTGGCCCGGGTTCGCCGCGCGAAGGCGCATACGAACTTCGGAGTCGAGACCGATGGCCGCGGCCTGAACGGAAATCGTGACGACGGCGTCTTCGAGATCCCGTCTCCAGGCCAGCTTGTCGGGGTCGGGGCCTTGACCTAGCAGGGCCGTGCCGTTTTGCATGATCTCGGCGACCGCGGCCCAATCCATCTCGGTCATCGCCTCGAGCCACTCGTGATCGCCGGAATCGTGGAAGATCGTGTCGAGGGCGTATGAAAGCTCGCCCACGCGAGGAGGACTCGGGATGAAGCGATCGCTGAGGCGACGGATCATCTCGTTCAGGAACGCGTGATGTTCCGAGAGCTCGGTTTGCGCGAACAAGAGCGGCGCTTCGGAATCTCTGAGGATCGACACGATGACCGCACCGGCTTTCGCTTTCCATTCGGGCTGCCGATCAAGAAGTTGAACGAGGAACCTCACGCGGACCATGCGCTGGTCGGCATTCTCTTCGACGAGAGTTTTCTTTCTGAGCCATTCGATGAGATGGGTCATCCAAGCGATGCGCTCGGCGAGGGGCGCGGAAGGATTCGCAGCTTCGAGAATCGAGCTCAAGTCGCGACGCGGATCGCGCAATTTCAAAATGCGCGACAAACTGAATCGGTCCCGAAGCTTCGTTCCTAGTGGCATTTGATCATCTTCCAAAACCCCGGAACGCATGTAAAGATTCACGAATGACTAACGTGGTGCGCCCTCTTCTCGTGACAGCGGCAATCATACTCAGTCCAGATGGCCGAGTCTTACTCGCCCAGAGAAAGGCCGATGCTTCTCTCGAGGCACTGAAGTGGGAGTTTCCTGGCGGAAAGCTCGAGGCCTTCGAACACCCCGAGGACTGCATTCGTCGTGAAATTCAAGAAGAGCTCGCCCTCGAGATTCGAGTCGAGCGAGTCTTCGACGTCGCCTCGCATTTCTACATCAAGGGCGAAGACCGCCGACACATCATCTTGCTTTGTTATCTTTGCCGAGCGGACACCTTGGAATTTCAGATCGTCGACGTCGCCGACGCCCGGTGGGTGACTCCCGACGAGCTCGGCACTTACGACTTCGCAGCCGCCGACATTCCTTTGGTTTCGCGCTTGATCGAGTGGTTCAGGCGAGGGTGAGCCTTACAGGCAGCCGTCGACGAGTCTGAGTGTCGTGACCGCTTGCGTGCTTTGACCCGCTTGGATCTGTCGGATCGCTTCGCGGACGTTGGTCTTCATCGTCGAGTTGTCGCAAGTCTGCGGCGGGTTCGTGCCGCCGGCGTTCATCGCGTCGACATAGTCGGCCATCGAAATGAAATCGAGTTGGCCCGCGCCGTCTTCGAAACCAGGATTGTTGATACTCGAGCCGTCTTTCATGTAGAGCGACGAACCTTTTCGGCCGATGTAGCTCGAGAGATGTCCTCCGTTTGCGTAGTAGTAGCTCGCATCGGTGCGGAGGAAGTAGCTCGTCATCGTCTGACCATTCGGATAATACATCGATGCATCGGCGCGCATCGCATAGCTCGTGAGCGTTTGACCGTTGGGCCAGTACCAAGTCGCATCGTCTCGGCCCGCGTAGCTCGTCGCCGTTTGGCCATTCTTGTAATAGATCGTCTGAGTTTCGCTGTAGGCACCGGCGCAGGCTTGCGTGCGGATGTAGTTCATCTCCCGGAGCATCGTCGCGGCTTCCGCGGGCTTGTCGAGAGCGAAGAGCTTCAAGATACCGGTGTAGTGTTGGGTCTGGAGACATCCCGCTGGACCTGGGACGGTGCCGGCATTCGCAGTGATGGCGACGAGGCCGAGCGCGATGGCCGCGAGGACGATGCGAATGGCGTTGGCGAGACTCAATTGCGGTGTCATTCAGGCTCCTTATTTGAGGACACCTGCGGTGATTACAAGATGCGTTCCAGCTTTCGCGGGCGCGAAGTGCACCGGAGCTTCGCGGGCTTGCCGGCGCAGCGGCGCAGCGGCGGAAAGTCGGAAAGAACGCCTGCCTCAAACCTCCAACTCATATGTACCTTCGGCCCTAGTCTCGACGTCGGCATAGGGCAGCAATCGGAAATCGGATCGCAATTCGACTCGAGCTTCAATTTTGGTCGCACTCTGCGTGGGACTTTCTTTGCATCGAAGATCGGGCATGACGAGACCGCTATTCTTCGCTGAAAACAAAAGACCCTTCCGCGAATTGCTTTACGAAACACAGAGAGTCGCTGCCGAGATGCTCGCCCTCGAGGTGCAGCTGATCGAGCTTCTGAAGAAAATCGATCAAAGGCTTTGGTACAAGTTCTATGGATTCAATTCGCTGACGAGATTCTGCACCTTCAGCTTGAAACTCAGTCGCACACAAACTCAACGAATCGTGACGAGAGTTCGGCGAACCGCGCCTCCCGCGCAAGAACCGAGCGATTCAGAAATGACTCACCGAACCGACGTCGAGATTAGGGTCGAGAGAGGGATCGAGAGAGGGATCGAGTGCGAAATTTCCGCAAGCGAGCCTTCCGTAAGCGAACTGGCCGCGAACGGACCCCCGCGTCCTCTTAGCGAAAGGCGGTCTTGAACGATCGGTGCAAAAGTTTGTCGGCGTAGGTGTCGACCACGGCGGCTAAATCATCGTCAGAGTAGCCACTGACGAAGCCTTCGATTACGACCGTACGTCCGTCGACGCGAAAATCTGCTCGCCAGGTTCGATAGGCGATGCGGTGGAAAGACGGCGCGGTCGAAACGTTTTCCGCACCAAGTGGACTTGTCATGAGGCGCTTGCGTGAATCGTCGAGAGGGTCGAACTCGAGTTGCGAGATGAGGAAACCGCGAAGTTGCGAGACTCCTCGCTCTTCGAGCCACGCGAGTTGGCCAATTGCCCGTTCGGAGAATTTCACTTCATAAGCGGCATCGTCGAGACCTTCGGTCCATCCCGCGCGTGCGGCAGGGAATGCGTCGGCGTACGGAAGATAGGGTTTGATGTCGAGCACGGGTGTGCCGTCGAGCAAGTCGAAGCCGCGCACGTGAACGCGCAGGCCCTCGACTTTCACGATCTCGACGGAGCTCAGGCCGATCGAATTCGGGCGGTAAGGCGAGCGAGTCGCGAAGACACCGCGCTTTGTCGCGGGTCCGCGTGGCGGTTTCACCATCGGTTTCCAGTTCGGATTGTGATGGAAGTCGTAAACGATCCACGCGCGCTCGAATCCTTCGAGATCGCTCAACGCTTGCTCGAAGTCGCGGCGAGATTCGAGTTCGATCACGCCGATCTCCGACACTTTTTCGACTGAACCCTGTCGTGTCGCTTCGTAAGGATGAACGGCAGGCGAGCGAAAGACACCGATCGGGGAGTAGGTGACGGCGCGATCGGATAAGTGCTCTCGCCAATGAGCGAGTGCGATTCCGCAGGCGATTCCGACGTTGAGTGAATTTTTTCGGCCGTACATTGGAATGCGCACGACGTGATCAGCCAATGCAAGAGTGTCGCGGTCGACGCCGAAACGTTCGTTGCCTAAAAGCAAACCCACGCGTTCGGGCCAAACGAAGGAATCCAGCTCGACGGCGCGTTCGGCAGTCTCGAGAGCGACGATCGTGTAGCCCTCGCGTTTCAAGTCTTCGATCGTCGCCTTCGCGTCGGGAGCCGTCGACCAAGGGATCGCTTCGTTCGCCCCAAGAGAGGTCTGTGCCGTCTTCTTTTCGTCCGGGGTGGGAGTATAGCCCGTGAGATGAACGTGTTCGGCTCCGAAGCATTCGCTCGTTCGCATGATCGCGCCGACGTTGAAGGCCGAGCGAATGTTGTCGACGACGACGCGAAGTGGACGTACGTCGCGCACTCGTTCTCTGTCGTCGGTATCGGTGACGAGGAATTCGTCGTCACGCAACGTGCGGCCGAGCAATCGTTCGAAAGGAACGAGGATCGTGCCGAGATGACGAGCCGTCATCGTTTCCGTGAGATCGCGTTCGTGAAACGCGAGTCGCTTCAAGTCTTCATCATGGGCCTCAGCGCACTCGCAGATGTAGTTTTTCAGTTTCGAGAGAAGGGTTTTTCGCTCCTCGCTTTCGGCGATGTCCGCGTCACAAGGCGAGCTCGCGCATTCGATGCGCTCGGAAATCGCCTCACCATCCGGCCAAAGCTTTTCCAGCGCATGACCCGTTTCGATCAAGCGCTGGAGCAGTCGTCTGTCCGAATGAGAGAGCGGCATCACTTCACTTTTTGGCCGGGAGCCGCGCCTTCGTCAGGCGAAAGGATGAAGAGATCTTTTCCGCCGGGGCCCGCCGCGAGGACCATGCCTTCCGACATGCCGAACTTCATCTTGCGAGGAGCGAGGTTCGCGACGACCACCGTGAGGCGACCGACGAGAGTCGCGGGATCGTACGCGGATTTGATTCCGGCGAAAATCTGCCGATGACCGAGCTCACCGAGGTCGACTTTCAAGCGCAAGAGCTTGTCAGCTTCAGGTACGGCTTCAGCTTCGATGATCTTCGCGATTCGCAAATCGACTTTGGTAAAGTCATCGATCGAAATTTCGCCAGGATTGCCTGCGACGGCGCCGGCGGCCGGAGCTGCCGACGGGGCGGAGCCCGCGGCCGACTTGCCAGCACCGCTGGCTTTCGATGCGCCGGCTTTCGCAGCGCCGGCTGCTGCGCCAGCCGCCGGTACTGCTGCGCCGCCAGCGTCCTTCGGCATAGAATCCTCGATGACCTTTTCGAATTTTTCCACTTCGACTCTCGTTGCAAGGTGTTCGTAGTCGCCGATCTCGGTGCCTTCTAGCAATTTCGTGACGTCGCTCCAGGCGTAAGGCTTCTCGCCCAAGAGCTTCGCGACTTTGTCGGAATAGAGCGGCAGGATCGGTTTCAAATAAATCGACAGCAATCGGAACACGTTCAATGTCGCGGTCAACGCGACTCGTGTGCCCTCGACGTCGTCCTTGATCATGTTCCAAGGTTGTTTGTCGTCGAAGTATTTGTTCGCGTCGTCGGCGATCTCGCGGATCTCGGTGATGGCGCGTGAAAATTCCCGAGCTTCGAAGAGCCCAGCGATCGTCTCCGCGCGAGCTTGCGCCCGCTTCACGAGATCGAGTCCTTCGCCGGAAAGCTTTCCGAGTCTTCCGTCGATCCTCTTCTTCAACATCTGCGCGCCACGCGAACCGAGATTCGTGATTTTTCCCACGAGGTCCGAGTTCACGCGGTTCACGAAGTCCGTGATGTTCAAATCGAGATCGTCGACTCGCGAGGTGAGTTTGCAGGCGTAGTAGTAACGCAGGTACATCGGGTCGAGATGGTTCAAGTACGTACGCGCCGTGATCGACGTGCCCTTGGACTTCGACATTTTCTCTCCGTTCACGGTCATGTGACCGTGGACGAAAACTTGATTCGGAAGTTTGTATCCCGCGGTCTTCAACATCGCGGGCCAGAACAAGCAGTGGAAGTACGTGATGTCTTTTCCGATGAAGTGATAAATCTCGGCATCGCCTTTTTTCCAGAGCGAGTCGAAATCCACGCCACGCTTTTTGGCGAGCTGCTGAGTCGAGGAGATGTAGCCGATCGGCGCGTCGACCCAGACGTAGAAATACTTGCCCTTGAAGCCTGGAATGCCGACGCCGTCGCCAAGTCGATGTGTGCTCGGGCGTCGGAGCAGCCGCTCGTGCCGGAGGCGTGATATGTGCATCGACCCGAGCGTGATCCAGTGGGGAGCGGTCGTGTTCTGGATCCTGATG
>JAZKJB010000336.1:0-6389 GCA_040384505.1 Bdellovibrionota bacterium | reverse complement strand
CCGAAGTACGGGTCGTCGCGTGAGATGTCCCAGTCGCGAAGATCTCCTTCGAACCACTCCATCAGTTTCGCTGCGACGTCTTTCTGCGTGTGATCGGGCATCCAGTTTTTCAGGAAATCCCGGAAGTCGTTGAGCTTGAAAAAGACGTGATCGCTTCCGCGCAACGTCGGCGTCGTCGCGCAAATCGAACACTTCGGCTGCTTCAGCTCCGAAGGCGAATAAGTCGCGCCGCACTTGTCGCACGAATCGCCGTATTGATCGACTGACGCGCACACGGGACAAGTGCCCTTCACGAAGCGATCGGGCAGGAACATCTTGTCGTTGTCGCAGTAAAGTTGCTGGATCGCTTTCACGGCCGTGTGACCTTGATCGCGCATTTTCACGTAGAACTCTTCGGCGAGCACTCGGTTTTCAGTCGTATTCGTCGACGAATAGATGTCGAAGTCGACCTGGAAGTCGGCGAAGTCTTTCGCGTGTTCTGCATGCTGACGGTTCACGAGCTCTTCGGGAGTGATGCCGAGCTCGCGTGCTTTCACCATCACGGGAGTTCCGTGCGTGTCATCCGCGCAAACGAACATGCAGTCGTGACCGCGCATCTTCTGGAAACGTGTCCAGATGTCGTTCTGAATGTAGCCGACCAAATGCCCGATATGAATCGAGCCATTCGCGTAGGGCAGTGCGCCCGTTGAAACGATGGTCCGTTTTGTTGCTGTCTGCGTCATGAGGGTCCTTTACTGACTCCGGGGACCCACGAAATGTAAAACAGAAATCCGGAAAAGGGGAGAAGCCCGTGAGATTCACTTTGATGACGTCGGTCGCCGCGAATTTCGAGGAGCTCGAATCGCGTTTCGACCGCTCACTCCTCGAAAAACTACTCGCTCCGGGCCTGCCGGTCACGATCGAACGCTTCGACGGCCTCGCCGACGGAGACGAACTCCACGTCGTCTTCGGTGAAGGGCGTTTCAAGGGAAAGTGGATCTCCCGGATCCAAGAAAACGACCGCAACCCCAGCGAATGGAGCTATGTCGACGTCGGGATCGAACTCCCTCCGCCTCTCAAATCCTGGCGGCACAAGCATCGACTTTTGAAGCGGCCCGCGGGTGGCACTTTCATCCGCGACGAGATCGAATTCTCGACGGGAAGTGCATTGACCGACGCTGCCGCTTTTCCGGTCCTCTATGCTCTCTTCGCCTCGCGCGGTCCCGTTTACCGCCGCATGTTCGGCACCCTCGGCGAGTAGCGCCCCGGTCGTCACCGGGGATGAAAAATCCACCTGTTTCCGTGGGCTTCTTTGGGCTCAAGCGCGCCTCGTTCGAGGTGTCGGGTGGCCCGGGGATTGGAGGTTTCAATCCTCGATGAACTCCGTTTTCCGCCGGGCCGTGCGCCCGATCCTTTTGACGAGCCTTGGTTTGTCCCTGATGGGGGCCGCCACTGACACCGTTCCCCCGGGAGCGATCGCCGTGACTTGCCTGAATCACGAGGCCGGAATCTGCCGCCTCGTCTCGCCGACGGTTGGGCTCACGGTCACGGTCAAAAACGGGGATGCGAACATTCAGTATTTCGCGCCGTCGGCTGAAGGCTTCGTCGAACGCGCACACACGCAAGTGCGTCCCGATCTCGAAGCGCGCGTCGGTTCAGGTGCGATGAGTCCCGACGAAGCAAACGTGATTTTCGCCGAGATTCTTGCGAACTCTTTCGTCGCGTATCGTTTGCCGCCGAACGCGGAGACTTTGAACCAAGACGTCGGTTTCGCGCCGAACGTTCTGCTCTCGCCGCAAGATCAAATCGAAATTTTACGTGCGCACATTCAGATGTCGTTGACGGTGAATCCTGTGACCGCGCGCTATCTCGCGGAAGGCCTCGGTCTTCAAGTCATCGAGCCGGTGAAACCGGTGAATGCCGAGGACCCGAATTTGATCTCGGAGTCGCAAGAGTTGCTCGCGACGCCATCGTTGGAGCCTGCGGCCGTGCCGGCTCCCGTTCCTGCTGACGTTTCTCCTGCGCCCGCACCTGCGCCTGCGCCGCTACCGCCGCCCATTCAGACGAATCCGCCGACCGAGCGAATCACCGAGCTTCGCGACGCTCAAACCCAATCGTAATTGAAGCTGATGCTGATGCGGTCTTCGCGCGAAGGATTCGGCGGGACTTCGTGGCGGAGCCAGCTTTCCCACAGGGCGACTTGTCCTGCGCGCGGATTCAATTTCACGTGCTGCTGATTGCGCGGTTTCGCGCCGTCCAACTTCGGGGGCGCGGCCATCATGCGCTCGAGCCGGGGGTCTTCGAATTTGATCGCGCTCGAATCGCGCGGCACTTTCACGTAGTACGTTCCGCTGATCACCGACAAGGGATGAATGTGCCCCGAGTGCGTCGTGCGAGACGGCATGATGTTCACCCAGCACGTCACCATGCGAAGGTGTCCGCCTTGAAGATCCATTTCGAGATGACGTGCGAACTTGCGAACGTGTCGATCGATGTTTTTCGCGAGCTCTTCGAAGTGCGGATACCGCAAATGCAAATCGGTCATCGAGCCGTACGACGTGTAGCCGCCGAGATAATTATCGCGTGACCACTCTTCGCCCTGCGGGTCGGTCTCGCGAACGAGATAGCACTGCTCTTCGATCTCGCGGTTGAACCGAACGAGACCTGAGTCGACCAACGGCTCCGCGTAGATCGAAGTCGGGAACCACGATTGGATCGGCATTCAAAATCTCCGGACGTAATGACAGGTGTAACCGCCGGGATTTTTCTCGAGGTAATCCTGATGGTATTTTTCAGCGGAGTAGAACGGCTTGGCCGGGATCACTTCGGTGACGACCGGTTTTTTCCACTGCAGCTCGGCCTCTTTTTTCGCCTGAAGTGCCGTCTCACGTTGCGCGTCCGAGTGATAGAAAATCACCGAACGGTACTGCGAGCCTTTGTCGTTGCCTTGTTGATTCACGGTCGTCGGGTCGTGCATCTTGAAGAACCACTTCAAGACCTCCGCGAATGAAATCACGTCGGGTTTGAACACGATTTGAATCGACTCTGCGTGGCCGGTGTTTCCGACCTTTACGGTTTCATAAACGGGGTTTTTTGTGACGCCGCCGGTGTAGCCGACTTCGGTTTCCACGATGCCGTCGATTTTTCGAAGGATGTCTTCCATTCCCCAGAAGCAACCTCCGGCGAGGGTGGCGAGTTCTTGGCCGGGTTCGAGAGCGAGGGTTCTTTCCATAGCCAGGGAGAGTACCGTACTGGTCCTGTCGAAGTCGAGCCAGACCCGCTGCATCCTCGCGAACTTAGGTCGTCCGCGATACACTTGCTCTCAGTCATGGACGATTCGAAGAAGACGCCGCTCGAGCGCTATCTCGAGAAACAAAAGAAAACCCGCGAGCCGAAGCCACCGTCTTCGATCGAAGCCCGTCGCCAAGCGACAACTTCACCGGCTTCGCCGGTGAAGTCGGAAACCCAGCAAGCTTCGTTTTCGAAAGCTTTCAAACGAGAGGCGCCGGCGTCGGTTCCAACGCCCGCGTCGACGCCGCCTGTTCCGCCGACGGCATCGGCATCGTCGTCGAACTGGACACCAGCGACTCCCGCCCTTCCCGCGCCCCCGCGCGTGACGGGCGCAGAGCCCGGCACAGCCGACGTCGGTTCCCGGTTCATCGCATATCTCACCGATCTCGTGATCCTTTGGTGCATCCAGTGGCCGATCACGAAAGTCGTCCTTGGCGCGCTCGGCCTCGTATCGATGGGCTTCGTGACTGAAGTTCGTGAGGGGATCACGTTTTTGATCTCGTACACGGTGCTCTTCTTCTACTACGGCTACTTTTATACGAAGAAGGGCGCTAGCCCGGGCAAGATGCTCCTCGGACTCGCGATCTACGATGAAACGAGCGGTGCGTACCTGACACCGTGGAAGGCATTTTTCCGCGAGGCCGTCGGAAAGTTCATCTCCGCCATTCCGTTCTTCATTGGCTATGTCGTCGCGTTGTTTCGAGACGATCGCCGGGCGCTTCACGACCTTCTCTTCGACACGAGAGTGGTGCGAAACATAACCCCGTCTCAATCGGGGAATTCGCGCTGACGTCGCGCATTTCCGTCAACTGACCCCTCGCGATTTCCGATGAAGAGGGGCCTCGACCAAAGTCGAAGGCCTCGTCATCTTCGGAGTCATCTCGAGAATGGGCGCTCAGGACATGCAAAACCAAGACAATGGTGAAATCACCGGCCTCCACCGCTCACAAGAAGTCGTCGAGGGGATTCGAATCCGCCTCGAGCCTGCGCCGATTTTGAAGCGGACGATCGCGGCCGCGATCGACATGGGCATCTTGGGTGCGGCATCGTATGGCGCGCTGATCCCGTTGATCTTTCTCGGCGGCATGAGCGCCGCACTCGATTTCGGGATGGGTGGAAAAGGCATCGCCACGATCATCGTGATCGGGCTCTATGTGATCGCGCTCATGGTCGCGTTCCACTATTACTACATCTACTTCGAGTACAACAAAGGTGCGACGCCCGGAAAAAAACTGATGGGTCTGAAAGTCATCTCCGTCGATGGCAAACGACTCACGAAAGGGCAAGCGATCTACCGCGAGATCGTGCGTTGGTACCTCGATGCGATCTTTCTGATTCCGGCGGCGATTTCGATCATGGTGACTCAGCGCCGTCAGCGTGTCGGTGACGTGCTCGCCGGAACGATGGTCGTCTATTCGAAATCCCGCGAAGAGAGTCAGCAGTTCATCTACGTGAAGCAAGAAGATTACCGCGCGATCCTCGCGCATCTGCAGATGCCCACGATCCCGGGCGACGTTCGACGCAGTTATCTCATCGCGGCCAACCGCGCGTTCCTGATGAACGAACAGATGCAGCTCCAGAGCGAGCTCTCGCAGTGGAGCGCCTATTTCCGGGGGCTGCTCACGGGCCAGGCCGAGCGACTCGAGCTCAACGACACGACGGTTTTGCGATTCATGGCCGAACATTGCTTTCAGCTCGATCGCAAAGAGACGGAACAAAAGGGGTGGAGAAATGGCTGATCAATTCCAGACGGCAGCGCCGCTGAATCTCAACGTGAATGCGACCCCGCAAGTCGCCGTCGAGCCGGCAGGGTTCTGGCGCCGCTTTCTCGCCTCGTTCATCGACAACATCATCGTCGCGGTCATTCAGCTGCCGCTCAAAATCCCGCTCGCGATCGTACAGACGGCGTCGATGACCACGGAGTCGGGCGGAGGTATGGTCGCCTATCTCGCGTCGATGTTCGCTTCGACGGTCGTCTATTTCGTGGTGCTCTTTTTCTACTTCGGTTGGTTCTACGTGAACAAGGGTGCGACTCCGGGGAAAATGGTCCTGGATCTTCGTGTCCTCCGTGAGGACACGGGAACTCATTTGAGTTACTGGCGCACGTTCGGACGCGAGTTCGTCGGCAAAGTCGTCCTTGGTATGGCGACCCTCGGTGTGGGCTACCTGCTCGCGGCGTTTCGTGAAGACAAGAAAGCTCTTCACGATCTCGCCTTCGGTTCGCGCGTCGTTAGAATTCGCAAGTAAATCAGAAGGACTCCATGAGCCGAGCGTCCCTCAGGGTTCCTACACTCGCCAAAGCCCTTTCTCATAGCTTGGCCGCCCTCGAGCAGCCGGGTGGCCGCTTCGATTCAAGAGGGGCTTCGAACTCCATCGACTCGGCCTTCCGTGCCGTCGAGGATTACGAGCGCCTCGCGAGCGAAGTCTATCGCTTGCGCGCCGATCGAAAGATCAGAGCCGACGATCCGACCATCGAACAAGCTGAAGAACTTCTCGCGAACACAGCACAAGACATCGTCAGCTTCACTCGCCAGGACAAAGCGGCCGAGCCTGCGTATACGACCTTTCTTCGTCAGTATCGATCGGCGTGGAGACGACACATGTCGATCTTCATCTTCATCACTTGTCTTTTCGTCGCCTCTTGCTTCCTCGGCTGGAACATCGGCGTCAACCAGCCTGATTATTTGAACCTCGTCGCCTCGCAAGACCTCGTCGAGATGATCCACGATCACGATGCATGGTTCGATCGGCTCGAGAAGAATCCGATGAAAGGCGCGATGGACATCGCGATGAACAACATCCGTGTCGCGATCACCGGATTCGTCCTCGGGGCGGTTTTCGGTTTCGGGGGAATCTACATTCTCGTTTTCAACGGGCTCGCGTTCGGTGCGATCCTCGGTTACTGCGCGACTCACGATTTCGACGAGCCGCTGCTCAGCTTCGTCGCGTCTCACGGGCCGCTGGAGCTCACGTTGATCGTCGCGAGCTGCTTCGCTGGTCTCTTGATCGGACGAGCGTTCTACAGACTTCCAGTTTCGAAATTGCGTGATCGGTTGGCGGAGGGAGCAAAGGAAGCCGGTGTCCTCGCTCTCGGAATCATCCCCTGGCTCATCTTGGCC
>JAZKJB010000335.1:6220-14033 GCA_040384505.1 Bdellovibrionota bacterium | reverse complement strand
CGGTCAACGTACGGAGATCGCGGAGAAATGCGTTCATGACCCAAAGATCTTCGATCTCAGGCCGAGAAGATAGCCTGTTTGACTCGACGCTTAATGACCTTCGCCGGAAGGCGCCATAAATACCACTCCGACAGAATCTGAAATCGCCTCGAATCGTCGGAGACCGGCAGTTGAACCGATTGGCCCTGATCACCCTTTTCATTGCCTCGGTTCTCTGTTTTGCCAAGCCGTTGGCTTGGGCCCATCCGCAAGTCGCTCTCGTCGCGCCTTCCCTCACGTCCATGCAAATTCGAACGATAAAAGGCGACCATCGCGTGACGATCGACTCGAGCGTCAAGTCCAACGGACTCCTCGTGATCACGATCGGCGGTACGGGTAGCGGCCCATCGGAATTCGAATACGTCGCGAAGCTTTCGGCGACTCTCGGGTACAGGGTCCTCAGCGTCGACTATCCGAACGGCGTGATCAGCACCGTTTGCCAACCCGATCCCGACCCTCTTTGTTTCGACAACTACCGAAACGAAATCGTCACCGGTGCGGTCGCGAGCCCGCTCGTTGACGTCGATCGGCACAATTCGATCGAAAATCGAATCGACGCGCTCTTCGCTCACCTCTTGTCGATGAACTTTTCGCAGTGGGCGGATCTCCGAACGCCAAATGGAATTCTCGACTGGAGCAAAGTCGTCCTCGTCGGACATTCGCAAGGCGCCGGGCACGTTGCGTATCTCGGAAAATTTCACGAAGTGAAACGCATCGTGATGACCGGCGGCCCCCACGACAAGAGCGAGCACGGACTCGCGAAGTGGGTGGTTTCCGCTGGAGCGACCCCGCGCGATCGGCATTTCGCTTTTCTGCACGAAGATGATTTCTTCGGAAGCGCCCTTCAAGTCGACGTCGTGAGAGGTCTCCTCGGCGATTCTCGAGCGAAAATCGAACGCATCGTCGATTCGGTTTCCTCTCGCAAGTCGGCGCACCTGTTCATGACCGATCTCGTGGTCCACGATCCGCACAATTCCCTCGCGCACCCTCGCTTCGAAAATGTCTGGAAACCTTTGCTCGATTCCACCTACTGAGGAAACCCGTCCATGTCGAAAATCACGGCTCTTCTCGTTTCGTTAGTCCTCATGATGTCCGCTCTCACAGCGGCGACCTCTCACGCCGGAGTCATTTCGTTCCAGAACGATCAGCTCCTGATCGATGGCCAACCGCAGCCCCAACTCTTCGGAGCCGAGCTTCAGTACTTCCGAATCCGTGGCGGCTACGACAGAAACGTTCCGCGCGCGAAAGTGATGGAACTCTGGGGCAAGGCGCTCGATCGAATGGTCGAAGCGAAAATGAACGCCGTCAGCTTCTACATCCCTTGGGATTTCCACGAGTACGCCGAGGGCAAATTCGATTTCACCGGTACGGTCGATGAAGATGGAGACGGAAATCCGGATTATCCGTCGCGCGACGTTCTCACTTTTTTCAAAATGATCGAGCAACGAGGCATCAAGCGGATCATGGCTCGACCGGGTCCTTACATCAATGCGGAGTGGGGCTTCCTCGGCTTCGGTGCGGTTCCGAAATGGTTCAGCGACAAATATCCCAATTCCAAGATGAGAACGTCGTCCGGCCTAGCTTCGAAACTCTACGACTATCACAATGCGGATCTCCTTCGTCACACCGAGCTCTGGTTCAAAGAGCTCAACGCGAAAGTTCTCGGCGACAAAATCGGAGCCGGAAAACCCGTTTCCTTCCTCCAGCTCGACAACGAAACAAATTTCCAATGGCAATCGATCTTCACTGCCGACTACGGTGATCCGGCGATCGCGCGATATCGGGACTTTTTGAAAGCCCGCCATCAGTCGATCGCGACACTCAATGCGATTCATGGTCGCCAGTGGGCTTCGTTCGCCCACGTCCAGCCGCCGCGCATGCCGGGTGGAAATCTCGCGGAAGACCAAGACTGGTATCGCTTCCAGGACGAGAGCATCCGCTCCTATCTCGAAAAAATTCGTCGTGTCTGGGAAAGCATCGGCGTGAAGGAACCTACCGTCCTTTTCACTCTCGCTGAAAGTTACAATGCCGCCGGGCACGGGCTTCTCCCGAACTTCAAGTTCAGGAACGAGCCCGGTCGCACGGGGCTGATGACCGTCAACCTTTACCCGAAGACCTACGAGCTTCCCTCGCGTCCGCTCCTGAACCTGCCGTTCAAAGCGGATCACGACGTGAAAGCGGCGGATTCGGCCAACGATCTCTATCTCGGCTCGAATCAAGAATGGGTCATGGGACCTGAAATTCAGGCCGGCTGGTGGCGCGGGATCGGCGTCTCGACGGAAGCTCGCCGTCAGACTTATCTGACGACGCTTGGACACGGACTGAAGGCACTCTTCGTTTACTACTTCAACGAAGGTTGGAATTGGCAGGTCGAAAAAGGCTCGTTCCCTCAGCAAGACAAAGAGCTCTACTTCGACTCGCCTCTCGACAAGGACTTGAATCCGCGTCCGCACTTCGCGGACCTGAAACGGCTCGGCGAAGTCTTGACCGGACCGCACGCGGAGTTCCTCGGGCGCGCCCGCGGAATGATCGATCCCGTCTGTTTTCTTCGCGAGGACGAGCAACACGCGTACTCGCCGAACTCGAAGATCGACGCGCTGATGATGAACGGAGAATGGGCCGGCGGTTTCCTCGGCTATCTTCTGCAGACCGGACTCAATCCGAAAATCCTGCATTGGGGGCTCAACTCGGAAGCTGAGCTTCAGGCCTGCAAGATCGTCTTCCGCCAAGACAACGGCGTCGTGAATCCCGCGAGAACGGCCGCGTTGTCGAGGCTCTTGGCTCTCGGCCACGTCGTCGTCAACCTCGTCGACTCGACTCTCGCGAAAGAGTTGGGAATCGACGACGGGAAACGGGATCAAAGTTCGATCGGCATCGCACAAGTTTCGTTCGGCGGCGCAAACTTCACGTCGCGCGGAACCCCTCTCTTTTCTTTCGATCTCGGGAAAGCGCCCGGCTGCCGCGCTCTTTTGAACAAGGGTTCTGCGACGGTCGGCTATAGCTGCGATGTCGGACCAGGTCAGCTCCACCAGTTCGGAACGGTCTTCTACGACCGCTACAATTCCGACAATTACGGGGCGATGAAGGATGTGCTCGCACAAAAGAGCTTGCTCGAATCTTTGTTGCGAAAAAGCGGAATCACGCCGCGAGTGAATCTCGTGAAAGGCGGAGACCGCGTCGTCGCCTTCGGACGTACGGACGGATCTACTTTCATGGTCACCGTGAAGTCTGGCTTGGCTTCATCGACTCAAACGATGATCGC
Organism: Bdellovibrionota bacterium; assembly: GCA_040384505.1. Lineage (GTDB taxonomy): Bacteria > Bdellovibrionota > Bdellovibrionia > Bdellovibrionales > JAMPXM01 > JAZKJB01. The sequence goes on along the minus strand of JAZKJB010000335.1, from coordinate 10,732 downwards.
GATCGCCGAAGTCGACAAAGCGAAGTCGTATCGTATCCATGATTTGTTCTCGGGCCGAATTTCCGACATGGCCGGCAGCGCGCTAGCTACCACTGGTGTCGCCGTCGACCTCGGCGCGCACGGAAGCACTGCGATCACGATCGTTCCGGCTCCGTAAGATATCCGAAACTCGAAGCCGGCTCACAAAAGCCGGCCCCGTTTCAAGACGACTACTGCTTCCGTCCGCCGAGATAGCTGTCGAGCTTATCGAACGACTCGCTCCACCCCTGAATGCAGTCTTTCTGCAATTCGTTCGGAATTCCTTCTTGAGAAAGTTCGAAGCGACTCTTGTTCGGGCCGAGCGAGGAGAACTCGAAAGTCACGTACAGCATCTCGGGCCAGTCTCCCGGCATCTTCGCTTCTTTCGCCGAGATCGCGTTCCCCTCTTCGTCGGCAAAGTTGTCGGTCATGACGAGTTTCTCGTTTTCCACGATCTCCTCGAAGCGACCCGTCATCCCGCCGCCGCCTTTGTCGTAGCCCTTCATGTTGACGAAAAGGCGGCCGCCTTCGCGAAAGTCCATTTCGACCCGATCCGCATAGAGCCCCTTGGGCCACCACCAAGCCTTGATGGCTTCGGCATCCTTGAACGCCTCGAAGAGTCGCTCGACGGGAGCGTCGAACTCCCGCTCGATCACGAGCAAACGGGACTGCGGAGTCGAATTCTTGTGAGCAGTGGTCGATTTGGTTTGCGACGTTTGCATGGGATCTCCTTCTTGAAAACCGAGTTGTAAACCGTCGATGTTTGCACACGACGATTCGGCGTAAAGAAAAATCAGGCCGGAGAAGAAATCTCCAAAAAAGATGAGGTCGTAAGTCAGTCTCGGAATGAAACATGTCGCGAATTTTCTCGAATCGAGCCGCTCGTGGTCGGTCGCCAAAGGCCCGGTCACCCTAAGTAAATTCAATTTCTTAACCCGTAACAAGACCTCTTGAAACGGAGCCCTTGCTACTTCCCTCAAAATGAAGCCAGGACACAGATTACGAAGGGAGACGCCATGCAAAGCCTCGTCAAGTTCCGGCGGTTCCGTCCGCAGAGGACGGTCGCCGAAAAATTCGAATCGCTCGTGTCGGACTTCGCCGGCCTCTGCGCGAGCGACTCGCTCGTCTCGTGCGTCGTGCACAGGCACGAAGGTCGATTCATCGGGGATTTGTCGGTTCGTTCGGCCGGTGGACACATCGGTGTCCGGGATGAAGCTTCACGCCTCTCCGACCTGATGAAGAAGCTTCTCGAGAAAGCCTATGGAGATCTGCGCTTGTGGAGACGAACTCGCTTCAATCTGCCGGACCTCCATCTCAAGGCCGAGCTTCGCTCACGTTTCAAGAAGCCGCGAACGATTCTCCTGGTCGAAGACAATCCTTCGGTTGCGGCCATCATCGCGACCGCGCTGAAACCCCGCGGGATCAATTTGACCCATGTCGAGAGCACACAGGCGGCGATCGTCGAGATCGCGAATCATCACTACGACCTCGTCGTGATGGATTGGTGCCTCCCCTACATGACCGGAGGAGAAGTGCTCGAACGGGTCGGCGAAGTTTTCGCTCGCGATCCGAACTGCAAACGTCAAATCCCCGTCATTACCTATTCGGCGTTACCGCGCGACGAGATCCACGTCCCCGTCTCGAAGTTCTTCAGACATCTCGAACACTGGGACAAATCGAAACCGATCAGCACGATGGCGGATTCCGCGGTGAATGCCCTCGACGCGAAAGGAAAGTGAGTGAACCATGGCTTCTTTCGACTCCATCCCTCGTTTGAACCTCGAGCAGCTCGGCGAGCTCATCGAGGTGGATCAGGGACGCACGGATCTCGCGCGTGAACTTTGGAGCATTTGCATCGAGCAAGTCGAACTGAGGTTCGCCGCGATGGACGCGGCGCTCGCGAAAGCCGACTTTCGAACGGTCGACCAGCAGTTGCACACGTTCAAGTCGACGTGCCACAGCGCCGGGCTCGGGCGAGCGCACGTCATGAGTCGAGAGATGCAGAAGCTCGTCGCCGGCGAAACGATCGCTCCGCTCGAAGTTCGCAGGGCTCTTCGCCAATTGCGCGCGGAAGTCGCGAGCGGCCTCACCGAACTCGCCGACTTCCTCACCGATCAAGAGCTGGACCAGGATAATGAACTGAGGCGAACAGGATAGGACGCTCCATGCTCAAGAGATGGTGGAACAAGATCGGTGTCGCGACGAAGCTTTACGTCGTCGTGGGAATCATGGCCGCGCTCATCGGGCTCGAGCTCTTCACATTGAGCTTCGCGATGACGACGCTATCTGCCGTTCGGGCGTTCGTCGGCGGCGAAGGCCTGTGGTCGAAGTCGCAAAAGAGCGCGATTTCCAATCTCTACCGTCTCGTCATCACGCGCGACGCCCGCTACTACGTCGCCTTCACGGAAAGCATGCAGGTCCCGATGGGGGATCACCGTGCGAGACTCGAGCTCGAGAAGCCGAACATGAACTTCGACGCCGTCAGCGAAGGTTTCGTCGCCGGGCAAAACCATCCCGACGACATCCGGAAAATGGTCAACCTCGTCAGGCGCTTCCACCAGGTTCCCTATCTAGCGCGCGCCATCGACAGCTGGCGTGAAGCCGATGCGATGGCTTTTCAGCTGCTCGAGCTCGGTCGCCAAATCAACGCCGAAATCGAACGAGGAGAGGCGAGCCGCCCGAGCGAAGTCACGGCCATCATCGAGAAGATCTCGGCTCTCGATGCCAAGATGACGGTCGTCGAAAACCAGTTTTCGTATACGCTGGGCGCCGCCTCCCGCTGGCTCGAGCACGTTCTCATTTTCATCCTCGTTTGTGCCGTCGTGACGATCGAGGGGACGGGGCTTTTCCTCACGGTGAAATTCGCCCGTCAGTTGTCGTCGGATCTCGGAGAGTTCAACGCCGTCGCGGACTCCGTCGGCAAAGGTGATTTCGACGTCCGCGTCGAAGCGAGAACGCGCGACGAGCTCGGTCGCCTCGCGCTCTCGGTCAACAAGATGATCGAAAACCTGAGCGATCAAATCAAGAGCCGCCAGAGCGCCGAGCACGCGAGCGAAGCGAAGAATCTTTTCCTCGCGAACATGAGTCATGAGATTCGCACTCCCTTGAACGCCGTGATGGGATTCTCAGAGCTTCTTCATTCGCGCGAGGTCTCGAATAAAGAAAAGGATCAATACCTCGAGATCGTCAAACGAACCGGGGCCAATCTCATGACGATCATCGACGACATCCTCGACATCGCAAGACTCGAGGCCGAAGGGATCGAAGTCCACCTTTCCACGATTTCACTCCGCGAGATGCTCTCGGACCTCCAGCAGATCCTTCGCTTCAGATCGGAAGCCAAGGGAATCGAGCTCGTCTTCTCCAAAGAAACGAATGTCGCGGACGACATCGTTTGTGACGGAATGAGGTTACGCCAAATTCTCATCAACCTCGTCGGAAACGCGATCAAGTTCACTCACCGGGGACGAGTCGAGGTGAACTATGGCGTCCGAGGGGAAACTCTCTTTTTCCGAGTCTCCGACTCCGGAGTCGGAATCGCACGCGAACAAATCGAGCGACTTTTCAAGCCGTTCTCTCAGGGCGACAACTCGGTCAGAAAAATGTTCGGAGGCACCGGGCTAGGTCTCCTCCTCTCGCAGCGACTCGCTCAGCACTTGAAAGGCGACGTCCGCCTGGTGAAGAGCGTGAAGGGGAAAGGAAGCGTGTTCCTCGCCGAGATCCCCTACTCCCCGAGCGAGGCACAACGAGGTGCGCGGGTCGAAGCTTCGATCGACGACGTCGATTTGAGTCTCTTGAAGGGCCTTTCGGTCTTGGTCTGTGAAGATGCGCAAGACAACCGACGCCTCATTCAGGCCTACCTCAAACTTCAGGGTGTCGAGGTGGACTTCGCAACCAACGGCGAGGAAGGACTCGAAATGGCGACGGCGAAGTCCTACGACATCGTTCTCATGGACATGCAGATGCCGGTGATGGACGGCTTCACCGCGACTCGTGAGCTCCGCTCGCGTGGATTTCGGATTCCCGTCGTGGCTCTCACCGGCTATGCGATGAAACGAGATCAACAGCGCTGCATCAAGGTCGGGTGCGACGCCTTCATCGCGAAGCCGGTTTCGCGCGCCGAGCTTTATCGACAGATTGCCGTCCTAGTACGACGACCAAGAGGCGCAGCTTGAGTCGACCCCTCAGGAGGCCTGATCCAGTTTTCCTTGAAGGAATCGGTAGCCGGAGCGAGGTACCGTTTCGATGAAAGACGAGGCCGGTCCGAGCTTTTTTCGTAGAGAGTAGATGTGCGAATCGACCGTGCGATCACTCACGTGGACGTCATTGCCCCAGACGCGATCCAGAATCTGACTCCGCGAGAGCAAGTGATCTTCATGGCAAATGAAGTAGTGGAGGAGCTTGTACTCGTTCGTCGTGAGCTCCAGCGAGATTTCGCCCGCTGGCGCAAGAAGCGAGATTCTCTGCTTGGAATGGTCGACTTTGAAGAGCCCT
>JAZKJB010000335.1:1444-6210 GCA_040384505.1 Bdellovibrionota bacterium | reverse complement strand
ACTCCGTACGCTCACTCACCTCTCTCGATTTTCGAAGTTGAAATTCGATACGGGCGTTGAATTCCTTGTGCTCGAAGGGTTTACAAACGTAGTCGTCGCCGCCGACGGAAAATCCATGCACTTTATCGGCGGGCTCCACGTGCCCCGACAAGAAGACCACGGGAATCGAGCGCAGGTTCTCATCCTGGCGGATTTCGGCACAGAGAGCGAAACCACTTTGATCCGGTAGCTCCACGTCGAGCAGGATCAAATCGAATCGTTCCCGTGCGAGTGTCTCACGCGCGAGTGCCGCCGTCGCAACACAGGCCGTCTCGTATTTACGCCCCAAGATCTGAGTGAGAAGCACCTGCTGATCCGGGGAGTCTTCGATGATCAGAACGCGATACGGTTCCATGCTTCTAGTTTATCAAGTCCTCTGGAGCGAATCACCCCTGAGACGGATCGACCTGAGACACTTAAACAAGACTTCTTGAAAACCGCTTCAAATCGTACGAACGGCAGCGCGCTATCTTGAATTCATGAAAACGATCAACCTGGAAATCCTCAAGACTTTACAAGGTCCATACGTTGGCGATTTGATCGACACTTTTCTGGAATCGACGCGGTCTCAGCTTCGCGAGCTCGAAAAAGCGGCGGAGCAAGGGAACTTCGACGACGTCCACCGGATCGCCCACGATATCGAGTCGGGAGCGCGAGTGATCGGAGCCGAACGTTTGGCCGACGTCTGTCATACGATCGACGAAGACTTCACGGTCGGCCCGATCGACCCTTCCAAACAGTCGTTGCTCGAAGGGCTCAAAAGGGAGTTCGTCATCCTGAGACGAGTTCTCGAGCCCACGGAGATGCATCTCTGGGGTCGCCAATGAGGCGTTTTCTTCTCGTCGACGACGACCCGACGACACGCGCGCTTTGGGAAAACTCGATCCGTCACCTCGTGGACGACGTCGAAGTGACGTCGATGGCGAGCGCCGATGCCCTTTTCGTCGACGGCACGGTTTCGCCGGACGTCGCTAAAAACTACGATGTCATCGTCTCCGATATTTTCTTGGCGGGCGACGTCACGGGCGTCGAATTGATGAATGCACTTTCGCCCGAGGTTCAGCGAAAGTCGATTCTCTGCTCGGGCATCGACGTTCCGCGTTTTCTCGAAGTCCGGCGGCAACTGGGGTTGAAGTGCGTGTTCGTACAAAAACCGTTGAGCCCGACATTGATGCGTTGTGCGCTTCAGCGCGTCCTCGACGAACAGATCCCATCCTCCGAATGTCTCGCGACTCCGATCGTCGAGATCAAAGACGATCGGCCGGTCCTTCTCGTTACGGGCTGCAGCTCGGGTCCCGGGCTGAAAGTCGCCGAAGCCTTGGCGGAAGTTCACGCTTACCGAGTCGTGCTGACGGCCAAGGCGTCGTCGTTACCGTTCATGAGGTTTCACTTCGTCGAATGCGATCGGCTGGTCATCGAAACGATGGATCTCCGAGATCCTGACCAGATTCGAAGCGCCGTCGCCAACGTCATCGATCGCTGGGGGCGCATCGACGTCGTCATCAACAACGCCGGCGTTTGTTTTCGGTCGGTCGTCGAACATATGGATGTCGAATCCGAACTCGAACAAATGCAAACGAACTATTTGGGACCGATGGCTCTCATTCGGCAGGTCCTGCCTTCGATGCGGGAGCGCGGACGCGGGAAAATCATCAACGTTTCCACGCTCGCGGGATCCTTGGGGATGCCGACGATGGCGTCGTACAGCGCCTCCAAACACGCGTTCGAAGCCGCCTCGGAATCTCTGTGGCACGAAATGAGGCCGCTCGGGATCAACGTGACGGTCGTGAGACCGAGCTTCTTCGACTGCCCGAGCCTGCACCGGATCGTTTCGCCAGAAAAGGCTTCGCTCGCGGGAAAGCTTCGCGGACCGTACGCGGATTACTACGAGTTCATGAACTCTTTCATCGCTTGGTGTCTGCGTCGCAGGCGCCCGACTTCACCGTCGGTTGCGAATCGAATCATGGACGTGATCCGCACTCAGAATCCACCGCTGTGGATCAACGCCACCGCCGACGCGAAACTGTTTCACTTGATGAAAAGAGTGATTCCGGCGAATTGGTTTCACCGGGCGCTCATCTGGACGATGAGAATCGTGGCCCCATTGGGACGAGACTACTCGCGCGCCACCCGGCGACGTCTCCGGGCTTGAACGACGCATCAGCGGAGCTCGAGAACCGTTTCCCCGGAGATCGGATCCGTCACGCCCATTCCGCCACCGAGATCCTCGAGAGTGTCGCGAAACGAATTGAGCATGCCGATCAACATCGGGCGAGCCTCGACGATCGCGGCCTGATTGTCCCATTCTCCGATCACGCAGTAAGAGCGCTCCCCGGTTTTGATGACCGAAGCTTTGCGACTCCCTTTGAATTTCCAGTCCGCCGAACGATGCGCCTCGAGAAACGCTTCTTCTTTGCCTGGCTTCACACGAAATCGAACCACATTGAATGCTGACATCGGGGCCTCCTGAATCGGTGTTCGTCGGCCGCCAGCATACTAAATTAAATCAGTAAGGGAAGCTTCAACGAGCGAATGCTCCGATGTCCCATGCCGCGTCGACGTTGCGAGTTTTACCCAACGCATCGACGTACCAGTTGAAGCCAGGGTGATCAGAGATCGGGAGGTACGACGTCGCGTCGACGCCCTTCCCTTCCGCGACACCGCCCACGAGTGGCGTGTAACCGTCCGCATTGAAAATCTTCGTCTGATCCGTGACGAGCTGTTCGCTCGGAGCGAGGACGAAGCCGTACTCCGGGATCTGATACCACTGCAGCGCCGTGAAGACGTTGTTCGCACGCGGCTCGCCCTTGCCGCCGCCGTCGACGACGTTGTTGACCATCACGACCGACGCAGTGCTCGTCGAGTTGAGAAGCACAGCTTGATCGTACGGCGCATTGACGAACGTGTTGTTGATCAGTCTGAGCGTCCCCGTCGCGCCACCCCATTCGCTGAACCCGCCGTTGTTCACGTAGTTCCCATAGAGCGTCAGGTTGAACGTTCTCTCCGAGGTGATCGGTGAATAGCAGTTCAGAATCTGGTTGTTCGCGATCAACATATTGAAGCTGTCCCAGTAAACGGAAATTCCGTTCGCGTGCGTCCCCTTCAAGTCCTTGACGGTGTTTCCGATGATCCGACCATTCGTTCCCTTCATGATCCAGATCCCCTGACGACTCGTCTCCTCGACGAGATTGTCTTGGATCAAGATGTCTCGGCCATTGGACAGAATCCCGACGCCCTGACGAGCACGACTGACACGGTTGTTCTTGAAAGTCGTGTTCGATCCTCCGGCCGAGATGGCGTAGTTGCCATTGGACTGGAGGTCGTGGACGTAGTTGTTTTGAATGAGAGTGTGCGACGCGTTTTCCGAGGGAATGTGGATTCCGAACGTAAAATGCAAGATTTCGAAACCATCGACGGTCACGTTCGAAGGCGTGATCCAGTAATCCATGATCGCCGTGCTACGAGCGAGATAGCGCAATTCCGTTCCAGCCGCGGTGCCGCTCGGCCAAACGTAAATGCGATTCGAAACCTGATCGACGGCGTACTCGCCCGGAATGTCGATCAACGAAGGATGATTCAAGAGTGAATAGACGGAATCACGATCAGTGTATTTCGTGAGACCGGCATCCAGAGCTTCATGCGTGATCGTGTGGGTCGCCGGGTCGTAGGCGATGATCTTCTTTCTGTGGATGTAATTTCCTGAGGCCCAGACTCCGATCGTACTCCCGATCCAGAAGTTCGGATCCGTTTGCGTGAACACCGTCGGATCCGTGATCGTGTTGATCGTTTCCTTGATGGTCGCGCTTCCGAGAGGGATTTTCTTGTAGTTCCCCATGTCGTCCCAATCGATCCCGCTTTGATTCGGGAACTGGGCGTAATTCAAAAGCTTGCCGTTCTCGAAGAAGCCGACGGTGAAGTCGGGAGTGCCCGGAGGAAGAGTCGCATAGTAAACGTTCTCGTAATTCGCGTTTCCCCGGCAGTCCGCCGCTGAAGCACATCGAGTCAGCTGTGATGCCAATTTGTCGGAACCGCGAATGATCGCTTTACCGACTCCCCAGCCCGTTCCCAGATATTTCACGCCACTGCGAACGGCGATCGACGAGTCGTAAGTCACGCCGCCGCGGAAAAGAACCACGTCCCCGGGGATGAGCTGGGTCACACCAGCGACACCCGTCGCGGCCGCATCACCTGGGCTGTGCTTGAATGCGGTCGAAGCCGATCGCCCGTCGTTCAAGTCGGAGCCGTTTTGGAAGTCGATGTAGTACGACGCGGTCGGCGCCGGAGGCGGCGTCGCGACTGGTGTGGGCACAGGAGTCGGTGCCGGAGTCGGAACAGGCGTTGCGGTTGGCGCCGGAGTTGGTGTCGGTGTCGCCGTTGGTTTCGGTGTCGGAGCGGGAGTCGCCGTCGGCGCTGGCGTCGGCGACGAACGCGGACCTTTTCCATTACCGCCGCCCTTGTTGCCAGGAGCTGCTTGGACGCTACCGACGATGGCGACACTGACTAAGAGACTTGCAATTCCTGTTTTGAACCACCGAGTAACAAGCATGCTTCGCCCCCCACATCGCTCTCGCCTAGGTGAACTGCAAAATCGAAACTCGATTGCTGTAAACCAGAAGACTTGAGCGAAGCTAATTGGAAAAATTCCGACCAATGACTTTCCGCAACATGATGATCAGTTGCCTAAGTCTCGCGGGAGCATCCAGTTTTCGCGGATCGAAGATGAGTTA
>JAZKJB010000335.1:0-1434 GCA_040384505.1 Bdellovibrionota bacterium | reverse complement strand
CGAAGCTTCGACGGATTTCGCATCGTCACACTTCACGACCTAGGTCGCGGATCAGAAAATCGCAGCGTGCTCACGAAGGCCGCGCGAACCGACGCGCCGGATTTCGCGAATCAACGAAGCGAAGTCGACGGGCTTGCTGAGGTAGGAATCGAAACCCGATTGAAAGCAGAGCTGTCGGTCATCGGCACTCGCATGCGCCGTGATGGCGACGATCGGGCCAGCGTAACCCATGCGGCGCAACCTCTGAGTCGTCGTGTATCCGTCGATCAGCGGCATCTTGATGTCCATCAAAATGGCGTCGTACGATTTTCCCGTGGCCCGGTCGATCGCGGAGAAACCGTCAGAGACGGTCTCCACGCGAGCTCCCTGTTTGGTCAACAAGCGCTCCATCAGAATCAGGAGATCGGGCGCGTCGTCGACGACGAGAAGGTCGAGGCCGAAAAGTTCTTTCTGGAGCGAAGCCGAAGGTTGGTCTTCTGGAGGAAGCTCGATCACTCGATCCGGCTCGATCATTCTGGCGTCGCTCGTCTCTCCGGTCGCGAACGTGACCTCGAACTCGCTTCCGAAGCCCTCGGTCGATCGAAGCAAAACGAGGTCGCCGCCGAGGAGTCGCGCGAGGTTTCGCGACAACGCGAGCCCCAAGCCCGAACCTTGAACTCGCTGAACGTACTCGCCCTCCCCGCGCGAAAACGGACGGAACAAGCGTTTGGCCGCGTCCGGAGAAATCCCGAGCCCGGTGTCCTTCACTCGCACACGCAGTAATCCAGAGGGATCTTCGGAGCCGACGAAGGCGACTGCAATTTCGATCTTGCCCGCTTTCGTGAACTTCAACGCGTTCGAAATCACGTTGATGAGAATTTCGCGCACTCGGGTCGAATCGGTTTCGATCCGCTCGGGTATCGCGCTCTCGAAACGCAACACGAGCTCGAGACCCTTGGCGCGAGCGCTCGGTCGAACCAGACCGACGATGTCCTTGATTTCATCGGCGATCGAGATCGAGTCCCTTTGAATGTAGAGCTGCCCGTTTTCGGCCTTCGAGAGATCCAAGAGATCGCTGACGAGCGAAACGAGATACTTCCCGTTTCGAAGGATCATTCGGACGTCGCCGTGCAGAGTTTGTGGTAGCGCGGGATTCTGGAGGACCATCTCGGTGAAACCGTTGATCGCCGCCAGCGGCGTTCGAATTTCATGGCTGACGTTCGCGAGCAAAGTGGATTTTGCTTTGTTGGCCGCTTCGTGTTCGCGGCTCTCTCGTTCTTCCTCGCGAAGATTTTCGGCCAAGCGAGTGTTCTCAAAACCGAGGCGAAGCGAGTTCATGACGAACTGGCCAGACGTTCTCGCGGTCTTGATCGCGAGAACGATGTAGAGCAAGAGCAACACGCCGATGAAGTTGGAAGTCGGTTCGGGACTCATCAACGAAGCGACGCCCCACGG
>JAZKJB010000334.1:640-4317 GCA_040384505.1 Bdellovibrionota bacterium | reverse complement strand
CGATGGACGAGCTGAAACGCCTCGATCAGGCGAAATCGGAGTTTCTATCGATCGCCTCGCACGAACTTCGTACGCCGATGACTTCGATCAAAGGATCATTGAGCCTGCTCGGCACCGGCATGATCGGAAGCGTCGATCCGGCTTGCATGAAGCTGATCAAAGTCGCCGAAATCGAAACCGATCGCCTGATTCGCTTGATCAACGATCTCCTCGATCTCGCGAAGATCGAGGCCGGAAAACTTCCGCTCACTTCGGACTGGACGTCGTGGAACGACATGCTCGTTTCCACTGCGGCCGGCCTCGAAGGTCTCGCAATGAAAGCGAACGTCCGGATCGAGATCGTCGAATCGCCGCAGTACGAAGTCTTCATGGATCGCGACCGGATCCAGCAGATCATCACGAACCTCGTCTCGAACGCGATCAAGTTCAGCCCGCAAGGCACTGCCGTTCGCCTCGTCACGGGACGCGCGAAAGGTGGCGAGCTCCTCGTCAACGTCTGCGACTCTGGCCCGGGAATTTCCTCCGAGGATCAAGAGCTCATCTTCCAGAAATTCCGCCAGGGTGCTAGCCCGGAGAACCCCCTCGTGAAAGGGACTGGCCTCGGCCTCGCGATCGCGAAAGCCTTGGTCGAAGAACACGGCGGCCAGATCGGCGTCGAAAGCCAGCTCGGGAAAGGCAGCCAGTTCTACTTCACTCTCCCGAAGTGGCGCGAAGTCGGTAGCGAGAGGACGACGGCAGCATGAGTGACAGTTTGAAAGACGTCTTGGCCGGACTGCAGAAGAGCTATCTCGCCTCGATGCCGGAGAAGATCCGCAATCTCGAAGTCTTGTGGAGTGACCGAAAGCTCGACTTGCTCAAGACCGATTACCACAAGCTCAAAGGCACCGGTCGCACGTATGGTTTTCCCGAGATCACGGCGCTCGGCGCCGCGATGGAACGCCTGTGTGAGATCGATCAGCCGAGTCTGGAACGCGCCGTCCCTATTTCTCTGAAGCTGATGACCCGCATCGGAGATCTTCGCGCGAAGGGCCAGGCCCTCGATCTGGATCAAGAACCGGAATTCAAAACCATCGTCACGATGGTCGAAGCCGCGAACCTCAAGACCGGAAGCTGATTTGGTTGCGGCCCACCCCTAGAGTCAAATACCCTAGGGTCTATGGAAGCAACACTCCTGCAAGATCTCCGGAAGCAAATCGATTCCTCACGTGTCGTCGACGACGCGGAAAGCCTGCAGACCTACGGTCGCGACTGGACGAAACACTTCGACGTGAAGCCTGGCGCCGTGGTTTTCCCGACCAGCGCGAAGGAAGTGGCAGCCCTCGTGAAATGGGCGCGCGCGAAAAAAATCGGCCTCGTGCCTTCTGGCGGACGAACGGGTTTGAGCGGCGGAGCTTGCGCTTTGAATGGCGAAGTCGTCGTCAGCTTCGAGAAAATGAACCGCGTTCTCGATTTCAATCAGATCGATCGCACGGTGACGGTCGAAGCCGGAATGGTGACGGAAGCCCTTCAGCAATACGCGAAAGAAAAAGGCTTCTACTACCCGGTCGACTTCGCCGCACGCGGGTCGTCGCAAATCGGTGGCAACATCGCGACGAACGCCGGTGGCGTGAAGGTCCTTCGTTACGGTCTCACTCGTGATTGGGTCGCTGGCTTGAAAGTCGTGACGGGCGCGGGAGAAATCCTCGAGCTCGGTGGATCCCTCGTGAAGAATGCGACCGGCTTCGATCTTCGCCACTTGTTCGTCGGCTCCGAAGGAACCCTCGGCTTCGTCGTCGAGGCGACTCTGCGATTGGCGGCTCCGCCGAAACCTCTGACCGTGATGGTCCTCGGGGTTCCCGATCTCGATTCGGTGATGAAAGTGTTCCAAGTTTTCCGCGACAAACTTCCGCTGACCGCGTTCGAGATGTTCTCTGACAAAGCTCTCGCGAAAGTCGTCGAGCACGCTCACCTCTCGAAACCCTTCGGGACCGACGTTCCGAATTATCTTTTGGTGGAAGTCGAGAATACGGATCCCGCAGTCGAAGAATTGGCTCTTTCGACTTTCGAATCCTGCGTCGAGCAAGGATGGGTCGTCGACGGCGCGATCGCACAGAGCGAAGCGCAGGCTCGAGATTTCTGGCGATTGCGTGAAGACGTCTCCGAAGCGACCTCGTCCTATTCCCCTTACAAGAACGACGTCTCGGTTCGCATCTCACGCGTTCCGCAGTTCTTGAAAGAGACCGACGAGATCTTGACGAAGAATTATCCCGACTTCGAGGTCGTGTGGTTCGGTCATATCGGCGACGGCAACATGCACATCAACATCTTGAAGCCGGCGAATCTCGACAAAACGAAGTTCCTCGAGAAATGCAAACACGTGAACGACTTGTTGTTCGGCGTGATCGAAAAGCTAGGCGGATCGATTTCCGCCGAGCACGGCGTCGGCCTGGTGAAGAAGCCTTACTTGGGTCTCTCGCGTTCGGTCGGCGAGATCGACCTGATGAAGGGGATCAAGAAAGTCTTCGATCCCGATGGCGTGATGAATCCGGGGAAGATTTTTTAGGTCCCCGTCGCCTGATCAGCGATGGAAGCAGCGGCCCGGAAGGGTCGTGCTCAATATCGTCGTCAGATCTTTTTGGATCACCAAAACGTTGCAGCTGATGTTCGCGTCTTTGATGCGATCGAGAGCGGTCGTGTACGACGTTTCCGCTTTCTCGATGACGGAGAGACTCATTCCTCTGAAGTTTTTCACCGTAAGAGTTTTGATGACGCGCAAAGGAGCATTGCGACTTCCGTATTTTGCCTTCATTCCGTAATCGACATTGCGGTCGATCGTCGCGAGCGAGAGCTCTTGTCCGACGGCGTCCCGCTTCGAGGTGATGCGTACGCCTTGCGGAGTCGCGATCTCGATTCGTTCCATTTGCGACTTCTTGAACACGCCGTTCGCCGTCACCGAATGACGAGTGGCCGCCATCGTTCCGTCACCGCGAAGAAGGATTTCGTAGCTTTCGCTGAACGAGGAAACGATTCCGTTCTTTCCCGATTTGCGAACGATGTACTTCTTCGGGACGACGGTCACCTTCGGGCTGCCCGATTGACCGATGACCGTGTTGCAAACGGCGTCGGGAATGGATTTCGCAAGATTTCCCACGCCGCCTTTTTTCTTCGAGGCTTTCAAAAGTTTCGAGCAGTTGTGCCCGACGAGGAAATTCACTTCTTCTTTTTTGTCGTATTTCGGTGCTGCGAAGGGAGCGGTGAGCGGGATGTTCAAGCTCGCGACATATGCGAGGACTTCGTCGGTCGTCACGACCGGCATCGTAGGAGCAGTCGCACCGTCATTCGGAGTCGTCGTCGTCACCGAACCCGCAACGAGTTCTCGCTGAGCTTCGCTACCATCGCCCGTAGGGCTCGTGAGCGTCGAGGCCGATACCTCGATGAGATCGGTGACCGGAGCTTCTTGTTGAGCGGTCGGCTTCGGAGCACCAGCCGGCTTCGGCGCCGACGACGGCTGCGTACGGGCGCAACCGAGTGTGAGCAAAATGCTGCAAATGACGAGACTCGAAAGGCAATTCAGGGTTTTCATACCCTCGGATAACTGCAACCCGGGGGCACAGCGAAACGAGGCTTCTAGGCGCCATAACCGGGACGCTAGGCATTTCCCCTAGGAAAGTTTACTCGAGCTGCCGAGAAACGTTACC
>JAZKJB010000334.1:0-630 GCA_040384505.1 Bdellovibrionota bacterium | reverse complement strand
AGGCGTCACGTGACGCCTTCTTCGGTTCTTCGAAGCGCTTACCTCACCGGCTCGACTACGAAATTCGAGAACCGCGCCTCGCCGTTCGACGCCGTGAGGGCCACGCGAATGCCGAGGTCCCAGGGCGGAAGTCTCTCCCCGTTCACTTCGTGACCGATCGGGCGATCTTCCGCGCCGGCTTTGAAGCTGAACTTGAAAGTGTGACCGCGCCGCGCTTGCATTCGCAACGTGACCAGATCGGCGTCGTTTCTTAGCAGCCATCTCGCGAGCTCGGTGTCTTTGCCGCCGAGTCGCTGAATCAATACGACGTCTTTGCCGATGACATGAACGCCAATCGAGTTGCCGGATTCTCCGTAGGCGGCGAGACCCGCACTCGTGCCGGGTTGATGTGAACCGACTTTGATGTCGACCGACGCGAGGTAATCACCGGTCGTCGTCGAATGACCGATGACGCTCGCGAACGGATCTTTTTTATTTTCTCCGCGCAAGATCAGTTCACCCTTCGCGACAGTGAATCGCGGGGCCATTTGGCGGGGCCACTGCCAACTCGCCAGCAACGAAGGCCCCTCGAACTTGTCTTGAAAGCGATGCTCATCGTTTCGTACTCGCGCACCGAGAAAACCATCGACG
>JAZKJB010000333.1:8244-15766 GCA_040384505.1 Bdellovibrionota bacterium | reverse complement strand
AGCGCGGCGAGGATTATGGAAATGAACGAGCTGTCGTCGGCTACGAGAAAACTCCTGCCATCGCTAAAATCAAATTCGTCGAAGTCTCGATCGAACCCCTCGACGTCGAGTACGAAGGTCCAAACGGCGAACCCGTCTACACCTCGCGCGGCGAAACTCACACGATGACGTGTACGGCTCTTTGACGCCTTCGATTTGCGAGCAATCGGTCTCCACCTAAGAAATTTGAATGACCCGCGGTCTCTAGATCTTCGCTAGACCAACGCGCATCTCCCAAACCGAAATTTGCAATGCGCGAGGATCTTCCATCCATGAGAGCGAATTTCGCTCCGCCCTCCAGGCGGATCGAGCGGGCCTGGGGAACGAGTAAGCTGGATGTGGGGAAGGGCCAAAAGCAGTCGGCCCTCGCACCGACAAAATCAAAACAATGCGTTCTTCGGCGTCCTCGGGAACGGGATCACGTCGCGGATGTTCGACATACCCGTGATGTACATGAGCATTCGTTCGAAGCCGAGACCGAAGCCCGCGTGCGGGAAGCTGCCGTAGCGGCGAAGATCCAGATAGAACGTGTAATCTTTCGGGTCGAGCTTCGCGTCGCGCATGCGTTTCTCGAGGGTCTCGAGGTGATCTTCGCGCTGTGAGCCGCCGATGATCTCGCCGATTCCCGGCGCTAGCAAATCCATCGCGCGAACGGTTTTTCCGTCGGCGTTGAGTTTCATGTAGAACGCTTTGATCTCTTTCGGGTAGTCGGTCACGAAGACCGGCTTCTTGAATTTCTCTTCCGCGAGCCAGCGCTCGTGTTCGGATTGCATGTCGACACCCCAGTCGACCGGGAACTCGAACTTCTTCCCCGACTTTTTGAGGAGATCGATCGCTTCGGTGTACGTGATCCGTGCGAACTGATTGTCGAGGAGGTTCTTCAGTTTGTCGAAGAGGCCTTTCTCCACCCATTGGTTGAAGAACTCCATTTCTTCCGGGCACTGATCCATCACGTACTTCACGATGTACTTGATCATCTCTTCGCCGAGATCCATGTCGACGTTCAGATCCGCGAACGCGATCTCGGGCTCGATCATCCAGAACTCGGCCGCGTGGCGAGACGTGTTCGAGTTCTCCGCGCGAAATGTGGGGCCGAAGGTATAGACGTTACGGAACGCGGGACAGAACGTTTCGACGTTGAGCTGACCGCTCACCGTGAGATTCGTCTCTTTGCCGAAGAAGTCCTCGCTCGTGTCCACACTGCCGTCGGGCTTGCGTGGGATCTTGTCGAGCTTCAGTGTCGTCACACGGAACATCTCGCCGGCACCCTCGGCGTCGGAGCCCGTGATGATCGGTGTGTGAACGTAGACGAAGTTACGATCGTTGAAAAACTTGTGGATCGCGAACGCGAGAACGGAGCGAACTCGGAACACGGCCGAAAACGTGTTCGAACGGGGGCGCAGATGCGCGATCTCGCGTAAGAACTCCATGCTGTGACGTTTGTTCTGCAGCGGAAACTCGGCCGACGCCGCCTGGAAAATCTCGATCGCCGAAGCTTGCACCTCGAACGCTTGGCCGGCACCTTCGGACTTCACGAGTTTTCCGGTGACGTAGATCGAGCTCGCGATCTGAAGTTTCGCGACCTCTTCGAAATTCGAGAGCTTCGTATCGAAGACGACCTGGACACCCTTGAAGAACGTCCCGTCGTTGAGCTCGATGAAGCCGAAATTCTTCTGATCGCGAATCTTCCGGACCCAGCCGGAGAGTTTTATGTCTTTTTCGAGAAGCTTTTCGGTGTCGCGATAAAGGGAACGAACAGATGTGGTTTCCATGGAGACTCGCTAGGTAGAGTTGCTACCCAGGGAAAATATCGAAATTCACGGCCAGAGACACCTTCAAAACCGTTGGCGCAGCGCATTGCGATCAAGTCCACGCGCGAGTAAATAGAGGACATTTAGGTCGGACCCGACTCCCCTAGCTCCTCCTCCCGATCGGGAAGAAAATCGAAGCCGACCCTCTCGAAAGGAGAAGCTCCATGGCAGACAAGCACATTCCCATCACACGAAATTCCGACGATCGCCGAGAAGCGAACCCGCTCCAGGACATGGAACGAATGCTGGAAACCTACTTCACCGATCCGTTCGCGGCCCTTTACGACTTTCCGGTCGTGAACCGGAGAACTTTCGGCGAGATCAAGGAAACAGACGAAGCCTACATTCTATGTGCCGACGTCCCCGGTGTTCCGACGGAAGACGTGCAGATCGACGTGCACGGCAACATGCTTTCCATCAAAGCCGAGTACAAGCAGGAGGACATCGGAAAAGGTGGTTATCGCAGGCACTACCGGAATTTTCAGCAGAGCTTCGCGCTTCCTTCGACCGTCGATGCCGACAGGATCGAAGCGCACTGTGAACACGGAGTGCTCGAAGTCTTGCTGCCGAAGACGGCCGCTTCGCAACCGAAGCGCGTCGAAGTGCAAACGGGCAAGGGAGGCTTCTGGAACCGGCTCGTGAAGAAGGTCGCTCCTGCTAGTGCCGACGCCAAGGCAGAGCCGAAGAAGCATTGAATGAAGTTCGGCGACCGCGCACCTGAGCGCGGTCGTCATCACGGAATCGGCGCGTTTCCGTCTTCGGGCATCGTCCAAAGGCGAATGAGATCTCGCTCCACCTGGGGCATCAAGCCGCCGTTCACGTTCGGCATCGGGCTGATCACGTTGTTGATCCGCGAGATCAAAAGGCCGGAGTCGACCGCTTCGATCGCCTTGGCATAGGTGAACAGGTTGAGCTTGTTGAAGCCAGGATAGGTCGGATCGCCGTGACACTGATAGCAGCGGTTGCCCATGACGTTCTGTGGTCCGCCCGTTCGCGCGACGAGAGTCGCAAACGTGATCGCGCCATTCGGATTCGTCGCCTGTTGCTTGTTCGATGCAACGGAGACGTTTCCGGCGGTATCGCGAACGAAGACCCAGACGTCGCGCGTGCCGCCGCCTTTGAAGCCCACCGTCGCCGGCTTCGCGCCGTTGTCAGTCCATTTCCAACATTCGTCGTCGAGCTTCGGAGTCGGCGCTCCTGCTCCGTAAAGTTGCTCGTACACACACCAGCCTGCGACATCGGATTCGTTCGGATGCGAGACCGACAAAGGTGCCACCTGCGTCTGTCCGACTGTGATCGCACCGATCGACGCCGCAGCAGGAGCCGCCGTATCCAAGTTCACCGGGTAAGCCGCAGCCGTGTCGTTGATCTTGAGACCTTCGTTGGCGACCCAGAGATGAAGTTTTTTCGCGCCATCACCAGCCGAGAACGTGAACGACGTCGGGCGAACCAACGACCAACCATTGATGATGTTCGCACCCGTCTCCGAGTTCACACACATCGCTTCGGTCGACGCGGGTTTCACCGGCGACTCCGACAAACACCAACGAAGGATTCCTGAGTCCCGCATGATGAACACGTCGGCGGTTCGGTTCTGGAGATGCGTGTTCGAAGTGGTCGCCGCATCCGCGATACTCAGGATCGGCGTCAACGGAGGAGGCAAATCCTCGCTGATCGAGGTCGGGACCAAGCGGCGGAAGTAGACTTGGAAGAGATCCTTCGAACCGACTGGCGCGATCAGAGTATTCGCCTGTGCATTATAGAGCGGGATCGGATTCGCACCGCTGACGATGCGGCTCACGCTCGTGAACGTCGTCTGGCTCGTGATCGGCTGTCCGTTGATGTAGAAGAACAACCCCTCGACCAAAACTTGCTCGTTCGCGTTCGTCATCTGCATGACCGGATTCGAGAAGATGTAACCTTTGACGATGTTCTTCTTCACGCCCATGACGTCTTGAACGGCGGTCAAGAGTTTCACGTTGATCGAAATCTTCGTCGGGAGTCCGCGCTTCATCGACACGTCGAGATCCGACGCCAGATTCAGATCCCACGTCACGGTGGCATTGGGACAGTTCGCGCCCGTCACTTCGCCTGCGCCGTTTCGCACGTCCGTGCAGCCGTAGATCGTCGGCGCACCTTTGGGTGAAGTGAGAAGCGACTCGTCGACTCCCCCGTTTTGCGCCTTGCTCACGCACTCGAGGAATTCTTTTTCGCTTTGCTGCCAGGCCGAGCTCAAACGATCGATGGTCGGTTGATTCTGAATGCCCGTGTACGGAGGTTTGTGCTGAGGGTTGGTCGCCATGAAGCCGACCTTCGTGGCACCCGCGGCGGAAAAAGCCGCGAACGATGTCGGAACGTCGACCGATGCGAACGTCCCGAGACCCGAGCCGCCTTCCACGTGACAAGAAGCGCAGTTGCTCCGCAAGAAAGGGAGATAGCCGCCCGAGTATTTCGCGACTCGCACTTCATCGCAGCTCATCCCGCTGAAGGACGAATTGTCAGAGCTTCCGCCCTCGGGGCCCATCGCGCCACAGTTCGTGTAGGCGATCGACAAGACGACGGTCGAGACGACGAAGACGATGCCGGTCGTTAACTTGGTCATGGTCCGTACTCCAGCGGTCGACCCGTTTGATCGAACCACAGTCTGATGAGAGCGCGATCTTTCGCCGAGATCAGGCCCGACGCGGGCATCGCGGGTGCTCCGCCGTCCATCGTCGCCTTGATCCGTGCTTCTTTCGATTCCGTGTTGAGGTAATCCGACGACGTCCACTTCGCCGCTTCCGCCATGCCGCTCGAGTGGCAAGACGCGCAATTGGTCTGGAAGATCGACCGCGCGGTTCCGCCCGTCGTGAGCTGTTGGAAGTCGATGCGCCCGTACGTGTTCACGACCGAGCGAATGTCGCCCATCGCGGGTTGCGTTTCGTTGCCCGCGAGGTCACGTACCCAAATCGAAACGTAGTTCGTACCGTTGTACGGGAGACCGATGTAAGAAGGTTTCGCGCCGACGTATGAGCCCATGCAGTTCTGTGGGATCGCATTACTCGGAGAGACACTCACGCACCACTGGACCGTTTCATCCGAGTCGGTCAGACCGTTCAAATCGGCGATCTGCGTTCCGCCGAGCGAAACGCTCGCGAGTGTGGCTTTCGCAGGAGCCGTCGAATCGAAGACGACCGTGTCGGTCCCCGGGCTCGGGTTCACTTTCAAATCCGAGTTCACGACCCAGTAATAAACGCGAACCGTTTCACCGGAATTCGGGTTGCGACCCAACGACGAGAGGTTCACCGACGTCGGACGCGCCTCACTCCAACCGTTCGTCGTGCCGAGCTGGAAGCCCGGGCACGGTTCGCTCGCCGAGCGAACCGGAGTCGGGTTGGCCGTCAAGCACCAGCGACGAGCGGTTCCATCGTTGCCGGTCGACGCATTGACGGTGACGTTGTTCGTGTTGTCACGTGAGAGAGTCACGGTCGGGACCGGCGGAGAGGGCGGATTGTCGGTGCGTGCGCGAACTTTGAAATAACGGAACACGATCGAGATCTCGTCCGCGCTCGAAACGTTCGGGCGAGCGATGATCACTTCACCGTTGTAGATGGTCGTGTAGTCGATGCCTCGCGCGAGTGCACGCGACGAAGCCATCAGTTCGGCACCGCTCACGTCTTGTCCGTTGATTCGCGGGATGACACCGTCGACGTCGAGCTCGACTTCACCCAGGAGAAGTTTCGCACGCGGCCGCGCGAATGCGTAACCGGTCGCGGTTCGAACTCCATTGGCATCGGTCGCATAGACGACACGAATGTCGATCTGGAATTTTCCGGCGAAGCGCGCGTTGTTCGGCTGCACCTGATTCGCCATGTCCCATTCCACGATCTGCGCGGCACCCGCATTGTAATAGATCGTCGGAATGTTGCGACCGACCATCTCGAGACTATCGGCGGTCGGAAGAGGTACGGGCGTCGAGCCCGCGACAGGGAGGTTCGCCATGCAGGAATTGTAGGACGTGAGGCCCGTGTTCCACGACTGGTGCGCGACGGAGAAGGCCGTCGCATTCTGGGCACCGGTCTTGGTCGGAGCATGCGTCGTCGACGTCGCGTTCGCATCGATGAGATCGGGACCGTATTGACGGAACGTCGAGTAAGCGAGCGTACTGTCGCTAGAAGCGAGCTTCGGAGCCGCGACGCCGTTGTCGCTATGGCAAGAGCCGCACTTGTTCATGTCTTTCAAATGCGGAAGGTACGAATTGATGAAAACGTTTTTCAGATCCTGCTCACAGAGCGCTTGTGAGCCCGATCCCGACGAGAAATCTCCTCGATCGACTCCGTCGCCTTTCAAGGAAGAAAAGCCGCCGCTACAGTTCGTGTAGCCGACCGAGAGTACGACCCAAGCAAGGCCGATGACGATGAGGGAGAACGTCTTGTTGCTCATCATCCGAATTTGATCGCCTGGCCGCGAAGCACGGCGTCTCCCAAGATGCGGTTCGTCTCGAGGAAGTCGATTCTTTTGTTCCACGCCGCATAGTTCGCGAACACGGCTTGCGCCGCGAGCTCGGGACTATTACCGGTCGCGAACTTTCCATCCGCGGCCTGACCGGCGTTGAAGCCACCGATCTGATTGCCCGTCAAAGTCGGACGACCCGAGGGATGATACGCGATCATGTATTGGACGCCGGCGATTCCGCGGTCGCTGACCCAGGGAGAATCGGCCGTCGAAGAATCCATCGAAACCGTCGCGCCATCTGAACAAACGTAGACGAAGACGGGCTTTTGCAGATAGTCGGCCGTCTCGAGGATCTTACCGATCACCTGGCCCGCGGCGAGATCGCGAGTGTCGCCCGTCGTACGAGTGGTGTCGTGATAATCGTAACCACCCATGTTCAAGTTCACGGTCGATGCGTTTCCGACGATCGCGTTGTAGACCATCGCGCCGAAGGTCGCGTTCTGCGAAGTGCGATCCGCCACTTGGACACCCCAGATGCCGGCGAGTGCCGCACCCAGCGTCGCGACCGAGTACGGATTCACGTCGCCACCACCAGTCGCGATGAGATCGACGTTCTTCACGCCAGCGCAATCGACGAGACCGGTGACGGCCGCTTGTGCCGGCGTCGTCGCGAGTTTCGCGAGCTGCTTGCTGGAGAGATTCGCGACCGCGCGAGCGACCGCCGTTTTCTGAGCCGAAGACAAACTCTGCAAGCCCGCGGTGTACCCGAGAGCATTGGCGAGATCGTTCACGCTACCGACGACGAAAGGCGCCGGAGGCGGGAGCATCGCCGGTTTCTGACTGATACCCGTCGACGTATCCGAGCGACCCAAGTTCGGGAGCTTTCCGCCTTGCAGACCCATCTTGATGACGAGACCCGTGACGTCGAACGGATTCATCGCCGAGTCGTCGTTCGAAGCGACCGCTTGCCAGAGGAATGCGGCCTTATCGAGAGCCGCAGGACGAGGAGCATTGTTCGCATTTCGCGGGTTGCGAACTCCGGTCAGGAACTTACTGACGAGACCCGTCGTGTTCCCGCCAATAGCGGTTCCAGGGAATTCCATTTCGCCGAACTCTTTCGTGATGTTGAACGAAAGATTCGGACCCGATCCACCACCGAGTTTCGAATAAGAAGAGAGGTATCCCCCCTTGAGATCCTTGGTCACGATTCCGCCAGCGAGGCTAGCGCCACCCGCGAG
>JAZKJB010000333.1:7075-8234 GCA_040384505.1 Bdellovibrionota bacterium | reverse complement strand
CGGCCATCGGTTGATGTTCGCCAAGGCCAGCCCGACCTCGAGGGAGGCTTCGGCGAGTGACGGATTCAAAAGAACCGACAGACTCGGAGCGACGGCGTAGGCGGCGAACGGGATGAGTCCCGCATGCAAGAATTCTCGGCGTGTCACCGGCTTCGCGTGACCCGACATCGCCCACATCGGAATATCTTTACGTTTCGGGCTCATAACAATCCCCTTTTCCGAAAACTTGAAATCAATAAGTCAAAGCGTCGATGCTCGAGAGCACCGCCGTACAAACCGAGACCGCGAGCAAAGTCGTCTGTTCGGGCGCCGTCATGTCGGCTCCCGTCGAGAACTCGGATGCCATCGTCGCGATCACCGACTGCTCGTCGGGAGTCGTGTCACGGCGCCAAGAGTTGCGAGCGAGCCGATCGAATGCGACGACGACCGAGCTCGACGACTGCGCGCTCAAGCCTTTCGAGAAGTCGACCTCGCGGAAGAACAAGCGAGTATCCGCGTTGGCCTCGGAAATCGCCTTGTCGTTCGCGACCGCTTTCGCGCAGACCGCGGAAGCGAGGTTCGCGACCGAGATCAGCATCGGACCCGTGGCTTGTGAGATTCCCTGCTCGCTCGGAAGCGAGCCCGAACGTTCGGCGTAGGTCTTCAAGATGAGATCGTCAGCCGGTGTCGGCGAACCCGCATTTTCGGTTCCCGTCGCCGAGAGCATCGTCTTCAAGATCTGCTCAGAAGAGAGAAGTGCGATCGGAATCGAGCCGTCGGGTCGTCCCGAGCTTCCGTTCGAATTCGCACCGCCATCGAGGGGCGCGAAACCCGAGCAGTTGAAGCCGAGCACGACGCAAGAGACCAACAAGAGGCTCAAGTAGGTGAACTGGAAGAGGCCCATTTTTCGGAGGAGCTTTTTCATCATATCCCTCACTTACTCATGTTCGCCGTGCAGTTCGGCGTGGCTGCGACTTCCTGGAAGAGCGTACGAAGTTTGTAGCCGCTATCTTTGAATTTCAGAGCTGCCGATTGCATGAACGGTGTCACGACGTTCTCGGGTGCGAGACCCACGTCGCAAACGGCTTCGATCGCACGCTTCGCCATGCACTGCGCGAAGCGATCCGAGTCGGCGATCATCTGGCCGAACTGGTTCACGCCGACTCCGCCGCGGGCGCGA
>JAZKJB010000333.1:5452-7065 GCA_040384505.1 Bdellovibrionota bacterium | reverse complement strand
CGCGGTTGCGAAGCCAGATGGCGTCGCTCAGGGTCTTGAAGCCGACGGCGTTGTTCACGAAGCTGTCGTCGGTGATCTCGAAGCCCGTCGGGAAAACGTTCTCGTTGTGGTTCATCTTGCGAACGATGTCGTTCGCCGCGTTCATGCCGAAAGCGAAATCACCGGTGCGGTTGAGCTGCGTGTGACGAACGACGCCGTAAGTGGCGTTGCCGACGGTGACGTTGGCGAAGTCGAACCGCGCGAAAGCTCCGCGGAAGCCATCCATCACCGTATGACAGCCTTTACAGCTCGTTTCGAACTTCACGGCGTCGCCGCCGGGAGTGCGTTCGATGTCGCGACCGATCCGCGCTGGCGAAGCCGACGTATCCGCCATCTGCGACATCGGCACGCACATGAATTCACGGAAGGCGTACTCGACGAGTCGACGGTTCGTTCCTGCGATCGCGTGAGCGGCCATGAACGAGCGAGAAGTGATCACGCCGGCCGGATCCGGGTTCGGAGTGTACGTTCCCGAAGCCGAAAGCGGGATTTGTTGGCCACGCGGAATGCTCGCCGGCACGGTCGCCGTCTGGTCGACGCGCATCAAAACCTTGCCGATGTCCCACTGACCTTTTTCGATGTCGTCGTAGTGGTTGTTGCTGACGAGGATGTCGCGGAAGAAGTCGCTACGAACTTTCGCCTTCGAGGGGTCGGCCATATAGTAGAAGTCGCCATTCAAAAGCTCTTTCGCGCTTCTCTCGTCACGCGTGACGCCGATGAAGGCGGCCGCGAAATCGTTGAGGGGAACGCGGATCGTCTCTTCGCGATTCGACATCTTCAATGCGAATTGTTTCACGAGCGTATTGAGGAAATCGGGATGACCCGGTTCTCCGGCCGCAACGTCTCCCGTGACGACTTTCACGGCGCCCACGCGATCACCCGCGAGCAAGCGCTGCTCCACCCGGCCGACCATGGGATGATCGATCGGCACGATCGTTCCCGTGAGGCGTTCCACGAGTCGACGAGCTTGAGTTCTCGTCTCCGTGATTCTCACGGTCGTATCGGGACGAACGATCTCTTGTTTCGCTTTGTTCGCTTCGAGCGCCCCGATGATCTCGGTCCGCGTGAAGCCTTTGCAGTAAATTGCCAAGTGATGGATCTCGCCCGACCAGTTCGCCTGTTGGCCGACATCGACCACGAGCGCGCCGTTCTGCATCGTCGGTGGCGGAAGCGGTGCGAGCTCGTTGCCGATCACGAGCTTCGCGGTCGACGTGAAGACCGACGGCACAGCGCCGAGCGACGACTTCGGAATTCGATTCACATAAACCGTGAGAACACCGCTCGGCTCGCGAGTCGCGATGATCTCGGTCAGCTTCGCCGGGTTCTCGCCTTCGCGTACGGAAGCGAAGGCGCCCGTGACCGAAGACTGGGCATCGACCGAAGTCGCTCCCGACTTCGTCCGAATCGAGACAGCTTCGCTTCCCGAGTCACCCGTCTGCATGATGGAGAAGTTTTGCGTCGCGATCCGGCTGCCTGCCGCCTCCGACGTATTCGAGAGACCGACGATCATGTTGCCGACGCCGGTGTTGCCTTGGAATGGGAACCAAGGACGGACGAAAGCTTGGATGGTGAAA
>JAZKJB010000333.1:2259-5442 GCA_040384505.1 Bdellovibrionota bacterium | reverse complement strand
ACCGCTCGTGCACGAGTTCAGTTTCGCCGCATCGACGACGCTCGTGAGAAAAGTCCGATGGCGTTGTGCCGACTCGTAACCCATGTCGGGCGTCGCAGGAGCCCCGTTCGGTTTCGGGTTCACGAGAAGATAGCCATTCATCATGAGAGCATTGGTGCGAATAGCCGAACCATCGCCTGTAGGAAGATTGCCCGCGGTCGACATCGTGAGATCCAAAGGAGTGCCGACGCCAGAGGTGTCCGTCGCGGTCGTACCGCCCGCTTCATCGAACTTATAGACGGCCACTGCGCCATCGTCGTCGCCCGAGATCACGTCGTTACCGCTGCCGTCGACGGTCAACGTTCGAAGTGCATGAGCTTGGTTCCCGACCAAAGCGGTCGCGATCAAGATCGATGAGAACAATCCCAGTTTGATTCGCACGTTGGTCACCCCTGAAACTCCGTCGATGCTCGTTCTCTGGTCCAACGCTTCAATATCCGGCCCGGCTCACGGCCGAACTAAGCGGTCCGCATCGTGTATCGACCGAACATCGTCACGCGGGCAGACAGTAAAGAAGCAATTGGTAACTCGGCAGAAAGCGGACTTGTCCAAAATGTCTGCGGATGATTTCACAATTGCGTCGAACGTCTGGACGAAAGTCCCGCTCGAGGTGTTTCGCGAACTTGCAGTGTGTGAGATCGGAGACGATCGAAGCGCACGCGAGTCGCGTCAATTTCCGCATTTCGCTCGAAGTGTCCACTCGCTTCTTCGGTGCGGTGAATTCGCTATGCAGAACTTGGTCATTTTCGAGGAAACGAACTGCAGGTATCATCCTCGACCATGTACCAGCTCAGGCCCTACCAAGCCGACGCGGTCGCTGCGACCTTGTCCCACTTCCGCGAAGACCGCACACCTGCGGTGGTCGTCCTCCCGACGGGCGCCGGCAAGAGCCTCGTCATCGCGGAGCTCGCGCGCATCGCGAAGGGCCGCGTGCTCGTCCTCGCTCACGTGCGCGAGCTCGTCGAGCAGAATCATGCGAAGTACGCCGGCCTCGAGCTCGAAGCGGGAATCTATTCGGCGGGACTCAAGCGCAAGGAGACGGACCAGAAGACGATCTTCGGTAGCATTCAATCCATCGCTCGCGCTCCGGAAGGATTCTTCGAAGGATTCTCGCTTCTCGTCATCGACGAATGCCACCGCGTTTCGATGGAGGGCGAAACACAGTATTTCCAGGTGATCTCGAAACTTCGAAAGGCGAACCCGAACCTCGCGGTCCTCGGTCTCACGGCGACCCCGTACCGCCTCGGCTACGGCTGGATCTACGAATACAACGTCCATCGAAAACTAAGACAAACCGACTCCGAGCGCTTCTTCAAAAAATGCATCTTCGACTTGTCGACGAAGCAGATGATCCGCGGTGGCTATTTGACTCCGCCGATTCGAATCGACGCCCCCGTGGCGGCGTACGATTTCTCTTCACTGAAACTGCACGGCACCCAGTTCGTCCAAGCTCAGATCGAAGCCCTGCTCAAAGATCAAAAGCGAATCACGCCGATCATCATCAAGAACATCGTCGACATGTCCGCGGAGCGCGAGGGCGTGATGATCTTCACGTCCTCGGTGAGACACGCCAAGGAGATCATGCAATCGCTGCCGCCGATGATCTCGGCGCTCGTCGTGGGCGACACCGAAAGCAAGGAGAGAGTCGAGATCATCGAAGCCTTCAAAGCCCGCAAGCTGAAGTTCCTCGTGAACGTCTCGGTCTTGACGACGGGCTTCGACGCGCCTCACGTCGATGTGATCGCGATCTTGCGCCCGACCGAATCGGCGGGCCTCTATCAACAGATCATCGGTCGTGGGTTACGGCTCAGCCCCGGAAAAACGGATTGCCTCATCCTCGATTACACCGGTCAGGACCATGATCTCTTCTCCCCTGAGATCGGCGAAGACAAACCCAATCAAGAATCGGTCTTGGTGGATGTCCTCTGCCCTTCGTGCGGACTCATGAACGTGTTCTGGGGTCTCGTCGATCCCGACACCGGCGACTTGGTGGAGCATTACGGTCGAAAGTGCAAAGGAGCGACGATCGAGCGCACGACCGGCGAGATCGAAGAGTGTGGGTTCCTCTTTCGCTTCAAGCGCTGCGAAGGCTGTGGTGCCGAAAACGACATCTCCGCGAGAACGTGTCGCTCGTGCGACAACGTCCTCATTGACGACGACAAGAGATTGAAAGAGGCGATGTCGTTGAAAGACGCGCACGTCATGCGAGTGGACTCGATGAGCCTGGAGAAATCGCACGACAAGAGCGGTCACGACCGACTCGAGATCCGCTACTACGACGCCGACGCCAACGTGCTGAAGGAATATTTCTATCTGAATTCGAACGAGAGCCGACGGGCGTTCTATTTCAATTTCGTCCGCATTCACGACCGTCTGCCGGGACGGAAGCTCGACTTCGACGGAATCGAGGACGCGATCGCGGCTCAGGGCGATTTCCGCGTTCCCACGTTCGTCATCGCGAGGAAGCAGAAGTACTTCTGGAGCGTAAGAGAAAAAATCTTCTGAATGTTGTCTAGTTCTCTTCAATATAGAGGCGCCGATTGACCTTCGTGTCCCGGATGCCCACTTTGAAGGTCGCGGAGGCACATTATGAGCACGATTCTCTTGGTCGAAGATTCGGTCGATTCATTCAACTTGGTGAAACGAGCCATGGGCACGATCGCCCTGGATTGGGCGAAAAACCTCGCCGAGGCGAACGCTTTCATCCAGAGAAAGACGTACGACCTGATCATCCTCGACGTGATGCTCCCCGATGGCGACGGCTATCGACTCTGCTCCATCTTGCAAACCGACGATCGCTTGAAGAACGTTCCCGTCATGTTCCTCACGGGAAAAAACTCGGTCTCGGACAAAGTGTTGGGTTTCTCGGTCGGAGCCGACGACTTCCTGACGAAACCGTTCGACCCGATCGAGCTGAAAGCCCGCGTCGACTCGAAACTCAGAAGACGCCAGCGCGAAAAAGTCGAAGCCGACGTGATTCGAGTCGGTGACCTCGAAATCCTCGATATTCACGTAGTCCCCGGAGGCCACCCAGGTGCGGCTGTTCACGGCCCCAGTCAGGAGCGCCGTCCACTTCGTTTCGGACCGGAAAGTGATCCGACTCCCGGCCGTCCCGTCCTTGCTGGTGGTGATCGCCCCGGCATA
>JAZKJB010000333.1:0-2249 GCA_040384505.1 Bdellovibrionota bacterium | reverse complement strand
CAAGAGCACGCAGACGGTTTTCGTCGACCGCGCAGGCCAAAGCGAAAACGTGGATTTGACCCCGATCGAATTCAAGCTCCTCTTGTTCTTGTCCAAGGACTTGAACAAGGTTCATTCGCGCGATGAAATCCTGAACACGGTCTGGGGAGAGTCGATCCACGTCTACTCTCGCAGCGTCGACACTCACATCTCGAAGCTTCGCAAGAAACTCGGAGACAAGGGCGAATACATCGAATCGGTTCATGGAACCGGTTACCGATTGGCCGTTCCGCCGGTCGACTACCAGGGGCAATCGCGACTTCAAGTCGGAGTTTGAACCTTGTCTCTTACCTTGTCTCGTCGGCCCACCAGGACCGCGAGAAACAAGCCCATCAAGACATACGCGAGGAAGAGATACAACCCCGGCTGGAGTGACGTCCCGTTCGTGGTCAGCAGATCGGCGTCGCCCGCGAGAAGTTGAAGCCTCGAGAGCTGGCTCCCGATGACGCCGTTGAAGCCGATGTACGCCATGAAGATCGCGACGACCAAAACGTCGCTCATCGACCATTTCCCCACCTTCATCGTGAAGAACTCCACCACGCGGTTTCCCCGCGCACCCCGAAAATCGAAGTAGTAAAGGCAGGCCGAGATCATCTTCGTGATCGGGAGAATCACGCTAAACGTCACCACGAGGATGCCGACGAGCTTCATCGGCAAGTCCGGATGTTCGACCATGACCCAGAAGACGTCCATGATGCTCTTACTCTGGAAATAGAGGATCTGGTTGGCGAACGCGATCTCGTGATCGAGCAAAATGAAACTCATGTGCGAGATCTTCGCCTCCATGTCGATCATCGGAGTCGCGACACCCACGACGAGAAGGAGAATGAGCGCCGCGAGCAACGTGAGATACTCCCACGGTAGGACTCTCCCCTTCTTCATCCCGATCAAGAGAAAGAGGACGAGAGCCGAACCGATCATCAGCCATGACTGCTGCGTGATCAGTTCTTGCTTCTCGAAGATCGCGCTCGCCACTCGAATCTTCGCTTGCTGCATGTCGGGCGTACCGGCTCTCTCCAGTGCTCGGTCCAAGTCCGAGGTATTCTGAACCTTGAACGTCTTGTCGAAATACGTCGCGACCTGCTTTTTGACGGCGCTCTTCAAAGTTCGCTCGTTCTTCGACTTTCCAAGTTCGTTCATGATCGCGTCGGCATACTGGGGAATTCCCGCTTTGATCTCGTTCACGTCGACGACGGCGTTGATGAATGCTTGTTTCAGCCTTCCTTTCATCGACCCTTCGTTGGACTCGCGGATCCGAGTCACGACTTTATCGATGAGGACGCCGAGCTGAGCTTCGACTTGAACCTTCAACTTCTTCTCATTGGACGGGGTCAGGTCGAAACTTCCGATCTCGTCGCTCACGATCACTTCGAGCTGCCGCTTCCACTCGTCGACGCTGAAGAGTCCCCATTTGATATGATTGATTTCGGAATAGTCTTCTTTGAGCGCTTGATTGTCGCGTGAGTGCGAAAGCACCTGCTGGCAAAGAACGACCAATGCGAGGAGAAAGACCACTGAAATGACTTTAGTGAAGTTCGTCATGAATGAGCCACGATACCTCTGATCGGCGGCGAGCTTTAAAGGATTTCCAAAATGTGTACTTACTTCCTCTGCCAGACGAGGTCGACGTTCAGGAGATCATGTTCGAAGGCTCGGTAGAAGTTCTCGCCGTGATGAAGCGCTAACTCGACGCGAGTGGGATCCGCACAGGGAAGGGATCGCGCGATCCGGTAAGGCGCGAGAAAACCCTCGCGATCCATTCCCGCCCCGAGATTGGCTGCGACTTCGAACTGATTTCGCTTCTCACCACAGATCAACGTGAGCCGAACGTCCTTCGCCGAAAGCGCCCACGCGGGATTGGTCATCGACTCCGGAGTGCCGAGAGGGTCACCGTACGCTGTGAAAGCCAAGAGCCCGTCATCGAGCGCGACCCGGAAATACGAATAACAAGAGGGCTCGGGAGACTTGCACACCGTCACATAGAAAATGGCTTCGGTCGGACTCATCACGACGACCCCAGTGCTCGCCGTCATGCCGGCAAGCAGCGGCTCTGTCGTACGGTAAGGATACCCGATGTTGTTCCAGCTGATCGTCCTCGCCGCGTCTGCCAACTCATAAAAACAAGTGACGAAAAACTCGGACTTCTCGAGATGAGTACATCTCCCCGACCCGTCCTGAAGCGCTGCCGCAAGTGCAGCGCCGAGCCTGGG
>JAZKJB010000332.1:0-4640 GCA_040384505.1 Bdellovibrionota bacterium | reverse complement strand
TCCCGAGGGATTCGGCCGTCGGATAGGCGAACAGTCGCGCCGCCTTCGGCGCCGTTTTCGACGTTCATCCGCCAGATCTGGCGGCCGGTCGTACGTTCGTAAGCGACGATGCCGTCGACGGCATTCGATTGGATCACGAGCTTGTCCAAGACGAGCGGAGCCATGCGGTTCAAGCGCCGATAGCCGAGGAAATCGCGATTCAGCGTCGAGCGGGTCCAGCGGCTCTCGATGGAAACCGAGCGAGCCTCGCGCGCGGAACCCAAAAGTCCCGACACGCTCGCGCATCCGGTGACCAGAAGTCCGCAGACGACGACTTCGGTGAGGAGGATCGCGATTTTTTTCATCTGGAAATTACCCGTTCCCTTTAGGCTGAGCGCCCTTCACTTCGAGCGCGCGCAAGAAGCCGCGTGCCGCAGTCCCCGCCGCCGACTCCGAAGCCGAGGCCGCTTTACGGTACATCTCGAGTGCCGCATCCATGTTGCCCATCTTCTCCAGGCAAAGACCCGAGCGAAGACTCGCGTCGGGATGGAGGAATTGCGCGGCATCGTTCTTCAAGACGGTCTGCCAATGGGTGACCGCTTGTTGGCAATCGCCTTTCACGGCGAGGGCGTTACCCCACATCATGACGGAGAGTTGCTGGAGAGTCTGATTCGGTTTCAACTTCGTCGCGGCGACCTGGACGTATTCGATCGCTTTGTCGGGCTGCTTGTAACTCACGTAGGTATCGGCAACGAGAAGACCCGCTTGCGCACCTGCCGCGGTCCCGGCGTGATCTTTCGCGATCTTCTCGAGATCGCCGAGGACCGTGCCGTAATCTTTCGCGAGATCGCCCGACGCGGGCGTCTCTTTCGGCGCCGAAGGATCGTCGGTTTTCGTCGGCGGCAAGAACGCCTTGAACTTCGCTTTGTCGAACCCCTCTTTGAGTTTCGTGAATTTCGACTCGGCCATGTAATAGGCTTCTTGAGCCGCGCGCTCTTGCCGGCGACCGACCCACTGCAGACCCGCGTAGCCGATACTCGCGAGAATCGCGATCACGAGAACGGCGACGACGACCTTCGCATTGTCCTCGACCCAGTTGAATGCACCGGCGAGCGAAGATTGAACGGCATCCGCGTTCTTGATTTCGATCCGTGGCAGACCAGGATTCGAAACGGGATTCGCGTTCGGAGTCACATCGGGAGTCGTGCCTTTGGCCATGCTGCAGTCCTTTTTTGATGAACTGCAACATGGTCTTACAAGGGCGCTAAAGTTGTCAATTTATCGGTTTTTGACTTCGCGCAACGTGGAGAACGGTCTGGACGAGAATCCTTGGTGAGTTTGGTTCAACTTGCCGATCACGTTGATCCGTTCTTGCGCCATGCGATCGGCCGCCGTGTGCGTGCCGATGCCGTCGCGCTTCGCGATCTCGAAAACCTTCAGCAAGTTGTCGTAGACCTGAATCGTCTTGTCGAGCGCGCGGTCGGGCGAATAACCCTCGAGCTCGACGAAGACGTTCATCAGTCCGCCCGCATTTGCGACGTAATCGGGCGCATACAAAACGTTCAACTCGCGGAGCATGTCGCCGTGGCGCGGCTCGGCCAACTGGTTGTTCGCACCCCCACACACGATCTTCGCTTTCAACTTCACGATCGATTGGTCGTTGATCACCGCGCCCATCGCACACGGCGCGAAGACATCGCAGTCCGTCGAGATGATCTCGTCGGGACCGACGGCTTTGGCTCCGAATTGCCCTGCGACGCGAACGACTTTTTCTTTGTCGATGTCCGTGCAAGTGACGACCGCATTCTCTTTCGCGAGATATTCCACCAGGTGAAAGCCCACGTTGCCGAGACCTTGAACCGCGATGCGAACGCCCTTCAATGAGTCGATTCCCAATTTCGATTTCACCGAGGCCTTGATTCCCATCAAAACACCGTGAGCCGTGTACGGGCTCGGATCTCCGGAGCCACCGAAGGCCTTCGGAATCCCCGTCACCCAGGGCGTCTCCATGAACACATATTCCATTTCGCGGACGGTCGTGCCCACGTCTTCAGCAGTGATGTAGCGACCGTTGAGCGAATTCACGAAGCGACCGAACGAACGGAAGAGCGCTTCCGTCTTCTGCGTCTTCGGGTCTCCCATGATGACGGCCTTCCCGCCGCCCAAATTCAATCCTGCGCAGGCCGCCTTGTACGACATTCCTCGCGAGAGCCTGAGCACGTCGATCAAAGCCTCTTCTTCGGAAGCGTAATTCCACATGCGCGTGCCACCGAGAGCGGGACCGAGAGCCGTGTTATGGATCGCGATGATCGCCTTCAAACCGACGTCTTTGTTATGACAGAAAACGACCTGCTCGTGCTCGCCGTGCTTGCTGATCAGCTCGAAGCTCGTGCCCATGGGACCTCTCTCAAGTTGTAAGTAGAGCGAGGGTAGGAAGAAGAGCAAAGACTCGCAACAAAAAACAAAACGCGGCCTGTGCGCCGCGTTTTGCCTCGTCGAAATTCAAGACGAAAGATGCCTTACGGAACGACTGCAGATGCCGGGTTGAAGAGCCCCGGTGAGAAGTTCACATACGAACCTGCCGTCACCGTCGGTGTGATCACACAGCCAGACGAAACACCCGTCATCGGGATGTTGCTCGTAGCATTCGAACCTGATGGTATGACGATGTCCGTGGATCCGGATCCGCTCCAGTCGAACGTCCCACCTCCGCAACTCGACAACGTCAAGGTGACGAAGATGTCTTGAGTCGCATTGACGAGCACATTGCTCGAATCTTTGAGCGACAACGTCACGGAGCTCGTGTTTGGCGCATACGTCACGATTTTGTCGAGTTCCGCAGTCGCACAACCCACCATCGTCGAAATCGAACCGTCGTAATCGAGAGCGATTTGGTAATCACAAGTATTGCCGGCAGTCGGGTTCTTCACCCAGACGTTGGCGCTCGTACTTCCTTGAGTGACGGTCGCAGTTCCCATCGGCGTTCCGCAAGTACTGTCGGTATAGAATCCGATCGTACTCGCCCCGTCCGGCGCGAGATTCACGTCGAAATCGCCGCCTGCAACCATCGGATTCGAAGGATCACTCATAAGAACGACACGGGCCTGCGAACACAATGTATCCGAAAGCGCCGTGAAGTTGTTGTAACCGGCTTCACCCGGGAAATCGAATTTGAGCATGGACGGCATCTGCACGACGACGGCTGTATCGGCATCGTCCTGCGGGGTCACGCCGTCATCGACTTCAATCGCGACGTCCATCGCGCCCGAATTCTTCTCGACGCGGAAATAAGACGACTGACTGGAGCCCATGGGAATCGTGACTGACTTCGTTCCGACGACGGTGCCACAGCCAGAATCCGTGACGTCGAAGAGGTCCCCGCCCCCCATCGCCGTGAGAGTGAGCGTTTTCGAAGACGCGACGCTGACCGCGGCTCCGACGGCGTTCACCGCTTGGACGTGATATTCACGGCACGAATCGCTGTCTTGCCAACCGCCGAAATTGCTACCCTTCACGACGTAATGAGAGAACGTGTTCGTTCCGACGTCATAAGGAGTGATCACGCCGTAGTAGGTCGAGGGATCGCTCGTGAATTGGACCTTGAGCATCCCAGACATCACAGCCGTGGGCTTGAACCAAATTCGCCGCTTGCTCGAGTAGGCCGGGATCGCCATGTCGGGACTACCGCCCGTCGCGATCGCGCTTCCCGCAGAACAGTCAGAAGAGGAGTGGAAAGTTCCAGTCACCGTCGAGACGAGATCGACGTTGACGGGGGCGTTGGACGCTCCGGCCTGACCGCCATTTCGCAACACGGCCTCGAACTGCTGACATTGGTTGATGACGCCCGCCGGGTGACCCTGCAGGTCCAACTGCGACCAGTTCGGTCCCGTCATGTACACGATGAGTTGACCGTCGTCGATCATTGCTGCGCTATACGGCGCCGGCGCCGTTGCGCTCACGCTGAATGAACCCGACGAAACACTCGACTTCATATAAAACACCGAACTCGTCGTACTTCCGGCTGCCAACGTCACGGCTTGTGTCATCGTATCCTGGCCCGTCCCGCAAGTATTGTCGGGATAAAGCATGGAAGTTCCCATCGACACGGTGAGCGTCGATGCGGACGGCGCCGGCATCGAAGAAAGCCCATCCGAGAGTTCGAAGTGGAACGGCAAGCAGGTGTGAGCCGCGATGAAATCAGAGCCGGGCGAACCCGTATTCACGAGTTTGAAGTGGTAACTTGGTCCGCCACCGCCGCCGGCATAGTTCTGGTAGGTCGCGCCGCCATTGTAATAGGTGCCTGGCTTTTCTGGATTCACCGGGCAGAGGACGACTTGAAGCTTCGTGTACATGGTGGGCGTGATGCCGGTGATGTCAACCGTCGTGCCGGTGCCGACATCGACCTTACTGAATCCCAAACTCGAAAGTTCGTTACAGCGGTAGCCATCTCCGTCCTTGATGTCGCGATCGCTATCGCCACCGCCCGAGCTCGAGTTCGTATTCTCACGATAGAAGACCCCGAGGCCACCGGTGGAAGCGCCGGGAAGATAGTTCCACGTGACCGTCGCCTTCGTCGCGCCGTCATAAGTGACTCCGACGAAGTTCGCTCCGTAACTGCTCAGCGAGGTCGGCGCGAAAGGACCTTTGAAAGCCAAGGGGGA
>JAZKJB010000331.1:0-2231 GCA_040384505.1 Bdellovibrionota bacterium | reverse complement strand
ATTCGGCCTGAGACCCATCGTACGCGTCGAGAGGTCGCTTTTGCCGCGACGCTTCTCCCCTGGCGCAGAAACATTGCGTCGAAGGCGTCTGCTTCTGCCAAGAGCTTTGACTCCCCCTCGCCTTTTGTCTGGAATCAACTTTGTTCGCCGCCACTTACGATGTCCACAGGGGGATTCGATGACGATCCGTTTTAACTTTGCTGCCGCTTCGCTCGCGATGATCGCGCTCGTCGGCTGTTCAAAACATACGAACCAGATCACGAGCAGCGAAGGTGTCGGCATGCTCGCGCCAATGAGCCAAGCGCTCACCATCACGGACATGTCCGGCGCGCCGATCGCGAATGCGAAGGTCATGATCGGAATGAAGGAAAACGCTCCATTCCCCGGTAACGTTCTCACGACGGACGCTCAAGGACAGATCGCGCTTCCTTCTGGCTGGACCGATGCTCAGCCCGTGACGATCGATGCGCCCGGCTTCGTGCGCGCGACTTATTTCGCGACGATGCCGCTCACCGCGAGCCTCGCCGTCAATCGTGCGATCGTTCCGCTTCGCCTCGAGCTCAAGGGCACGGCGAAGTCGTTCACGAACGTCACCAAAGACAAGATGATGGACATCGCTCTTCTCTTCCCGGCGCTTCCGCGCACGGCCGTGAACACGCTGTCGGTCGGCGCGCTGATTTCGCCCGAGATCGACACGATTTCGGTGATGGGTCAGAAGATGGAAATTCCGTCGAACGTCGCGATCCCGAAGCAAACGGAAGATTACATCTTCCCGATCACGATCGAAAAAGACGAGTTCCGCATGTACTTCCCGACCGCCGGTACGTGGAAAGTCGCAGCCGTGCACGCGCGCTTCCCGTTCAAGAAAACGGTCGATGCACTTCGCAGCGGAAAATCGTTCTTCGAAGTGATCAATACTTTCGAATTCATGGAAGGCTCGATCAACGACATGTCGGTCAGCAAGTCGACCCAGACTTCCGACATCAGCGTGAACACGGCACCCTTCACGAAGTCGATCGCGTTCGCGGCTCCCCGTTACGAGCAAGGCTTCGACATGTTGGCGCTCGCCCTCTCGGAGCAAAGCGGTCTTTTCTACGTGACCGACGTGAAGACGATGGCTCCGCAAGCGAAAGAAATGCTCTCGGCCCCGAAGGCCGGTTCGGGCGCGGCTCTCGTCGTCGCGGCACTTCGCCGTCAAGGTGCGCCGACCGAAGGCGCTGGCGTCGAAGAGCTTTCGGCCGTCACTCTAGCTGCGAACCAGTCGGTCGCGTTCGACTTCCTTCCGGTCGTGAAAGCTCCGGCACTCGCGGGAATGACGTTGAACCTCGACATGCCCCGCACCGTCGCATCGGTCGAGCCGGTCATGACTTATGCGATCCTGAACAAAGTCGAAAAAGTCGGCCAGGGCCAGATGAAGCTCGAGCAGAAGACCGCGCAGTGGGAGCTCTTCGCTCCGGCATGGGCGGGCCGCCTCGATCTCCCGGAAATGTCGAAGCTTCCCTCGAAGTCGGGCGACAAATTCCGTTGGGAAGTCACCTTTGGTGGCAACTTCCTCGGGCAAGGTTCGATGCCGGCAAGCCCTGCGACACTCGGTCGCTTGAGCCACATCACTCGTTCCGCGGCGGATCTGTAAGAGAATGCTTCGACTCGTTCGCGCTTCGATTTCCAAATTAGTTTTCATCGGTATCGCAGCCTTGGTGCTCCAAGGCTGCACGACCGCGACCGAGAAACTCGATCACCGCCTGAAAGTCGGCGAGCCCATGTCGCGCGTCTACTATGCGAAGTACGAAGAAGTCGAATCGGCGATCAAGCAGGCGATGATCAAATACCCTCAGCGAGTGGACAACACGGAAGACGGAATCTTCGAGACCGATTACGTGAAGGGCGAAGCGCGCTTTCGTCCGCCCCAGAACAACGAAGCTTTTTCACCAGGATATCGCTACCGGATCTTGATTCGACTGGTGAAGGGAAAGGCGACCGAGAAACCAGCTGTGAAGGTCCTCGTCACCAAGCAGATCGAAATCGCCCGGGACTTCTTCGCGCAACCGCAACCCGTCGCGAGCGACGGGCTGGAAGAAAACGTCGTCTTGTATCGGATCGGCCGAGAAATCACGGTGGCCCGCGCCCTCGTGAAGGCCAACGACAAAGCAAATCAGGTCAAAGAAAACTCAGGAATCTGAGACAGGTGCCATCCACCAAAACGGAACGCATCGCGTTCCGTTTTGGTGGAT
>JAZKJB010000330.1:0-2277 GCA_040384505.1 Bdellovibrionota bacterium | reverse complement strand
CATTTCGGGAGTGGTTTCGATCTTGGCCATGTGGTGGCAGCTCCTTCGGGGACGAGCGGACTTTGGTTTTGAGAATGAATTGAGAATAGTCCCTAGGTAGGCCGAAGGACAAGAGTTTGCCCGGAGCGTGAGGTGACTAGAGCACCGACTTTAGGCCAGGTGGGACGCCGAGAAGGCGCCCCTGATCAAAACTTCGACGGCTAAAGACCGCCAGAGCCGTGGAGCAGGTGAATCCGTAGCGCTTGGATTTTGCTCTGAATTCGATCGATGCGGACCCGAGGAAAATCGACCCGATTCATACTCTCCTTCTTGTTCGGCTTGGGCCTCGTCGTCCCGTGCGTTTTCGCGCCCGTTTCGACGGCTCGAGCCGAGGTGCGTACCGAAGCGGCGATGCCGATTTCCTACTCGGATTTCCTCGCTCTCGCGACCGAGCTCGCGCCAAAAGTGAACCTTTTCGCCGACGTTTGGTCGTCGGATCCCAACGCCGAGTTCTTCGGCGGAACGTCACGCGACTACCTGTACTGGCTCAAGGGAAAACTTCGCGCCGCTGCGGCGTCAGGATCCGTGGAAAATGGCATCGCCCACCTTCGCGCTCAGCGAGTGATCGACGTTCGCGAGTTCATTTTGTTCGAATCCGACATCGACGTCATCACCACGAAAAATACCAACGTCTCCGCCGACCGCTACGGCGTGAAGAAGATCGACTCCATCAGCGCCGACCGGCTCGACCCGAGGACGGCCGCTGGTCAAAACGAATTGCACCAAGGGTTCATCCCGGCCGAAAAAATCCGGCTCGGTCGCCGCGGCATCGTCGTGACCCCTGCATTCGGAGACGGGGCGCGAGAGATCTATGACTCGAAGCCCACCTTGCACTTCGCTTCCAAGGAAGAGTTCGCGCAAACCGCGTTCGCAAAAGCGAAAATCAATCATCCGATCTTGCTCGCTCTACGCTATATCCGGCTTCTCGCCGTCGACGAATTCCAAAATCATGGAAGTCGGTATCCCGATGCCAAAAGGATGTTTTCGAACATCGACCCTACGTCCGAGCGATCGGTCCGCGAAGTCGTCAAAACCGCACTCACGTCGGGTGAGCTGTCCCAGTTTCTCGCTCAGCCGCAATTCAAAAAATGGATCAATCAAGCGATCCAGAAAACTTATCGCTCCTACACGAATCCGACGGCTGCCGACCTCTTGATGAAGCACTTCGGCGCCGACGGACTGCCGCGCAGGTACGAGGGTCTCGAGCCGACGAACCAATACCTCTTCACGAAACATCGTGAACCTCTAACGATCGAAAGCTCTTTCGGTGAGTACGGAACGTCACCCGCAGAAGTGCTTCAGCCAGTTCGTCGATTTTTCCCGGACGGTAAGTACTATCACGGCACGAGAACGGAAACCGCTTTCCGCAGCATCGTTTTCCAAGGCACTCTTCCTTCGAACGGCGGGACGGCAGGCGACGGACTCTACGGTGTCGCCGCTTCGAATCTGGACTTCGCGCGGAATTGGGCGGGCGATTCGAAGCGCGTCGTCGCGTTGGATCTCGACCCCCGCTCACGAATCATCGATATCGTCGCGGGACCGGGCGCCGCTTTGTATTCGGAGTTCCTCCGAAGGAACCCCGGCGCGACACATTCGGACTTCGCTGAGAAATTCGGTCTCGACATCATTCGTTATCCCTACGAATCGGAAGCGTTCGTCATGAAAAACGGCGGCGTCATCCGGGGCGCGCAGGGGCTCGAGAGAAAGTTGATGAAGTTCGAGGATCTCTTCAAGGAAGCGAAGAAGCTCTCGGGACCCGAGTCGTTCACGAAGCTTCTTTACCTGATCCATGACAATGGCTTGAACAAACTCGAACGCGACCTCCTGCTCTCGGAGCCGGAGATCGCAGCCCTCCAACGAGATTATCGAGGCAAGACGATTCAAGAAATTTCTAAAACGGAAGTGTTCCGGGAATTGAAAGACCGCGGACTCCCTTTCCTCGAGTTTCCGGTCATTCGCGAGGCGTTCGCGCTCGGACTTCGGTCCGCGACGCCCGAGCAACTGACGACCCTCTACACTTGGATTCCCGGGGGCGCTGAAGAAGAAACCCTCGAAGAGCTCGACCGCTCGATCCTCGAGAGAGTCCTCGAACTCAATTCGAAACTCGACGACGCAGCTCTATTGAAAAAGATAGTCGCGCTGGCGACCGAACAACGTGGCGGCGAGCTCCTGCAAGCGATTACGGCCTACGAGGCTCGAAAGCTCGGACCCGATCGTGTTCTCCAAGAAACTTTCCTG
>JAZKJB010000329.1:0-8035 GCA_040384505.1 Bdellovibrionota bacterium | reverse complement strand
CTCGCGGTGTTGTTGAAGTCAGTGATCGGGAAAACAGAACGGAACACGCCGTTCAGACCCGCGTCTCCGCGGCGATCCGGATCCATGTCTTTCTGCAGGAACGACTCGTAAGAGCTCTTCTGCAGTTCGATCAAGTTCGGAATATCGATGACTTGTTTGTTCTTAGCGAATGACTTGCGGATGCGGAGGTTCGAGGCCGTGACCGGAACAGTTCCCATTCCCTCTCCCTTAAAGAGCAACTAAACAAAAACATGTTTCGGAGTGCCCGTCCGAAACATTGAAAAACCAGAAACGCGAAAACCGAAGACGAACTTTGTCGGCTCGTCTTCGGGTGTCATTTCTGACACCCAAAAATCGGGCCAACACACGTCTTCGGTGAAAGTAGTCGAAACTTCTTACTTATTACTTAATCTGGACTTTCGCACCAGCTTTTTCGATCACTTCTTTCATCTTGGCAGCTTCTTCCTTAGAGACGCCTTCTTTGAGGGTCTTCGGAGCTGCTTCGACGAGATCCTTGGCTTCTTTCAAACCGAGGCCAGTGACCGCGCGAACTTCCTTGATGACGTTGATCTTGTTAGCGCCAGCGTCAGCGAGGATGACGTCGAACGTCGTCTTCTCTTCAGCAGGAGCGCCACCGGCGCCTGCGCCGCCAGCCGAAGCAACAGCAACGGGAGCTGCAGCCGAAACGCCCCATTTGTCTTCGAGCGTCTTGATGAGCTCAGCGAGCTCGATGACGGGCATTTGCGACAAGTAATCGACAACTTGATCTTTAGTGAGAGCCATTTTTAGTACTCCTGATATTCTTTTTCGCCGCGCTACTTAAGTGCACGACATTGTTAATTTAAAATTCTTACTGAGCGTTTAAGCCACAAGGGTCTTAAGCGCCGCCGAGCTTGTCTCTTTGTGCACCGAGAACGCGAGCGAATCCGCTCGGAACTTCGTTGAGTGTCCGGACGAATTTCGACATCGGAGCTTGGAGCGTTCCGAGGAACATCGCACGGAGAACGTCTTTCGACGGAAGATTCGCCAGTGCTTTGATTCCGTTCGCGTCGAGCTTCGCGCCATCCATCACGCCAGCTTTCAACTGAAGGAGTTCTACGTCCTTCGCGAAATCTGCGAGCGCTTTGGCGGTTGCGGGCGCTTCGCCGTAAGCGAAAACGACTGCATTCGTTCCGACGAGCGAGTCTTTCAAGACTTCGGACTTCGGATTGTCACTTAGGGCGCGCACGGCGAGCGTGTTCCGGACAACTTTCATCTCGGATTCAACAGGGACCAACTTTTTGCGGAGCGATGTTACCTGCTCCACGGTCATCCCTTTGAAATCTACGAGGAAAGCCGCCTTCGAACGACCGAATTTATCCGAGAGCGATTTAATCTCCGCGGCTTTTTCGGCTTTAGTATTCATAGGCATGCCTCTACCTCCTTTCATAGATTTCGCTAATCGAGTGAACCTTCGAGGATCGCCGGAATTGGCGGCTCGAGGTCGATGAGGTGAGGCAAGCTTGAAGAAGCTTAACTACGCCTATCTCGGTAGGGTGCGACTATTAAGCCGTCTTTCAGCCAGAGTGCCACCCTTGGGTAGCGACACTTAGGTTTCGGGAAGGCCCCTACTGTCTCTGATCGCGATGTTCGTAACCAGTATCAAAACCACGCTCCGTCCGAGACGGAGCGCGTTTCGCGAGCGCTTACGCGTCCGCGGCTTCTGCTACGGCGACTTTCACGCCGGGGCCCATCGTCGAAGAGACCGTGATCCCTTTGAGATAGACGCCTTTCGCTCCAGCCGGCTTCGCCTTCATGACGGCGCCGAGGAACGCTTGGAAATTTTCTTTGAGTTTGTCCGGGCCCATCGACTTGCGACCGATTCCAGCGTGGATGATGCCGGCTTTGTCGACGCGGAAGTCGAGCTTACCGCGCTTTTCTGCCTTCACCGTTTCCGAGACGTTCATCGTGACCGTTCCGACTTTCGGGTTCGGCATCAAACCACGAGGTCCGAGGACCTTCGCGACTTTGGAAACCGTAGCCATCATGTCGGGAGTCGCGATCGCCTTGTCGAAGTCGAGCCAGCCGCCGTTGATTTTAGCGACGAGATCGTCGGAACCGACGAAATCTGCGCCTGCATCGAGGGCTTCTTTCTCTTTCGGGCCTTTCGCGAACACGAGAACGCGAACGGCTTTGCCGAGACCATGCGGGAGAGCGATCGCGCCGCGAACCTGTTGATCAGATTGCTTCGGATCGATTCCGAGTTTCACGGCCACGTCGATCGATTCGTCGAACTTCGCGTTCGCCGCTTCGACGGCCATTTTCACGGCTTCGTCGATCGTGAATCGTTGAGTCGGATCCATTTTCTCTTTGAGTGCTTTGTAGCGTTTGCCTCTTGCCATGTCCGTCCCCTTACTCGACCACTTCGAGGCCCATGCTCTTCGCAGTGCCTACGACTTGTCGTGCAGCCGATTCAACGTTCGAACAGTTGAGATCGGGAAGCTTGAGAGCCGCGATTTCGCGGATCTGCTTCATGTTAACTTTGCCGACCTTGTCCTTTTGCGGCTGCTTCGATCCGGATTGGATCTTCACAGCTTGCTTGAGCAAGATCGAAACTGGGGGCGTCTTGGTGATGAAGGTAAACGACCGGTCCTGATACACAGTGATGATGACAGGAATAATCGTGTCACCCTTTCCCTGTGTGCGAGCATTGAACTGCTTGCAGAACTCCATGATGTTTACCCCATGCTGGCCGAGCGCCGGTCCCACGGGAGGCGCTGGATTTGCCTTCCCTGCCGGAATCTGTAACTTGATCATTCCAGTTACTTTTTTTGCCATTTCCCACTCCTACCTACGGGGCGTGACTCGGACCACCCGAGCCACTTACTAACTAAAAATTGATTACGCCTTTTCGACCTGGATGAAATCCAATTCGACTGGCGTGGGGCGACCGAAGATGCTCACGAGCACTTTCACTTTCGCCTTCTCTTCGTTGATCTCTTCGACCGTGCCGGCGAAGTTGCTGAACGGACCGTCGACGACGGTGACGTTCTCGCCGACTTGGAATTTCACTTTCGGCTTCGGCTTCTCCGCGCCGGTCGCCATCTGCTGGGTCACGCGAGTGACTTCGGCTTCGGGAACCGCTTGCGGCTTTTGTCCGCCGATGAAGCCCGTCACTTTCGATGCGCCCTGCACGAGGTGCCAGGTGTGCTCGTTCATGACCATTTGGACGAAGATGTAACCGGGGAAGAACTTGCGCGAGCGCGTCTGCTTCTGTCCTTTGACGAGCTCGACGACGTTCTCTGCGGGAATCAGGATGTCACCGAAGAGATCTTCTTTTTTGAGCGAACGGATACGCTCTTCGATCGCCGATTTCGCGGTGGCTTCTGAGCCCGTCGCGACGTTGACGATGTACCATTTCTTTTCTGGAGTGCCTTTGACCTTTTCCATCATCATCGCTCCTTAGAATATGTCTCGGTGGAGGAGCCAATCGATGATGGCGCCGGATGTGACGTCGAGGATGCCGAAGAAAACGCCCGAGATGAGAACCATCACGCAGACGACGATGGTCATTCCGATCGTGTCTTTGCGCGAGGGCCAAACGACTCGGCTGATCTCGGTGACGACTTCGTCAGCCCAGGTGAAAACACCTTTGTTCGAATAAAGAGCCGCGATCGTCACGATGCCGAGCACGATCGGGAAACCCAATCGAGCCGCGTCTTGTGCGACGAAACGTCCGAAAGCGCCCGTGCCGACGGCAGCGAGAGTTTCCATGAGGACGGACGCGACCAAAGCGACCAAAATACCCGCGACCATGAAGCAGATCGAGATCGTCTTGTTGTTGTTGTTTTCCACTGTGTGCTCGCTCTCTCTCTTCGTAAAACTTCGTAAAAACTGGCAGGGCGGGAGGGACTCGAACCCCCAACCGACGGATTTGGAGTCCGTAACTCTACCAATTGAGCTACCGCCCTACTCCGCGCCACTTCTTTGAAGCTCACTTTCATAAGCTCAAATCCGTGGCATTAGTACCTAATTTGTAAAACCTCTATAAACGACGAAAGGGTCAGCCTGTGACAGCCGACCCCGGATCTGCCTCGGGGCCTTTCCCGAGGCACATTCGCCGTTCGCTCTTACTCCTGGATTTCGACGACGACGCCTGCACCAACCGTGCGGCCGCCTTCGCGAATCGCGAAGCGAAGCTCTTTTTCCATCGCGATCGGTGCGATGAGTTCCACGTTCATTTCCACGCGGTCACCCGGCATGACCATGTCCGTGCCCTCTTTCAGCGTCACGACGCCAGTGACGTCGGTCGTGCGGAAGTAGAACTGCGGGCGGTAGCCGTTGAAGAACGGAGTGTGACGTCCGCCTTCTTCCTTCGTGAGGATGTACGCTTCAGCCTTGAATTTCTTGTGCGGCTTGATCGTGCCGG
This sequence comes from Bdellovibrionota bacterium, assembly GCA_040384505.1. Classification (GTDB taxonomy): domain Bacteria; phylum Bdellovibrionota; class Bdellovibrionia; order Bdellovibrionales; family JAMPXM01; genus JAZKJB01. The sequence goes on along the minus strand of JAZKJB010000329.1, from coordinate 3,627 downwards.
GAGCTGCCAAAACTTGGCCGCGCTCGACTTCTTCTTTTTTCGTACCGCGAAGGAGGCAACCGCAGTTATCGCCTGCGCGGCCTTCATCGAGGAGCTTACGGAACATCTCGATGCCCGTGATGGTCGTACGCTGAGTCGGGTTGAGGCCGACGATTTCGACGTCTTGGCCGACTTTGATGATTCCGCGCTCGACGCGGCCAGTGACGACGGTACCGCGACCAGAGATCGAGAACACGTCTTCGACGGGCATCAAGAACGGCTTGTCGATCGCGCGCTCCGGAGTCGGGATGTAACGATCGACTTCAGCCATGAGCTTCAGGATCGCGTCTTTGCCGATTTCGGGGCGTTTGCCTTCGAGGGCCATGAGAGCCGAACCTTTGACGATGGGGATCTCGTCGCCGGGGAATTCGTACTTCGTGAGGAGCTCGCGGATCTCGAGCTCGACGAGGTCGAGGAGTTCTGCGTCGTCGACCATGTCGACTTTGTTCATGAAGACGACCATCGCCGGAACGCCGACCTGACGTGCGAGCAGGATGTGCTCACGCGTTTGGGGCATCGGACCGTCTGCTGCCGAAACGACGAGGATCGCGCCGTCCATTTGAGCTGCGCCAGTGATCATGTTCTTCACGTAATCGGCGTGTCCCGGGCAGTCGACGTGTGCGTAGTGGCGGTTCGCGGTCGAGTACTCGACGTGCGAAGTGGAGATCGTGATACCGCGCTCTTTTTCTTCAGGAGCTTTGTCGATCTGGTCGTAGGCCATCGCCGTCGCGCCACCCGATTCAGCTAGGATCTTGGTGATCGCTGCCGTCAAAGACGTTTTACCGTGATCGACGTGACCGATCGTACCGATGTTGACGTGGGGTTTGCTCCGGTCAAACTTCTCTTTAGCCATTTACCTAGTCCTCCTGAATTTGTTCTCTAGTCATGTGCCGATCTCTCGGCGTTTTTTGTTTCATCAAGCGTTGAAGCGCCGATAAACTTCTAAATCTTCTTCATTTAGCATTTTCTACGGCCGTTCCTGCGAAGAAACAGGCGAAAAAAACACGTCAAATCAACGAGCGAACCAAAGCTTGTACACGTCGCCCTAGGGACGCGTCAATTCCGTCCTACGGACGCCGAGGCCTTGTCGGGCTGCGGCGAGACATCGTAGAAGTGGAGCCCATGCGGAGAATCGAACCCCGGATCTCGCCCTTACCAAGGGCGTGCTCTACCACTGAGCCACATGGGCATGACGAAATCGCATCCGGTCAAAAATGGAGCGGGAGACGGGTCTCGAACCCGCAACCCTCAGCTTGGAAGGCTGATACTCTAGCCAATTGAGCTACTCCCGCCCAAACCTAACCGGATCGTGCGTGCGTCAGAAACTGGTGGAGGGAGCAGGATTCGAACCTGCGAAGGCAGAGCCAGAAGATTTACAGTCTTCCCCCGTTGGCCACTTGGGTATCCCTCCAGGATCCCGACGCTCGTACGTTCACCATCACGAAAAAACTGGAGCTGACTATGGGACTCGAACCCGCAACCTGCTGATTACAAATCAGCTGCTCTACCAATTGAGCTAAGTCAGCGCACTTCCTGCATGACAGTAAGCGACCATTTTTAGCTGAGCCGAAATCTCGGCGTCAACGAGTCTTTGTCCGCGTTTGGGTTTCGATGGCCGCTCGATTACTCGGGGCGGCCGAGTTGGCGAGCGGTTTCCGAGAGCGCCATCGCTGCTGCAATGGAGGCATTGTAACTCGATCCCGACGCGACCTGAGGGATGCGAACGAGTTCGTCGCACGCTCTTTCGGTCGTGATCCTCATGCCGCTGCCCTCGGAGCCGATCACCCACGCCGTTTTTTCGGGCAGTTTGAACTCCCAGGGTTTACGGGTTCCTTTTTCGGAGAGGCCGTAGATCCAGAAGCCGAGGTCTTGGAGGCGCTTCATTTCGGTCGCCAAGTTCGAAACGACTTCGACGGGCACGTGCTCGGCTCCCCCGCTCGCGATTTTGCAAACGGCGGGAGTGAGGCCGACGGCGCGGTCTTCGGGGATGAAAATCGCGTCGACGCCCGTGAGCCAAGCCGTGCGAAGGATGGCTCCCAAGTTCTGCGGATCTTCGAGACCGTCGCAGATGAGAACGACTTTCGAGCCCTCGGCTTCGAGCTTCGACCAATCGAGTTCGGGGTTCTCGGTGACGGCGATCGCGACGCCTTGGTTTCCGGAGCCGATTTGGTCGAGCTGCCCTGGAGATCTCGTGTGGATCTTGATTCGGAAGTGCTGGGCGGAGGCCGCGAGCGCGCTCAACTGTTGCGAGCTTTCGAAATCGACCTTGAGCCACATCTCGCGGATGGCTTTCGGGCGGATTTTCAAAGTTTCTTCGACGGAATGGATGCCGACGACCCAGCGAGCGCCGTCGCGGCGAGGGTGCACCTCGTTGGTTCGGCGATCGTCGCCTCCACCGCGGGCTTCGGCTGCCCGAGATTTCGGAGAAGGACGTCCCGAGCGAGGGGCTTGGCTTCGGCCCGATGGCGCGGCTCCGCTGCGAGTTTGTGACGGACGGCCGGCGCCGCCGCGATTTTTTCCGCCGCCGCGAGAGGGTTTTTTCATCGTTTCGCTTCTTTGATGGAGGCGAGGACGCGGTCGGCGGCCTCGACGGGATCTTTGGCTTCGATGATGGGTCGTCCGACGACGAGGGCGGAAGCGCCACTCGAGAGAGCCGACGCCGGAGTTTCCACGCGCTTTTGATCGTCGCCTACAATCCGATCGAGTCGCACTCCTGGTGTGACGAGGAAGGCCTCTTTCGACTTCGCACGTAGATTCGAGACTTCGTTCGGTGAGCACACGATTCCGGTCAGTCCACTCGCGAGGGCCGCATCCGCAAGCGTGGAGACGCCGTCCTCGAGGGATTTGACCGTGACCGTCGCGGGTAGAGTTTCTTTCGAGAAACTCGTGAGCAGAGTCACGACGAGGATTTTGAAAGGTCTGTTCGATGCGAGCTCCGCTTCGACTTTCGAGAGCTTTCGCAGTGCTTCTGGTCCGGCCCACGCGTGCACGGTCGCGAGCGTCGCGCCCGCTTCGTGGGTCGCGCGGATCGCGGCTTCCATCGTGCTCGGGATGTCGAGGTACTTGTTGTCGATGAAGACCGGCGCGAGTGCAGCGACTTGCTTCACGAGATCGGCGCCGTAACGCATGCACAAGCGAGGGCCCATTTTGAAAGCGTGCGCGCGACCTTTCAGCAGGTGCGCGAGTCTCAGGCACTCGTCGGCCGAGTCGACGTCGAGCGCGACGATCAATGGGCCAGCCAAAGGACCCGCGAGGGCGCCGAAACTAGACACGCGCGAGCTCGCGCAGGAGTTCCGAGGTCTTTTCGACCGCGCTCTCCACTTTCACCTTCTGCATTTCCTTCGTCCGGCGCGTGATCACTTCGATTTCGCCGGCCTGGAGGCCGCGGCCGCCGACGTTGAGGCGAACGGGCATTCCGAGGAGATCGGCGTCTTTGAATTTCACGCCCGGGCGCTCGACCCGGTCGTCGATGAAGACGTCGTGGCCACGCATTTCGAGCTCTTTCGCGAGCATCTCGGAAACCTGGGCGACTTCGGCGTTGTCGGGATCGAGGACGACGACGTGCACTTGGAAAGGCGCGATCGCGAC
>JAZKJB010000328.1:2148-3677 GCA_040384505.1 Bdellovibrionota bacterium | reverse complement strand
TCAACTGTTTCCAACCTGACTTTCAGTCATCTCGAATTCGACAACGTTCACCCCAAGTCTGGTTTTGCAGTCGTGATCGGCGGCATGAGTTCCAACATTCGTTTCGAACACTCGAAGGTTCATAGATCGTCACCGAGTGAAAGCGGCGGCATGGGAATTTTCGATTCCACGAACGTCACCGTCGCTAACAGCGAGTTTTACGACATGCAGGGCGGGATCGGACATCGCAACAACACCAATCTGACGATCACGGGCAATGGTTTTCATGACCTGCAGTCGGACGCCATCACCGGAGGAAACGGAACGAACATCGCCGTCATCGGCAACTACTTCACCGACTTCTTTCCGATCGCGGGTCATATCGACATGATCCAGTTCTACAAATTCGGCGATACCACATGCCGTGACATCACGGTTGCCAACAACGTTTTCGTGCGAGGAAGCGGTTATGCCATTCAGGGTATTTTCATCGGTAACGAAAACAAAATTCCCTACGAAGGTGTGACCGTCACGGGGAACATCCTTCTCGGCGCTCAGTGGCACGGCATCTCGGTCGACACTGCGGATCGAGCGACTCTCACCGACAACATCGTGCAGGGATATGCCGACGAATTTTCTAGCTCGTGGCTCGGGATCTGGAGATCGACGAACGTCAGCGTCTCCGAGAATTCTGCGACCAACTACAACATCTGGGGCAACACGAATGAAAATTTGGGCGCCAACACCAGCATCGAAGCTGTTCCGCTCGATGACACTTCGATTTTAGCGAAGTGGCTGTTGAAACATCCGGAGATGGAAGCCCTCGTGAAATCCGAAGGCGGAAACCTCGGAAACTTCCCCGGAGATTAATACCCGGCAACAGTGCGCGCGCGCAAAAACGAGCCAGTGGCTCGTTTTTGCGTGCCGCATAGAACGAAGCGCTCGGAGCGTCAGCAGACGCGTAGAGTGCGGAGAGATGGACGGCGCTGGCGTATTGTAGATCAGAAAAAGAAAGAGCGTCCCGTACTCGGGGCGCTCTTTCTTTTTCTTTTCCTATAATGCCCGGCAACGGACTTGAACCGCTACGCCTTACGGCACAGGCTTCTAAGACCTGCGTGTCTACCAATTTCACCAGCCGGGCGGAGCTGTGACGCGGTTGAGGTTATCGTAAGCGGACTCTCGGATCTAGTTTTTTGCTGAGGGTCACTTTCTGCAGAAGTTCGACAAGACGTAGGCTGAGCCGGCGTTCTGTTGACAGGCGCTGACGTAGGCGGAGGATCCAAGACTCGTCCACCCCGTGGGGCACGGCGCCGGGGTACAAGGGGAGCCCGGGGTGAAATATGAACAAGTTCTTTCGAGGATGCCGACGGGTGCGTCGAAGGAACACGTTCGATCGTACCGTTCGTATACGACGCCTCCCGTTGCGCCACAAATGGCCGTCACCCGATGGTCGACACCGAGATCGTTCCATCCCGATGGGCAACTTGGCGGAGTACAGGGGCCACTGCTCGTCGCACACGAAAACATGACCGTCGTCGCGCCCGACCCGC
>JAZKJB010000328.1:0-2138 GCA_040384505.1 Bdellovibrionota bacterium | reverse complement strand
ATGCTGATCTTCGAAATGACCGGTTTCAGTGGCCGCACCAGTTTTGCCGTGTCGAATTCGACCGCAACTTCGGCAGCGAACTCATCCGAGGAGAGGGCCACGAAGTTCCGCACGGTAATCGCCGAGACGACGACACTCGAAACGTTCGGGGAGACTCGTTGCCCGACTTTCGCGACGACCGGCGCAGTTGCGATGGGCCGCGACAGAATTTCCGATAGCGAGAGGATCGGTGGTGGCGATGCATTGATCGCCGTGCTGTCGAAAGTTAACGTGGGCGTCGTGAGTTGATAAGTGCAAAGTGCAGCCGAATTCAATGTCGCCATGAGTTCACGATTGAGCTCTACGGTCGCGAGCTTCTCGCCGATGGCGGTCATCTCTTTTTGCTGTTGCGTGAAGACCGAGGCCATCATGAGGGCGAGGATGCCGATGATTCCGGTCGCGACGAGGACCTGAATGAGCGAGAAGCCTCGAGAATTCAATTTCAGAGTCATGCTCGAATGGTAGACGTCGGCCTCTATGGAAAGCCAGAGTTATCGTTGCAAAGATCGATGGCCGCGGGGACGATCGTTGAAATGAAACCGAATTGGCGCATTCTCGTTTCGACTCTCGCGATCACGCTCAGTGGTCAATTGACCTCAGCGACGACGGAACCGGATTGGTCCAGGGAAGTCGCCATTCCATCGAATGGTCGCGCGAATCCTTACGAACTTGCTCCGCTCGAACTCGAAGCGACGATCCGGCACGGACGTCTCCATGCCTTGAACTATCCCGTCGACGTCACGGGCATTCTTCTTCCATATGAACCAGTGCGAAGAGTCATCGAGCGCGATACCGATAATCCGATTTTGAAGATCATCGATTCGATTTTCGGCAAAGTGACCGGGATCAAATCGTTCGATTCGTTCGAGAAGCGTTTCGGTCTCCTCACTTATCCGGAGACGGAAGGTGAGGGCCCGTACTTCGTTCCGTTCGAAGACGGCTTGAGGCCCGAGCACCGAATGGGCTTCACGAGTGTCGAAACCGAACTCGGTCGCGCTATCACCGTCAGTTGTGCTCAGTGCCATTCGGCGAATCTCTTCGGGCGTCGCGTGATCGGACTCACGAATCGATTCACTCGTGCGAACGAAATGTTCATGAACGCGTTGAAGGTCACTCCTCACGTTTCGCCCTCCCTGTTCGCAAGCGCGACCGAGGCGACGCTCGACGAGACCGCGCTCTATCGCCGATCGCGGAACTCGCTCGCTTTCGTCGATGGGAAAATGCCCGAGCAGTTGGGGCTCGACACTTCGCTCGCGCAAGTCGCACTTTCGCTAGCGAAACGAGACGCCGACGCATGGGCGACGAAGTCCAAACCGCGCGATCGGTACGAAGCGCTGAAAAGATACGTCGCCGACAGCAAGCCCGCGGTTTGGTGGAACGTGAAGTACAAGAATCGCTGGCTCGCGGACGGTTCGGTCGTCTCGGGGAATCCGATCTACACGAACTTCATCTGGAACGAAATCGGCCGCGGAACCGATCTGCGTGATCTCGATCGGTGGTTCGATGAAAATCCGAAAGTCATCGAAGAGCTCACCACCGCGGTTTTCGCAGCGGAACCTCCGCGCTTCACCGATTTCTTTCCGACCTCGACGATCCCTCTCGAATCCGCGAAGCGCGGCCAGAAAATTTTCGAGACGTCTTGCGCTGGCTGCCACGGTCATTACGAAAAGGCCTGGGATCTTCCGAATACGAACACACTTCCACTCGCGCATCAGCTCGCGACATTGAAAGTCGACTATCGAACGAAAGTCGTGAAGGTCGGAACCGATCCTCAGCGCGCGATCGGCATGCGCTCGCTCGCGAAGCTGAACGATCTCGAGATCTCCAAAAAACATGGCATCGTAATCGAAGTGACCGAAGGCTACGTGCCTCCGCCACTCGTCGGAATCTGGGCCCGGTGGCCCTACTTCCACAACAACGCGGCTCCGAGTTTGTGCGCGGTTCTCACTCCGGCGAAAGAGAGACCGAAGAAGTACTGGGCCCGCGAGGCGAACGATCCCGCGACGGATTTCGATCTCGAGTGCAATGGATATCCCTCGGAGAAGCCCGCGGGAGCGAAGCGAGAAATGCAATTCGATGCGACGAAGCTCGGGCTGAAG
>JAZKJB010000327.1:0-3631 GCA_040384505.1 Bdellovibrionota bacterium | reverse complement strand
GCACATCGCCCTCAGCAAAAAGAGCAACCACGAAGCAATGGAATCGACGGCCGCCCTCGCACTCCGCACGTCACCCGATTTCAACTTCGTGATCGGCACAGCACAAAAGAGACTCCACGTACTGAGCGACTACGCCACGAAGTACGAAGGCCGCCCCGGCCTCGCGACACTCGGCCTCTCCGTTCTCGGCGGCCGATTCTCTCCGGTCGCAATGTACGTGCATGAGCTCGCTCCTGCGGACCGCACACGCAAACTGAACGAACTCTTCGACGTCGTCTCTCGCGAATTTAAATCGCAGCTCGAACTCGGCAAAGAGTACCTCGAAATCCAGAAAGCCGCGATCGCAGCGGAGCGCCTGAACCAAGGCGATGGCAACACGGTCAAGACGGCCGCCCGCGTGCAAATGCCGATGTCCGGGGCGATGTCGCTGATGGACGTCGAGTTCCAAGTGAACAAACCTGACGTCGTGAGACTCTTCGCTTTCGGCGGCTTCACGAAGTGGCATTCGCTGATCGAAACCGCAATGGAAGGCAATGCTACGACAGCTCGCCTTGCAACGAATCGAGTCCTCGGCCTCATCAAGAGCTACGAAGCCGAAGTCGAGAAGCTGACGAAAGACATCTCCGACCGCAACATCGAATTCGAAGCCGTTCAACGTGCGCACCAACGCACTCGCGCCGGTGAATCCTTCGACAAAGTCGTCGCCGAGATCATCGAGCAAGAGAAGTCGCAGAGCGAATACCGAATGAAACTCAACGGCCTGAAGATCATGTCGACGTTGATCAACTCTCTTCACTACGGCGCAACCGCACAACTCTACGGAGAGGTGCACACGCAAGTGAAGCGAGCCGAGAACTCGTTGATCGCGTTGAACCAAGTCAAAGGCTCAGTCAAAACGGACGCCATGAAGGCGCGCCTCGACCGCGTGAGCCAGGAAATGGTCGGCTATCGCTCGAACGTCATGACTCAGATGGCGAGCATCGATCCAAAAATCGGTCGCCTCGCGGAGCAGTTCACCGGCCAACAAAAACCGGAATGGTCGAGCCCCGCACGAAGCTGCGTGAACCTTTTCGGCGGCCTTTGATCTAGACCAGCCTTGTGACGGCTCACTTACTCTCGGCGATCCATGCCCCATTCCAGCCTTCGGGTGGTGGGCTGACGCGGAACGCTTGAACTCGTTCGCGCATCTTCGTCGCAGGACCGTCAGCAGTCCGAATGCGCAGGCATTCGTCGAAGCCACGCTCCGCTTCATCCCACAGGCGCTTGCGATACCTCTCGAGCGCCGTCGAGTAGACGTCCCTCAGCTTCATCGTCTCGGCACTCGTCGAACCTTTCATACCTAACGGCTCATACACCGCGATGGCTTCCGTGTGGCCCTTCACTGCTATGAAATCGATTTCGCGCATCTCGAACTGCGAGGCCGCGCTTTGCGCCGTCATGTCCCCGAGGAGAATGTTCGTTCCGTAAAAACGGTTGGCACTCTCGAGGCGCGAAGCAAGGTTCACCGTATCGCCGATCACCGTATACGAACGCGTGTTCTCCGAACCGATGTTGCCGACGACCACTTCACCGCTGAAGATCCCCACTCGAAGATCGACCACCGGCACGTCTTTGCGAAGCCCCGTGAGATTGGGCAATTCACTGCGAAAGGCCTTCAAGACCTCCACTTGCGCGAGCGCGGAACGACAAGCGAGCTCAGCGTGGTTTTCGGTGCCGGTAAACGGAGGTCCCCAAAACGCCATCACGGCATCCCCGAGAAACTTGTCGACGATCCCTTTGTTTTCCTGCACGGCCTTCGCCTGAAGTCCGAAGTGGCGATTGAGGATCGTGACCATGAGATCCGGAGTGACCCGCTCCGACAAATTGGTGAAACCCACGAGATCGGCGAAAAGCACGGTCATGTGCCGACGCTCGCCAGCCAGCGCGACTCCGTCTTCTTGCAAGAGGACACGCTCGAGAATGCGCGGGTCGATGTATTTTCCGAAGGTCGTCTTCATCCGCTCCTTGGATTTCAACTCGACGATGAAAAAATTGAACGAGCCCGTGAGCGCACCCACTTCATCCCCGGATGCGACCGGCACCGCCACGTCGAGGTTACCCTTCTGAACGTCCTTCATCGCGAGCGCGAGCGCCTGCACCGGCTTCACGATGCGCCGTGAAATCAGCGCTGCCACAAAAAGACCCAACAGCATCGTGAAAAAAGTGGCGATCGTCGCGAGCAAAACGATCTCTTTGCCGCGCGCCGCGGAGCGCTTCGTCGCTTCTTCGCTGAGCTCGGTCATGGTGTCGCGAAGTTTTTCGCGCTTGTTCTGCATCTCCTCCTGGAGATCGCCCATCCCGATGTTGACGATGTTGGCTTCACGCTGCTGATGGGACTTCTGCAATTGAAGAAGCTCCATCTGCCGAGCCGTGATCAACGGATAGCTCTCCTTGATCTGATCGAAAAGCAGGTGCGCGCGCGCCATCGCCGGTGAAGCATCCTCTTCCGCGGGGTAGGCCGCCAGCAGCGCACTCGCGTTGGCGATCTCCTTCGCGAGCTCTCCATTGAGCTCGTCGTAATGCTTCGAAGCGATCTCGATCACTTGTTTGTTCGGCATCGACGACCCGATCTCGCCATACATCCGAACGAACGCGAGTCGCCGCCGCAATCCGATCTCGTGAAGTCTCGTCACCGAATTCGCCAGAGGGAGGTGATAACTCGCGATGACCTGCAACGCCTTCTCCGAATTCGCCACTTCGTTGAGCAGATACACGGTCAAACAAAGCGTGAGGAACAAAAGCACGAGGGCAAGACCGAAGATCTTGGCTGCGATGGTACGGGATGGACGAAACTCTAGCGGCATGAGGAAAGGCTAAACCAAACGGAATGATTGTATACGAATTCCTTCGATGCTCCGGACGATCCGGACCGACGCACCTTCAGTGAATCCCAGCCCGAAGCCCAGGTGCCCGCTCCACCTTTCGAGGGTTAAACTCATCTTAGTTAAACACCTAAGGTAAGGGCGGCCCCATGCGCGGAAAATTGCCTGTTCTCGTCCTCGTGCTCATTCTCGTCGGCGGTGGCTTCATTGCCTGGACTGAAATCGAATCAAAAAAGTCAGCCCTGACAGAACTTGAAACCCTAAACGCGACGCTCACTAAAGAAGTCGAAGCGCTCAAGAGCCAAGCCTCGGCTGCTGAAGCCTCCAAAGCGGAAGCTGCGGCGTTGCTTCAACAACTGCAGCAAGCCAACTGCAAAGGCATCTGGTCCGCCGAGAAGGGATGCGAAGATCCTCCGGTCGTCTTCTCGACTCCCGTCGGCGATGAAACTTTCTGCTTCGGAAAAACGGTCGACGTGAAATGGGACGCAAGCCTCGTGAACAGCGAGTCCGTCGACATCATGCTGGCGACATCAAGCAACTCCGCGAAACTCGCCACGCTTAAAAACGAAGGCCTGTACCGCTGGAAGCTCGAGACACCCCACAAGACGGTCGGCGGTGGCGAGTCTTTCACGATCGCGGCTGGTCTCTACAAAATGCGCATTCAATCTCCCGCCGGCAATTTGCTCGGGAAGGACACCGAACTCTTTACGATCAAGGCATGTAACGCCAAGACTGAAAAGGCCGCTCCGGCGAAGAAGGCAAAAGCCCCC
>JAZKJB010000326.1:0-3564 GCA_040384505.1 Bdellovibrionota bacterium | reverse complement strand
GGCATCGCGAGCCGTTGGCAAACGGGCGGCTATGCCCAACAAACTCTCGATCAAACGAAGACTCTCGCCGAGCTCAAAGCTCTCACGCCGGCAGAAATCGCGGCACTTTCGCCGATCGAAAAATACGATCTCTTCGTCGGCAACTACGACTTCAAAGCGACGAAATGGGAACTCGAAAACCGCGGCCCCATGAGAAAGCCGACGCCCGCCGATTGGGAAGGCTTCTGCAACGGCGCTCGCTGTGCCGGAGGACTTCTATCCGAACCCCTTCTCCCGGTGATCGTCATCAATCGCGATGGTCTCGTCGTGACGTTCCAGCCGGCCGATCTCAAAGCCCTCGGTTCCGCGAGCTACTTCTACGTCGAGAAGTACGCCGCCATCGGAGTTCCCGCGACTCAAGCCCTCATCGACCGACCGAACGCCGGCGCGTTCGATCTCGCGCTTCGTTACTTCATTGGTGAGCTCAAGCGTCCCTTCATCATCGATGCTCACCTCGGAACCGAAATCTGGAACGAGAGTGTCGTCGGATACACGCGAACGATCACGGGCGAAACTCCGACCACCGCCGCGGAACAAATGGAAGTGCGTGGTGCGATGAAGAAGATCGAAGTCGACCTCGCCTTGGTCGTCCTCGGTGAAATTTCAATCCGTCAGAGTAACCAGCCCACACAAGCGATGGTGTCGTCGGGTGCCGTGACTCAACAGATGAAGATGAAATACACCCTCTTCGTCGACGCGAACGACCGCGTTCTCGATGGCAAGTGGGTCCCCGCTCCGGGCACGCACGGAGTCGACTTCGCATGGTTCGGAGCCGGTAAAGGCGCCGACGCCGATCCGAACATCGGGAACGGAAACCGCGCTCTCAAATTCACGGTCGTCGACCGCCTTTTCGCCAAGGCTGCGATTGCGACCTGCGACGCGCTCTTCATCAAGGCCAAACGCTAGGCCTTTGGTCGCGATCGTGACCTCGCCGATGTCCTGAGTCCCCACCCCCGTGCCAAAATCGAGGGTGGACGGGGGACTCACATGATTCGAACCGCAACTCTTCTCATCGCACTCGCCTTCTACTCGGCAGCACCGCAAGCTCGAGCCGGAAACAACTTCCATGAGATCGACAAAGGGAAGATGTATCGCTCGGCCCAATTGACCGGCGCCGAGTTCGAGCAAGTCATCAAGAATCGCGGAATCAAAACGATCATCAATCTGCGTGGCGAATTCCCGAACGCGGATTGGTACGTGAAGGAAGCCGCCGCAGCTCGCAAGCACGGCGTCCAACTCGTGAACATCCACATGAGCGCGGAAAACATTCCTCACCGCGAGAACCTGATCATGCTCCTCGACACGCTGAAGACCGCGCCTCGACCGCTCCTCATCCATTGCAAAGCCGGCGCAGACCGAACGGGTGAAGCGTCTGCGCTCTATCAGATGCTCTACATGGGGAAAACCCGCAAAGAAGCGCTGAACATGCTGACGACGAAATACGATCACGTTCGGATCTTCAAACCGGGAAAATCGTATTTCATCCGCGAGGTCTGGCAAGGCGAGACGTGGGCCTACGAAGACTACGAGCCCTGCGACGGCCGCTACAAGTACTACAGCGTGGGAAACCCGTTCTGCGTCTGAACGCATAGAGTGCGTCACGCGTTCGCGTCTTCTTGATGCGTCGCGAGGCTTCGGTGAGAGATTTCATTCACCGAAGTCTTTGCTCTTGCCGGTCTGTCTCGTCGGTTATATGGCATCTCCACAGGAGGCATGCTTGTACCGAGATGACATCCCACGCGACTTTCGCGCGATCCTGAAATCCGAATACGTGCGACGGTGTGAACGCGCCGACAAATACACGTCGCGGGCATTTGCCAAGGACCTCGGATTTTCCGAGGCCCGCCTCTCGGAGGTCATGAAGGGCCGGTACGGAATTTCTCCCGAGGTCGCGAAGAAACTCGTCTCCAAGTTGGAACTCGAGCCAAGCGATGCGCAGATTTTCCTCGACCTCGTCGCGGCCCATCACTCCCGGAGCACGATGGAAAGGTCGGCCGCCAAGGAGCGCTTGGGCAGGCTTCGCTCGCGCAGGCGCGTTCGCGACAGCGAAGATTTCGGCATCTTCTCCAATTGGATTTACTGCCCTCTCCTCGAACTCATCACCATCAACTCAGGTGACCCCGACTCCGATACCTATTCGAAAGCCCTAGGCGTGAGCTCGCTCGAAGTCTTCACGTCGATCAAAGATTTGATCGCGATGGGCTGTTTGCAACAGGGAGAAGACGGGCGCCTCATCGACGCCACTCCCTTCGTGTTGGCGGAAAGCCCGGTCCGCTCCGAGACGATTCGAGGGTACCACCGCGCGATGCTCGAAAAGGCCGCCAAAGCCATCGATCAGCCGATCGAACGTCGCAAACACTCTTCGTCGGTTCTCTCGATTCCAACCTCGGACATTCCCGAGGCTCGCGCGATGATCGAAGATTTCGTCGAGCAGTTCGTCGAGAGATTCGGCCACGCGGAAAATGCCGACGCGGTCTACGCCATGAGCCTTCAGTTTTTTCAGATCGCCGCAAAGGAGTCGCATTGAAAACGTTCGCGCAGTTCGTCCTCGTCGTCGTCGTCTTTTTCGTCGGCGTTTTCGCAGCACGTACGAGCTTTGCCGGCGGAAAAACCGCGGGCGACGGAGGCCACGTCGTCGTCTGTGAATCGGCACGCGGAACTTCGGTCACGCTTCTCGATCTCGCGGAAGGCTTTCATGAGGGCCTCTCGCTTCGTCCCGACCTCGCGACACCCGAAGCTTTTTCTGGCTCACAATCCTGGTACGTTCGCGCGATCGAGCCTCTTCGAGCCGCTAAACGACTGGGCGGTTCGGAAGCGGGCCTCATTCAATGGTTCGCTCCTTATTTCGAACAAGTGGCCGATACACGATCCGTGTTCCCGGAGCTTCCTTCCAATTATCGCCCACCAATCCCGACCTCGCCGCTGGCTAGCGAACTTCCCGGCGGCTGCTCGATCCGAACCATCGTGAAGACCGAAGAACGCCGCTATCGAACGTACGGCGCACACTTCTGTAGCATCTACCCTGAGCTGTGCTTTTCCGTCGACCGGGACCTCTGGGCGTCACTCGACCGCCTGAATCGTCGCTGCCTCGCGATCCACGAGGCGCTGCGATACTTGAACGAGGAGCTCAGCGAGACCGAGATTCGCCGCCACACACGCCGGGCCTGCATGAACTGACCAACTTTTCGACGATCGAGAGTTGTTTACCCGTGCAGATCTGGGGGCTCACACCTGCCGTTCGAACTGATTTAGAATCGGACGCATGAAAAACCTGATCGTCCTCACACTCGCAAGTCTCTCGATCGCTTCCACGGCAAACGCTCACGGACCGACGGCGTTCAACTGCTACCTTCCGAATCCGAACTCGGAGAACGAAGCATTCCGCTCCGAGCCGCGACTGAAGCTCGCCGCCACGGGCAAAGACACCGCTCGCTACGAGATCCACTTCATGAAGGAAATCGAAGATACCGCGATCATGACGGCGAACGAAGCTGGCGATCTCGTCAACTCTTCCGGCACGGGCCT
>JAZKJB010000325.1:19288-25961 GCA_040384505.1 Bdellovibrionota bacterium | reverse complement strand
AGTCCCTCGGCGAAATGTACGCGCGGCAGGCAGAGCAGGCGTTCGCGGCGGTTTCGCCCTCCTTCGGGGTCTGGCCGAGACGAACCGTGCTCGTCGTCGACGACACGACCGACGTCGCCAACGGGTTCGCGACCGCCTTTCCTTATCCGACGATCACCGCATTTCCCGTTCTTCCGAGCGGGCTCGACGTCGTAGCCGAATACGGCGACTGGGGGTTCGAGCTCCTAACGCACGAATATACGCACATCCTCACATTCGAACCGTCGACCGGAGTCTTTCGACCGTTGCGTTGGATTTTCGGCGGCATCATGCGACCGAACGTGTTCTTGCCGCGCTGGTACACGGAAGGTTTAGCGGTCGAGATCGAGACTCGCTTCACCCGTCACGGCCGCCTTCGCTCGAACGGCTTTCTCGCGATCGCGCGCTCGATGGTCGAAGAGGGCACGCTTCGAGACGAGGACATCGGCCGGATCAACGAGGCTATTCCGGGTTGGCCGGGAGGAAACCGTCCTTATCTGATGGGCTCGCTGATCTGGGACGAGATCACCCGTCGCGGTGGCGACAAGATGATAGGCGAATTGAACTTGGCTTACTCGCGCCGCATCCCGTTTTTCATCGATGGCCCGCTTCGCGATCGACTCGACGGGATCGACTACGAAAATCTTCTCGATCTCACCTACAAGCGCATCGAGACGCGTGCGAATGCGCAGATCGACAAAATCGTCGCTGCGGGTTCGCCGGAGTTCCGGGAGTTTCGAAATGAAGGACTTTACAGTCACACGCCAGTCGTCTCGCCTGACGGGCTGAAGCTCGCGCACGTCGGCCGCGCCCACAACATCGATGCGTTCGTTCGCGTCGTCGAGAGAGCGGACACGACGAAATCGTTTCGCGACGCTGACGGCAAGATCGTCACCGAGGGCGAGGCGATCTCGCGTGTGAGTTGGCTTCCGGATTCGCTTTCGTTCGTCTACGACTCCGTCGGAACGGATGCGCGCTATTACTCGTATTCCGATCTCTATCGATTCGATTTAGCCGAAAAGAAAGCGAAGCCGATCACGAAGGGCCTCCGCGCGCGCGAAGCGGTCGTCGCGGGCGATGGCAAGAGCGTCGTCTTCGTTCAGCTCACCCCCGGCGGATCGCGCCTCGCTTGTCTGCCGATCGACGGGAAAGGCGACGTTCGTGTTCTTTACACCCCGCCAGTTCAAACGCGACTTTCGCGACCGGAGTTCCTCGATCAGACCCGCCTCGTCTTCGGTGAACGTCGCGACGACGGCAACGAGCGCCTGAAGACTCTCGCCGTCGAATGGCGCGACGGCTGCTTCGCTGCGACCGCAAGCGAACCGACGGTGATCCTCCCTGATTTCGTTCCCGCGCAGTTCCCGCGCATGACCCGCGATGGTTTGATGTTCGTCTCCGATCGAACGGGAATCGCCAACGTCTATCTCGCGAATGCCGCGCTTACGGATGCGAAAGCGATCACGAACACGACGACTCGTGTGATGAATGCCGATCTCGATCACGCCACCGGTGAAGTGATCGTGAGCCGGCTCGAGGCGGGAGGCTTGCGTCTCATCACGGTGGCGACTCCGAAGACGCCTCTCGTTCCCCCGACCGTCGGCTCGCTCGTCGAGACGGAGTGGCCGAAGTTCGAAGTGCCGAAAGTCGAGGTGAAGACGACGCCGGAAGAGTATTCGCCGTGGCCGCATCTGGTTCCGCGCTACTGGATGCCGTTCGCGTTCGTCGTTCCCGACGGTGCGTACGTCCAAGCTTCGACGTCGGCCGCCGATCCCGTCGGTCGTCATGCGTATGCGTTGACCGCGGCTTACGACTCTCTGACGGAACGACCGAGCGCCTACGGACAGTACGTGAATTCGACGACTCCGGTGCAACTCGCGTTCGCTGGAGAAGACATCAACGAGTACCTCTATAGCGGAGGCTTCATCCGTCACTCGACGTCGGCGTCGCTCACGGGTTCGTTCTTCTTACCGAAAATGAGCGAGAAGTGGCGCGGAGCTCTCGGCTGGCAGTACCTGCAAACGGATGCGCTAGGCCTCCTCACTTTGCGCAACGGCGCGCGTGCTTCGGTTTTGTATTCGAACGCTTCGCAAATGGGTTTCGAGATTTCCCCGGAGAAAGGCGGTGCGTTCAGCGTTTCGCAAGCGCGCTTTTTCCCCGACATGGGCAACATCGAGTACGAGCAAACCGATCTGACGGGTATCAAATATCTCTCGGGTTGGATCTTGCCCGAGCGCCACGTGTTGACGTTGTCCGCGAGCGCGAGCGTCGCACCGCGGTTGAATCGAGCACTTCTCGGGCGCAGTACGGTCGGTGGAAATTATCAGAACGGTTTGATTCAGAACGCGTTCGTCATGCGCGGCTTTCCGTCGGGGGCCTTCCTCGGCCGGAACATGATCGCGGCGACGGCGGAGTATCGCTTCCCGCTCGCCTATCCGTATCGCGGCTTCGGAACGAATCCGATCTTCTTACGTCGCTTGCACGCGGACGTCTTCGTCGACGCGATCTCGCTCGACGGCCTCGCGTACGACCGCGTTTCGAAAGGGTATCGAGCGGAGAAACTCGGGCGCACTTATTTCGGAATGGGCGGCGAGCTGAAGTTCGACACCACCACTTTCTATTCGATCCCGATCCAGTTCATCCTCGGGTACTACTACGGCGCCGACGAACGCCTGAATCCGTACCGCGCCTACCCGTTCATCGGCATCGGCCTTTAACCAGAAAGTAGCAGCTGGAATTTGGTTCAGCTTTGCGTCGTGCCGAGTTGCGGACTTCGCAACTTAGCGATGCCGATGTCGATTGAAGCTCAGCTCTGCACGAAGTTTGAAGGCCATCTCCGCCATCAAAGGAGGTCTCGAATGAACGGGATCAATCGTGTGACCATCGTCGGCAGAATCGGAACCGACCTCGAACTCAAGCTCGCGAAATCCGGAAAACCCTATGTGAACATGAGTGTCGCGACTCACTTCTCGAAGCCCAACGGCAACGGCGAACGCGAGCCGGTGACGACGTGGCACAAAGTGAAAGCGTTCGGAAAAACCGCCGAGCGCTGCTCGTCTTGGCTGACGAAAGGTTCGAGCGTCGCGATCGAAGGTTATTTATCCCGCTATGCGATCGAGAAAGACGACGGGACGAAACAGTACAGCGTCGACATCATCGCGCAGCAGGTGGAGTTCATCGATCGACGCCGGGAAACGAGTCCAGCAGGCGCTCTCGGTGATTTCGAACCGAGCGCGAACGCCGCAGCCCCTTGACAAGCCAAACCAAAGTTGAAACAGTTATGTTATGCCGCACCGGGCGACGCTTTAAGACGCATCGCGCACGCGGCATAACACAACACTCGTGGTGGCAGCAGCATGGATAAACTCGGCTGGATCAAAGATCTCGTCCGCGCAGAGCAGAAGATGGAAGAATCGGGCGTCGTCGATTTCACCGTCGGCTTCGATCCTCAAGCGCTTCTCTTCACGGAATCGATCGGTTTCCTCGAAAATCTGAAGAACACTTTCATCGAGGCCGCTTCGTCCTTCAATCAACTCAAAGGTTCGACCGTCGGGCGCGTGAAGATCTACGGGATCTCGAACACGCAAGCCGACTTCATGCTGTTCCGTAATGGCTTCAAGTTGATCTTCTCTCTCCGCGAGCCGGGAGTGATCGGGATCCGATTCCATTACGTCGGCGCGGGCTTCGTCACGGTTCCGGCCGCTAGCGACAACGGGACCAAAGTCCCGCAGGACAATGAAAACGTCCTCACCGCTCGTTGGGGTGCGTTTGGCGATCTCGTCTGGACCTATCAGGACCAGCCGGTGAAAGTCGATTACCTCGTGCGCTACTATATGACCCGCTTCATTCGCGAAAGCGCGAAGTAAGCGGTTCACTGGACGTCCGTCCAAGTTAAGCTCATAGCGAGTAAATCCGAACAGTTATCATGCGCTTCGGCTCGCTCAAGGGAATCATCAAAGCTTTTGTTTCCGTCGCACTCGTCACCGGGTGCATGGAAGCGCGTTTCGACGATGGCGCGAGCACGCGACTTCTCGCGAATGCCTCGTGTTCGGGGCTCGCGACTCTTCCTTCCGGATATTACTGCGCCTACACGGCCAAAATTACGAACCCGAAACTCACCGGTGCAGGTACGACGGCCAGTCCTTATGAAATCTGTTCTCCGCATCAGCTGAACGCGATCGGTGCCGATGCGACCTTGTACTCGTCTTCATTCAAAGTGACCGCCGATCTCGACATGAGTTGCATCACCGGAAATCACACACGAATCGGAACGTCCTCGAATCCGTTCCGCGGCACGTTTTCCGGTGAAGGAAAGACGATCAGTAACTGGAAATTCGAAGATTCGACGGCGGATGACGCCGGACTCTTCGCTTACGTGAAAAATGGGCAGGTTTCGGACTTCACGCTGACTTCGGCGCGAGTCACCGGAAAAGACTACGTCGGTCTCGCCGTCGGCCGTTCCGAGTCTTCTCACATCTTGGAAGTCGTCACCGCGGGTACCGCGAGCGGCGTGAATTACGTCGGTGGTGTCGTCGGTCGCGCCCAACATGGCGCGGTCAACCAGTGCAGTTCGTCTGCGACGGTCGGCGGAACGAACGACGTCGGGGGCGTTGCCGGAAGCGGGTCGACCCTCGTGCTTTCGAGTTTCTACTCGGGCTCGGTCACTGCGACGGGCACGAATGCCGGCGGCGTCATCGGAAATTTCACCTATGGCTACGTCATCAACAGCTACTCGACCGGCACCGTGAGCTCGAGTGGCGCGCAGGTCGGCGGCGTCGCGGGGCTCGCGAGAGGTCTCGTGAAGAATACTTACTCGACCGGAGCGATCACGGGGTCGACCGGAGTCGGCGGACTCGTCGGCTCACTCACGGCGAGCGGCTCGTTGACGAACAGCTTCGCGATTTCGACCGTGTCGGGTTCGGGCGGAAGCTCGGCGAACGTCGGCCGACTCGTTGGTTCGTACGCGGGCACGACGTCCAATTCCTATTTCTATTCTGGCGCGACTTGCGACGCGGACTCGGCGACGGGTGGAACTCAAGCGTGCAACATCATCGCAGCCGGATCGCAAACGACGACGACGGCCTTCCAGTCGACGGCGACTCAACCTCTCGCGGGCTGGGACTTCCAAAACGAAAGCGTCATTGGAACTCTCGACGAATGGGCTTCGGTCACCAGCGGGTACCCGACGGCATGGTGGGTGACTCCCTCCAACACGGGCATTCCCTTCTTCGACGGCAACGGTACGATTTCCAGTCCCTACGAAATCAGCACGACGGCTCAGTACAATCTCATCTCGTCGAACGCGCGCTGGATGGGTGCGCATTATAAACTCACCGCGAATCTCAACTTCGCCTCGACGACTCCGAAGTTGATCGGCGGCTATCACGCCCCGTTCTACGGAACGTTCGAAGGTAATTCGAAATCGATCTCGAATTTCGTCCTCTCGAATACGTCGCAACCGTTCGTCGGAATGTTCGGCGTAACGCTCGCGACTTCGAGCATCTCGAACTTGAACATCGCGAGTGCCACCATCACGGGAAGCGACTTCACGGGCGGCGTGGTCGGCATGGCGATGGGTGCGATCTCGAACGTGACTTTCGCAGGGACACTTTCGGCATCGAGCAACTCCGGCGGACTCGTCGGTTACCTGACACCGTCGGGTTCGATCAGCGGCGGCACCGCAACGGCCATCATCACGGCGTCGACGACGGCCGCCACTATCGGTGGACTCGTCGGAACGTCCGAAGGAGCGATCTCGAAGTCGCGCGCTTCGACGACACTCGTCGGCGGGACGATTTCGATCGGTGGTCTCGTCGGTTCTCTCTCCGCCGGCACGGTCACGAATTCGTACTCGACCGGAACTGTCGGCGACGGTCTCGCGGATCAAGTCGGAGGACTCGTCGGCTTACAAACCGGCGGATCGATTTTGTCGAACAGTTATTCTTCGGTGACCGTGACGGGTGCCGAATCGACCGGTGGACTCGTCGGTAAGACGGAAACAGGAACGACGATCACAGCGACGTTCGCGACCGGTGACGTCACTGGGAGTACTGCGACGACTCTCGTTGGACCGCTTTTCGGCTCCCATGCCGGAGCCGCGACGACTTCTTTGGACCTTGGAACCGCGACCTGTACGCCAGGAGCAGGCGCTTGCAACGCTTCTGGAGTTTCGAGCACCGGCGCTACGGTGAACCACTTCTACAACACGTCGAACGCACCGCTGACGTCGTGGGACTTCACGACGATCTGGCGAACCGACGCCGCTTCATTGCCGGCGCATCGCTGATCTACGATCAGATCAGGGCACTGTTCACGGTACGACGTTGATCACGATGTCGTTGGCCGACTTCAAGAGAACTTGTGCGTTCGCTTGATTGGCGTCGATCACCTGGAAAGTTCCCTTCACACTCACGCGAATCTTATTCGACTTGAGCTTGTTCCTGGCGTTCACGGACGCCCCCGGGTGGAGATCCCACGCCGCTTGGAGCTTCTCGCGAATCTCTTTGAACACTTTCGGATCGTCTTGATTCAGAAGCGTGAATTGGCGCTTGATGCCGGGAACGGATGCGTCTTCGACGGCGAAGACGTTGAAGATGATCTCCGGGCTCTGCGGGAACATGATCAACGCGCCCTCGACGGCGGCGGGTTTGCCGTGCAT
>JAZKJB010000325.1:16328-19278 GCA_040384505.1 Bdellovibrionota bacterium | reverse complement strand
CTTTGATCGAATTCACACGCACGATCGCGTCGGGAGCCGTTTCGACGATCTTCAAATGAGTCGGTTGGCCCGGGTCTTTGCGAATCGCGAAGTGGATGTTCACGACGTCACCGCGCCAGAGCTCTTTCGAAAGCTTTTCGTCCTTCACCCAGATCGGCAGGACTTGATCTTTGTACTCGACGACGAGGATGTGTCCTTCGCTCGCGATGGCGTGGATCAAGAATTGAGCGTGATCGAGAGTCTCGAGCTCTTTCGGGATTTGCGCTTCGTGCTGATAAGGTTGGGCCGTGACCGGGCTCGAGTGCTTCTTCACGATTTCGACGGAGAGAAGCTTGATGTGTTTTTGAGGACTCGGGTTCTTCATGAACTCGCCCTTGATACGAACTTGATCGTGTCGGTTGACGGTCGCGAGCTCTTTCGCGAGAGCCTCGTTTTCGGGAACGAGTGACATTTGGATGTTGTCGAAGAAGTTTTTCGGATTGCGGTATGTGAAAACCCAGAGACTGCGGTCTTCGACCGAGCCGTGGATCCAACCGACGGCGCCCGCACCATTGAGTTCTTTTTCGATGAGCGCGACGTCGACGGCTTGGGCCGTCGCACAGCCCATGGTGGCCGCGAACAATAGAAGTCCGATGAACACCGATGCTTTCGACATGGATTCCTCCCGAGGATTTGGATGCCAGATACCAGCCTAGGGACCGAAAGAACAGTCGAAACTCCCTGTCGAAACTTACGACAAAGGCTCCGTTTGGGAGCCTTCCGGGTCCCCTGGTCCCGCGATACCTTCGCCTCCTCGAATTCCATGCTTTTGACGGGAAAAACCGGGGTCTGAAACCTGCATTTCGGAGGGCCGAGGCCTTGCCTCGAAGGAGTTCGGAATGAAAGCTCTCGTTGGTTTCGCATTGGTCGGTTTGATCGCTTCGACAGGATTCGCCCAAACCGTGACCTTCTCGGAAGACGAGATCCGAACTCACCGCGAAAAAATCGACGTCGTGACGAGTACGGCTTCGGCTTGTCTTCAGGCGACTTGGGACGATCACGTCGAATTCTTCGGCCAATGGAAAGTGTCGAAGTATTACGGGAACCGCAAACCCGAACATCGCACGGAAGAACTTCGCCGTGAGCAGCTCGTGAAGTTCGGCGCGCCTGCATCTCTCGTGAAAGAGCTCGAACCGATCAGCTGCATCGGCTTGACGGTGAAATGCTTGGGCGACGGCTTCGCGGCCGCGGGCCAATCGCAAACTTGGGCGAAGATCCACGCGAAACTCGCCGTGAACAACAACTTCTACGGAACCGACCTGCAGACGATGCTTCGCGATCTCGGTTGGACGAGCATGTACTGGAACCCGGATCCGTCACAAAACGCGAAGTGGGACGAAGAAGACAAACGCCTCAATCCGCTGAAGCCTGGCAAGGTTTGGAATCCGGTCTGGGGTGGACACGCCTATCGCATGGCTCTCGTAAAAAGAAAGAGCGACTACTACGGCATTCGAATCGACGACCAGATGACTCTCGTCGACTTCAAGAAGACGATGCCCCAGGCGTTCAAGCAGCATCCGTTCTTCGTCGGGACAGCACATGCGGGCTATCACGTCTTCCCGGGTCGCCACGGTGAGATCATCGAGGCGCACAGCATGAGAGCTCTGAATGCCTTCGACAACCTCGAGGTCAGCAACTTCAATCCGCTCGCTACGGGCGGAGGACCGAAGTGGACGAGCTCCGAGAAATATCGTTCGGGTGTTATCGTGGTTCCGCCGACGGCTCAGTGACCGCGAGCGTGACTCAAGTCATGACATCGAGATGGCCGTCGCGGCGGCCCGACTTCCTGACGTAGAGTCGGAATGCGAGAGGCGCCAACGCCGAAACGACGAGAGTCACCGTCTGCCCGACTTTCAAATTGCGGCGAGTTTCGTTTTGGACTCGCATCAACTGCCCACCGAGAGAAATGATCAGTTCGTGCTCGTCGAGGAGTTCCTCGACGCTGCCATCGACCAATTCTCCGACCTGGAACGTCCGCATTCAGACGTCCGTTTCATCCAGGCGAGGAAAACGGACGGTCTTGATCACGGTTTTCTCGCCCGCTTTCGGCGAGCCCGAGAGAGTTCGTTCGCGAACGATGTGCGTGAGAGGTTTCGGCTGCGCGTCCGCTTTCGCCATCGCGCGAGCCGCTTCGAGCTCGGGCGACGTCGCTTGCGCGGGCTTCGGTTGTGCGCTCGCGCGAAGCGCCGCTTGCACTTTTTGCTGCGCTAACGCGCGTGCGAGTACGGGATCCCGAGACTCTTGCGGCGAAGCCGGCGCACCGGAGATCACGGCCGTCGCCTGCGAGAGTGCTTGCTTCAAAGTCGAAGCCGTCGCCCGTCCCGCGAACGAAGCCGGAAGGACCGCGTCGTTCGATTGCGAAGCGTACGATCGATGTCCGTCCGAAGACGATTGATCCGCACCTCGAGTCGCTTGCGACAGAGTTTGATTCGCCATCGACTCGGCGGCACTCACGACTTGCGAGATCGTCGACGAGAGCTGCTCGAGCGGAAAGAGTTGTTCACGAGCGTCGGACTTGTGGCCTTCTTCGACGGCCTTGCGGAACTCCTCACCGAGCTTTTTCAACGAAGACGTTTCGACTCTGGGCACCTCGAAGGCGCCCGAGAGATCGCGGCCACCGTGCTCGCGCGCGAGCTCGATATCGAGCGTGTGCATCTCGGACTGCAGGCGGCTCAAGTTGTCGACGAGACGCTGACGCTCGGCGAGCTCGAGCTCCATGCGGAGACGGCGTGACGTTTCTTCCTGAGTTTCGGGAGTTTCTTCGAAAGAATGCTGCGGCATCGCGGGCGTGAAAGCCGCGTGGGTCGGTTGAGCGACCGCTTGCGAAGTGAAAGACGGCGCGGCCTGATGAGCGGCTTGATTCGCATCGCTCGCATGACCTTCGCCACGCGCCCACGGCGGAAGCTCCTCT
>JAZKJB010000325.1:6975-16318 GCA_040384505.1 Bdellovibrionota bacterium | reverse complement strand
TGAACATGAGACGATCGCGATTCACGCTCGCGATGAATTCGAGCTCACCCTTCGGAAGATCGACTTGGCTCGCGATGTCGTCGACGCTCGCGCCCGAATGCGCGAGTCGCGCGGCTTGCACGTACTTGATCGTGTTCTGGCGCTCGATGATCTCTTTGTGCGGGATCTTGTCCTGGAAAATCTGCGCGACTTCGAGGCTTCGCTCCATGGAGACGCGGAGTTCGTGGACGTGTTGCTCGGCGAGCTGAACCTTGGCCTGCACTTCGCGCGACTTCTGCTCGAGGATCGCGGTGAGCTGATTCACTTGGACTTCGGTTCGATCGGAGAGATCTTCGAGCACCGAGATCTTGCTCTGCAAGAGCTGGAGACCGCGGCTGAGTCGCGGATCGTCTTTCGGTGCGCGGTTCATGCGCATGACGATCGTGAAAAGACCTGTCGCCATGAAGATGTCGAAGACGATTTGGATGAGCGTCCATGTACTCATTAGATCTGGCCTCCTGCCGAGCTCGAGCCCTACCAAAGATGGTACAGGCCGTGACCTCGACGCACCATCGGACGAAGGTCCGGGCCGTCCCAGGTCCTCGTTGGGCGCTCAGCGTGCGCCGATCCAATGCAGGCGGACCTCGGGGTCCAGTAGAATTTTCGCGTCCTCGACCCAGTCGGCGTAGCCAGTGGAATCGCTCGTCTCCGTTTCGACCGGAGCGGAGAACAGCCGCTTTCTCAAGCGAAGCGCCACCCACAAACCGTCGCGGCCGGAGACCCAATGGACTTTTCCGAAGCGCGCGAGTGCCGCCATCAACTCCTCGGGAGGTGCGTGCTCGACACCCGAGCGCATTTTCATGAAGGACAAGAATCGTTTACGTCCTCTCGAGGTGACGTAGATGTGGGAGTCTTCGGTTTCGCGATCGAAGTAGACGCGATCCTCGAGACGGCCCCGAGCGAACTTCGAATGCCCCAAGAGATAACGTGCATTCGCGGAGAGATCTTTCGGAGGCGCGGCGAGGAAGACACCGAGGAAGCGCTCATGGAACCATCGACGCGTCACCTTTTCACGGAATTCATCCTGATAACGGGCGTCCGCCTTTTCCCGCAGGAAGAGCGCGACGAACGAACCCGCGATCATCACGAGAGCGAGCACGACGAGAAAAGTCGAACGACCGGCGAGCGCACTCAACGAACAAACGAGCGCCATCGTTTTCAAGAGAAGGGCGATGAAGAGGAAACCGCGCCGATCGCGACGAACTTTCAACCGCTC
This sequence comes from Bdellovibrionota bacterium, assembly GCA_040384505.1. Classification (GTDB taxonomy): domain Bacteria; phylum Bdellovibrionota; class Bdellovibrionia; order Bdellovibrionales; family JAMPXM01; genus JAZKJB01. The sequence goes on along the minus strand of JAZKJB010000325.1, from coordinate 15,063 downwards.
CCGCTCGAGCTCCTCGAGGGGCGCCTTGAAATTGGCGACGAAGTCCGCGTCGATTCCCGCCATCAAGTCAGAGACGTGAAGAACGTTTTCATTCTCTGGACGGCTTCGCGGCCTTTCTCTTTCTCGAGCGCATAGCTCAAGCGGAGATAGCCATCGAGACCGAACTCGTCTCCCGGCACCGCGACGACGAGTTGGTCGTCGAGCAGAGCGGCACAGAGATCGCCGGACGTTTTCAACAGCTTGCCCTTCAAGGATTTCCCCATGTACGCCGAAATGTTCACCCAAAGGTAGAACGCTCCTTCCGGGATCGCGACGCGAACTTTCGGAATCGTCTCGAGCTCGTGGATCAAGAAATCGCGGCGGTCTTTGAGAACTTTCACGGTGTTCGTGACGCTCGCTTCGGAATTCAATACGGCTTCGAGGGCCGCGTATTGAGTCGTCGCCGACGCGCAAGAGACGCTCTGGCTCTGGTAGTTCGTCATCGCAGTGATGATCTCTTTCGGGCCGAGAGCCCAACCTAGGCGCCAGCCGGTCATCGCGTAAGACTTCGAAGCGCCGTTCAAGACGATCACGCGATCCGCGAGATCGGGCGCGACGTGGAGAATGTGGGGGGCGAGCGGGCTATCGAACGACAAGCGATTGTAGATGTCGTCGCTGATGATCGCGATCTGCGGGTTCGCACGGAAGACTTCGGCCAGGCCCTTCAGTTCGTCTTTCGAATAGACCTTACCCGTCGGATTCGAAGGTGAATTGAGGAGGATCGCTTTCGTTTTCGATGTGATCGCTTTTTTCAAGATTTCGGGGGTGAGTTTGAAGTCGACCGACTCGTCGCAGACGGCGATGCGGGGAACGCCATCGGCCAACTCCACCATCGTAGAGTAACTCGCCCAAAATGGTGCGGCCAAGATCACTTCGTCGCCGGGATTCACGAGCGCCTGGAGTGAGGCGAACAGAACGAATTTCGCTCCCGCACTCACCGTGACCTGCGACATGTCGTAGTTCACACCGAGGTCCTTCGAAACTTGTGCTGCCACCGCTTTGCGAAGCTCCGGAATCCCCGCGGGAGGGGTATAGCGAGTTTTGTTTTCGCGGATCGACTTGATCGCCGCTTCCTTGATGTTGTCGTAGGTATCCCAATCCGGCTCACCGATCGAGAGCGAGATCACGTTTTTTCCAGCGGCCTTCAACTCACCCGCACGAGCTGCGAGCATCAAGATGGGCGACGGTTTCAGGAGCTGAGCGCGCTTGGCGAGAGTGATCATGCGTTCCTCCGGGCTGACGTTTTCTTCGAGGTGGTTTTCGGTTGGATGGCGGCCGCCTTCGCGGTCGATTTGGCAGCCGTCTTCGCGACGGGCGGCAGGCCCTTCGCCGCGCGAGCGGCCGATTTGCGGGCGTCGCGAACTTTCCGATGAGTTTCACGAAGCGTTTTCACGTGCGAGGCGAAACGTTCGCGGAGCGCGCGCTCGACGATCGGCGGAACGAGGTCTTTCACGGAGCCACCATTCATCACGACTTCTTTCACCGTGTTGCTCGCGACGTAGTAAAACTCCGGGCTCGCGAAGACGATCATCGTCTCGGCGAACGGCGCGAGCTTCTTGTTCATGTTCGCCATGACGAGCTCATACTCGTAATCGGAAACGGCGCGAAGACCGCGCACGATCACTTTCGCTCCGGTTTCCTTCATGTAGTCGACGGTCAGACCTTCGTGAACCGCGACACTGACGCCGGGAATGCCCTTCAGCGCTTTTTCGGCGAGGGCTTTTCGTTCGACCGACGTGAAGAGGTACTTCTTGGCGGAATGCTGGGAAATCAGGATGACCATTTCACCGAGGATCGGTTGGATGCGACGGATGATGTCGATGTGGCCGTTGGTGATCGGGTCGAAACTTCCTGGGTAGATCGCGATCGGCATCGACATTCCTTATTCGGTAGGTGCCTCCGGCCTGCGCCAGTAGGTCACACGCTTATCTCCGTAATCCCTCTCGGCGGTGCGTTCAAGCCCTTCGTAGGACTCTTTCACCGTTTCGTGCGACGACGATTCGATCATCACGATCGTCTCGGGCCCCACGGCTTTACTCGCAGCGAGAGCTTCGAGAGTCGCGTCCGCGAGCTTCTCCGTGAAGGGAGGGTCCGCGAAGACGAGATCGTAGGGATTTCCCTCGTAACGTTTGAGGTATTTGAGCACATCGTCCTGATGGACGAGAACCTCGTTTTCGATCCCGAGGAGTTTTAGGTTCTCGCGGATGATCACGATCGACTTCTTGTTCAGCTCGACGGCGTCGACCGTCGTTGCGCCACGCGAAACGGACTCGCAAGACAGATTCCCGGTGCCGGCATAGAGATCGAGCACACGAGAGCCATCGATCCACCCCTGCAGCTTGTTGAAGATGCTCTCTTTGACGCGATCGGTGGTCGGCCGAATATGGTCGGCCTGGAAGCTGGCGAGTTGTCGACCGCGGAAACGGCCCGCGATGATCCTCATTTCGCTCCCGATCGCCCGATCTGGTTGAGGAACATCTGGATCCGCTCGCGTGAGCTGGAATTCACGTTGATGAAATGGCATTCGACGAGCTGCGCGACCTTGGCCGGCGCGACGGCTGGCGACGGAGTTTGCGCGGCGACCTTGGGCTCTTTTCCCATTCCGTCGGAACCGGGAACAGCATCCGTCGGTGTTCCCAGAGCCCACTGATTGTAGAGCTTCACGACGACGCACGATTCGTTGACCGAGTGCTTCGAGACGGGAAGCTCGAAATAAACATCGAACTTGTCGCCCGGCTTGATCGTCTTGAGATTGAACTCCACGAGAAAACCTTGAACCGTGAGCTTCACGATTTGACCAGGCAAGTTCGTCGTCCCGAGTTTGATCGTCGCCGGGAACGGATAAGCCTTCACCTTTTTGATCTGAACTTTACCGCCGGCCAAAAAGCTCCTCCGCTTTCGACACCAATGCGAAAATGTCGTCGAAAGGCTTGGGCACGAACAGGTCCGCGCCCATTTGTTGCGCCGTCGTGACGTTGTGCTCGCCAGAGTACGCGGACATCATGATCACTCGGCCCTTCCAATCTCGTAATCGCGGCAAGACTTCTTTCAGGAGCTCCGGTCCGCTGAGGCCCGGCATCAAGACGTCGAGGAAGACGATGTCGGGCGTCGATTCGAGCCAGCGCGCGAGACCTTCGGTACCGTCCACGGCTTCGGAGACCTCGTGGCCTCGGGCCTTGAACGCACGACCTAAAGATTTTCTCACGAGGGGTTCGTCGTCGACAATGAGAATCTTCAACTGAGGCGCTCCTCGACGACGGGGAGTCGCACGGTGAAACGCGTCCCCTCGCCGACCGCACTCCTCACGAGAATTTCACCGCCGAACTTCTGCACCACTTGCTGACTCATGCTGAGACCGAGACCGGTCCCTTGTCCCTTTTCCTTCGTGGTGAAGAAGGGCTCGAAGATGCTCTCGATGATGTCTTCCGGAATACCGACCCCGGTGTCGGTGACGTGGAGGACCGACCATCGGCCCCCGCCGTCGGACTCCGTGGTCGTATCGATCGCGATCGTTCCCGGGTCCTTCATCGCTTGGCAAGCGTTGTTGACGAGATTGAACACCACTTGCTGCATGAGATGCGGTTCGACCTTCACGGTCGGCTCGTCGTCCGCTAGTGACATTTCGCTGCGGTGTTCGCGCATCGCCGTCTTGATCATCGGAAGCGTGCGTCTCACGATTTCATTCAAAGAAATGAGCATCTGCTTCGTGTCCGCTTCGCCTTTCGAAAAATCGAGGAGGTTTTCGATGATCTTCTGCGATCGTTCTGCGGCCTTCTCCACTTCTCGCACGTCGTCTTTCAGCGTTCCCGCTTCGGGAACTTCCGCGAGCAGAACTTGCGCGAGACTGCGGATCCCGGTGAGAGGATTGTTGAGCTCGTGCGCGATGTTGCCGGCGAGCAAGCCGACGGCCGCCATTTTTTCACTCTGGATCATACGACCGTGCAGCTCGCGCGATGCGGTGACGTCGACGTAGTGATTGATCACGTTCGTCGCTTTGTCGTCGGTCGGCTCGAGTCGGATCGGATAGCTCGAGACGTCGTACACTCTAGAGCCGCGTTTGATTTGTCCTTTGCGCGCCTCTCCACTCTTGAGTGCGTCTTCGATAGGACAGCCTCGGCAAGGAGTGTCGCTTCCAGTGAGGACCTTGTGACACGTGAGCTCGAAAATTCGCGAACCGCTCGCGGGATCTCGCGAGAAATGGCGATTGGCGCGGACGAGCTGATAATCGATGTCGACGATCGCGATCGGATCTTTGATCCCGTCGAAGGTGCTTTCCCATTGCAGTGACGTCGACTTCAAGTGGACCTCGAGCAGAATCCGATCGAGAGCGATCGAAAGCGGCTGGAGGCGCTCCGAGATGAAAGAGAGGAACGGATCGATCTTGTCGTCGGGAAGAGCGTGCTCGAAAAAGAGAGTCGCCGGGGCCTCATCGCTCGAATCCGGCGCGACCGCTCGGCGTTTGAGAGGGATCGCGAGAGTTTTCACGAAAGGACGTCCGAACTCGTTGGCGAGATAGACGCGGTCTTCGTGTTCGTTGATCCGCATGCGCGAGCGAGTCGACCACATCTGGCGCGCTTCGCGCTCGACGATCTGCTTGCCTTGGAAGAACAGGATCACCGGCGTTCGATCCGCGACGACGTAAGCGAGAACGGGAGCGCGAAGCTCGTGGAAGCTTTTCAGTTCTTTTCTGATCAGGTTGAGGAGCTCTTCGGCCGAAGTGAGGTTCGAGAGATCCTTGATGAACCGAACGAGCTCGCGAACGTGAGAGAGTTTCGCTTCCGCTTCGATCTTGCTGTCTTCGGCGGTGATCGTCCGCTCGGTCACGATCTGTTCGAGTCCCGACGTGAGGCGCTCGAGCTGTCGGTTCTGCGAGCTCACTTCTTTCAAGAGGCTCGACTGCGTGATTTTCAACTGGTGATGCTCGATCGCCTTCGAGATGTCGACGAGCAGCTGCTCGTTCTCCCAGGGCTTGCTGACGAACCGAAAGACGTGGCCCCGATTGACGGCTTCTTCGAGGACCGAGAGCTCGACCGAACCCGTCAGCAGGATTCGAGAAGCGGCCGGCGACTTCTCCTTCGCGAACTCGAGAAGATCGACACCGCTCGCGGCTTGAAGGCCTTGGTCGGCGACGATGACGGCGAAGTTTTCCCTCAGAATGAGATCGCGTGCGACCGGAGCCGTGGTCGCCGTGACCAAAGTCCAGGGCTTACCTCGGAAGAGGCGCTCGGCCGATTGCAATACGTCAGGGTCGTCGTCGACCCATAGGATTTTGTGCTCCGTCACGATCCCTAGATTATGCCCGACGAGCGATCTCGCGGGCGAGAACTTCCTTCCAGAGACCGACGGCGGTCGTCAGTTCGTATTCGAGCAGATCGGCGACGAGAACCGTGTCGTTCTTCTGGTAAGCGTCACTTACCTCGACGACCACGCGAGCGATGAACGTCTCCGCCGCGAGCCAGCGCTCCACGTTTTCGATCGGTTCGCCGATGCCGGAAGCGGCTCCGCGAACGTGCTCGAGCGTGCCTACGAGCCATTGGCAGCCTTCGATCGCCTGAAGGAACGACGTTTTGGCCTTCGAGGCGTCGACACCCCGGAGCTGTTCCGCCGTCGACAAGCTCGCGATCTCGAGCTCGGGCAAGAGATGATTGGCCGAAGCGAGGGCGCCCTTGATCAGGTCTCCGGGCCGCTCCGACTTCACGGCGAGATCGTTCACGCCGTCGACGGGATTGTTCGCGAACTGCTGCTCGTCTTGGTCGTCCAAGATCATGCCGTTGATACGCACCTCGCAGATCACTTCGCCGCGCGTGGAGAAATCGGTCTCGAGCGTCGTGATGATCTCTTTCACCGTCGAACAGTGGGAGAATTGTTTCGAAAGTTCGTCTCTAGTCCAATACGACGTCGTCATTTCCGTTCTCCTCTGGTGGATTTTCATAAAGGCGGAGCACCTCACTCAGGCGCACGTGCACCGCCTGAGTCGCGCGCACGAGATCGGCCACCTTCATCGGACCAATTCGCAGGCGTTCCGTACGGAACCAGCGAACGATCGGTGACATCTCAGGGACGAAGCCGATGATCTGCTCCATGACCTCGTCACATCGATCCAAGATCGCGGCGGCGGTTTTGTTGTTGGGTATTCGATTGAGCGCTTCGAGCTGATCGAGTGCGAGTGAATTCACTTCCGTGATTCGCGTCATCCCGAGAATGAAGGTCTCGCTCGGCGGTGCCGGAAATGCTTCGCCCATATAGATCGCCTTCAGAAGCTCCCACTCGAAAGTCTGCGCCTGCGGCATCGTCTCGACGTACGGGACCGTGCGACCGGGCACACGAACGACGTCGTTCGACGAGGGCGCTTTACCACGTACGATTCGCATCGTCTCGTCGACGATTCTCTCGGAAGAAACCGAATCTTCGTCGTCGACTTTCAGAATGCGGCTTCCCGCGGCCCGAGGGCCCGTTTCCCAGAGGGAAACCTGCGAAAAACTCAAGTTGAAGCATGGTGTATCCGTGAGCGATGCGATTTGGATCGGAGCGCTGTCACCACCCACCACGCATTTCGCGGAGCGAACGATTTCGAAGAGCTCTCCGAGCGTCGTCTTGCCGACGAGATTCACGGGAGTCTTGTCGCCGGAGATCGCGCACGCTTGCGTTGCGATCTCGGCTTCTTCTTCCGAACCTACGACGACGACGTTTCCGTCGTGTTCGCGGCAAAGGCCCTTGATCACCTGCATCCACTTCGACCACGAGAGCGTCTTGGAGAGCTGGCTCGCACCGATGTGAACGACGATCGCGCCCGAGCACGCGTTCGCGTCGATCCTCGCCGGCCAGTCTTCGTTCGTCAGTTCGACGCCCGCGACGTGCGCGAACAAGTCGGTGAGGTGCGCGCGGTTGCCCTTGCCCGGTCCGACCTGCGCGTAGAAGTAGGCGCTTCCGTCGTCGGGAATGCTGAGGAAGCCGTCCGAAGTTCTCGTGTAGCCGCGAATTTCGCACGACTCTCCCGCGATCTCGTGAACGAGATAGCTGGAGAACGGCGAGAAACTCAAGTTCACGATGACGTCGAACTTCGTGGCGGCTAGCTCGTCGCAGACTCCGCCGAGAAGCGCGAGTGCCGCGTCGTGATTCGGGAACTCGTCGACGAGCGGAGTGAGAACTTCACGCGTATCGAGCTTCCAAAGTCGATCGACGACGCCGTCTTGCGGCGCCGCCACGGCGAAGCGCGAGCGCGTCACCAAGTGGAGCTCGCACTCCGGTTCCCGGCGTTTCAACGCCTGGAGCACCGGCCAAGTTTGATAGATGTCACCCAACCGTGCCAGTTGGAGGACGAGTATTCTTCGTTTCTGCATTTGCGGGCACCTGCTCCTTGATCAGTTCTGCGAGGGCCCGCATCCGATTGATGCGCGCCGAATAAGGCTCGCTCGCCTCCGTCTGCTTCAGACGGTGATCGAGCTGGGCTCCTGCGAGCCCGAGGAAATGTTTGAGATCTCGTTTTCCGCTTTCGTTGCTCATGTCTTTTCGACTCCGATTCCTTCTTCGATGTGACGCCCGAGCGCGCGGATCAAGCGCAGATGGATCGTCGTGCGCCGGTCGATTTCGCCGATGACGTCGACGATGCGGCGGAAACGCGTGAACGGCGGGCTGATGTCGTCTTCGATCACGAGATCGAGGACCGATCGGAAGGAACCGAGGAGCGCCGAGTTCCGCATCTTTTCCCGGAACCCGATGAGACCACGCACGTAATCGCGCATGCGGCGCGGGTCTTCGTAAGAACCATGGAGCGCGCGGATCTCCGTCTTGAAACCATTCAAGCGACCTTCGATCATCGACGCTTGCTTGTCGAAGTCCCCGAGGAGAAACCGCCACTCGAAATCCGAAACGGTCGGATGAATGGCCCGAAGAAATTCCCCCAGACGGAGCGCTTCGGAACCCATGTCGTCGAGACCGCTCGCGGGCGTGGAACTGAGCCAGAGCCGGCGACACGTCAAATCGATCCATCGACCGATCGACTGTTCGGAGAAGGGCTCGAGCACCGAAGCGGCGGCGAAGACGGCGAGG
>JAZKJB010000325.1:0-6965 GCA_040384505.1 Bdellovibrionota bacterium | reverse complement strand
GCCCGTCCTTTTCGTATCGACGCAAAGGACGTCGATCTCTTGCTTGTATTCTTCCGCGATCGATTTGATTTGGAATCCCCGCCCTTCGAACATTTCGCCAGCGATCATCGAAACGGCGTCGGACGGAATTCCGATCGCGCAAAACTGCTTTTCGCGGTGACAAGGTTTCGAATGAACGCATGGCGAGCAAAGTTCGCGACTCTTAACGATGACCGCTCCGTCGGCATAGGCTCCGGTCCTGTAAGGATCCGAGCTACCGAGCGAAATCTCGAGAAGGGGCACTCCTGCGCAGGCCGCAAGGTGTTTGATACTCGTGTCGAGGGAGATCACGAGCTTCGCCTTCTTGACGAGGCTGAAAGCTCCTTCGAAGCCGAGAATCGCGAGACGAACCTTAACGCCGTTCGCTTCGCACGCTTCGACGAGAGGCCGCAAGCGCTCGCGCTCGGAGGGTGCTCCGAGAATCGCGATCCGTGCCATCGGGGCGCGGGCTGAAATCGACTTCAGGGCTTCGGTGAACCGCTCGATGCCCCACTCTTTTTTCGTGTCGCTCGTGAGGGCCTGGACGCAAACGAGATTCGAGCCTGCGTCCCAATCGGCGAGGAAAGCTTCCGCTTCGGCACGACCTTCGATCGTTTCGACGAGAGCGGGTTGATGGGTGCGAACCGCATCCACTTTCAATGCGAAGCGGAAGACGTCGGTGAAATGGAAGACTTCCGAGCCTTCGGAATCGACCTGCGTGTTGAGATAACGAAACCAATTCGAGCCGAAGGAGGCCCGACCGGCGGCATCGAAGACGAGGCCCTGTTTCTCGCGCGCATCGACGAGATTCATGAGCCAACCGCTCAGTCTGCTATGCGTGAGATTGATCGTGAGGTCGTACTTTTCAGAATTGAGACGATCGACGAACGCCGAGAGACGCTCGAACGAATCGAAGAACGGAACGTCGATCCGACCCAAACCCTTCTGCAACGTCTCACGCTCGAAAACGAGAACCCGGTCCACCGACGGGATCATCGGACCGATCGCGGCCGCTTGCGCGTTCACGAGCAAATCGATCTGAACGTCCGGACCCATCTTGATTCGAAGATCGCGAAGAACGGGAGCGGCGATGGCCACGTCACCGATTCGCAGAAGGCTCATGACGAGAATCTTCATATGATGAGCTCCTCCAGAACGCGCCACAGGCGCCGCTCTTGTGAAGAAGCCGAGGAGTCTTTGAAGAGCTTCTGCAAGGTCTTGATGGAAACCGGCTCGTTCACGATCGCCTCGATCTTCGCGGGCTCGAGAAGAGCGAACAAATCGGGCCGCATGCGAAGCTGCAAGAGGAACGAGAGCTTGTCGCGCGCCATGAGAAACGCGGACAGCTCGGCGACCCACTCGGGGCGCACCTGTGCGGTCGGTCCGTGCGTGACGGGAACGAAAACGCCACCGAGCGCATCTTTCACTCGCGCGTGTTCGGTGATCTTCAAACGATCCGTCTCGACGACGATGTCCTCAGGTCTCAGCGACGGGTTGAAGCGAAGCGCGTGTTCGGCGACTTCGAGATCGGGCTCGAGAGTTAGAACCGTCGACTTCGGGCAAAGCATCTTGAGAGCCGCGACGTGATAGCCACAGCCGGCACCGAGGATGACCGCGGCGGTTCCGGGAGCGAGCGTCGCTTCGACCGATTGGGCCCAAGACGCTGCTTCCTTCAAAGGATCGAAAGTCGACGCTAGCGCGCGACCTTCGACTTTGATTATCGGCACTCCCGCACGGGAGCTTTCGATGGTGATCAAGCGCTCTCCACTTCCTGCTTTCGAGCTTCCTGGAGACGAATCAACTCGCGATCGAGCGCGCGCGCGAGAGCGTCTCCTCCCTCGATCCCCGGATCGAGGGCGAGAACGCGTTCGAGCTCGATGCGAGCTTGGGCGAGGCGTCCCGCTTGAACGAGCAGCTTCGCGAAGATGAAACACATTTCGGCGTCCTCCCCTCCGGCATTCGAAACGTACGCTTCGAGGCGGCGAAGAGCGGGAGCGTAATCGTAATCTTGGATCGACCATTCGACGGCGAGTTTGAGAGCGGTACGATTCGACGGGTTGATGTCGAGCGCGCGTTCGATGTTCCCTTTGCCCAATTCGAGATCGCCCATCGTCCGGTGCACCATCGCGAGGCCGACCCACGCACGGTCGTTCTGCGGATTCGCAGCGACGGCCTGACGGAATCTCTCGACGGCCGCATCCCACGAGCCGCGCTGGATCTCGAGCGTGCCGTAGTTCACGAGCAGAATGTCGGACTCCGGGAAGATCGTGTAAGCCTTGTCGTAATACTCTTCGGCCGACTCGAAATCTCCGGCGCGCACGTGGATGTTTCCCACGTTCTTGTAGATCTCGAAGAGCTGCTTCGGATCCGCGACGCCCTTCTTCATGACTTCGCGGTAAGAGCCGAGAGCCATGTCGTCGCGTTCGCAGAGATAAAGCGTTTCAGCGACCTGAAGTTGCGCGTCGGTTTCGCGAGTGACCTTGTACAGGGCGCGGAAACACTTCAACGCCTCGTCGAACCGGCTCGCATCACGAAGCGAGGTCCCCATGTTGCGCAGGGCCTCCGGGTGATCGGGTTGGCGAATGAGGACGTTTCGAAGAATGTTGAACGCGAGACGGGTCTCGCCCGCCTCCATCAGGATCCGTGCGTTCTTCATCAACTTCGCGATGATTCGAACGTCGTCGGGAACCGGCGGCAAAGGCTCTGCCTCGAACGCTTCGATCGCTCGCTCGAGATCGACATGGACAGGTCCTGCCGAAACGTCACTCGCCGGACGCTCGCTGCGTGCGGCGCGCTCGCCGTTCTCGATCTGTGAAATTCGGGTGCGTTCGATTTCGAATCCGTCCATGGAGATCCTCGCTAATCCAAGTGGTCGAGGACACCCGACCCTTCGTCGGGTCGTGCGTCACTCGTTCGTGTCCTGTGATCTGAAGAAGCAACGGGAGTGCCACAGACTCTGGCGAGTCATCTGAAGCGAGGGACACGGAGAGGCAGGTAACAGACGGAAGATTGACTCAAAGTGGAGTGACGGACGTCATGGATTTGGCGTGCTCACAATTGAAAAGGCTCGACCATGGTCGAGCCTTCGGGAACGAAACCGCTTCATTTTCGAATTCGATAGGTACTCAGTCTTCGAGCTGCTTCACGCGTTCCATGTTCGCGTAAGCCCCGACGGCGCGACGTGCGACTTTCGTCGTTCTGAGCTCGCGAATGATGTTCGACTTTTCCTTTTCGACGTATTCGATGAGCCGAAGATCTTGAGCGAGGATCGCTGTCACCCACTCGTCCTTCTTGTTCAGCATCGCTTCGACTTCACGCCGCTGGTCGTTGGTGACGGGAGTCGACGTGCGCGCGTTTTCTTCTTCGATCAAGCCGTCGATGCAGCGAATGAGATCCAGCATCTTGTCGCGCGCTTGATAGAACGCTTCCACGTTCTCGAAGTCACCGGTCCCGAAGTTGATGAGCTCGTGCTCGTTGACGGCGAAGAACTTCTCCAGATAAAAATTCTTTTCTTTGAGTAAAGCGATGACCCGTTCCATGGCCTAGTTCCCCCGTCCTTATGGTTTCTCGCCGCTAGCGGCTGAATTCTCTTTTTTCAATTGTTCGACTGCTTTGATCCAGCCTTCGTAGAGGGTCTCCAAGACCTTCAACGCTTCCCGAAGATGCTTCGGATCGCCGGTGATGTTCCCTTGCGTGAGCTTGTCCGTGATGAACATGTAGAGCTGCTCGAGATTCTTCGCGATCTCGGGCGCGACTTTGTGATCGAGCGTGTTGTTGAGCTCGAGGACGATGTCGTAGCAACGCCCGATGTTCGTGCCACGATCGGCGATCTTCTTCTGTTCCGCGGCGACGATGCCGAGCTTCAGGAACTTGATCGCGCCTTCGTAAAGCATGAGCAACAGCTTTTCGCGGCTGGCGCTCTGGATCGATGTTTGTTTGTACTTCTGGTATGCGTTCTTCATAGCCCTAACCTTCGTGTCTCGTTTCGGCCCATCGTGGCCGATTCATTACGTCCAGATTCCATTCTTCTTCAGTTCTTCATCAGCCTTGCTGCTGTCCACCGAGACCGCCGCCGGCGATTTGCCCGACCGCGCCCCCTTGCGATTTGATCTTCGACATCGTTTCTTCGAGCCGGGCGAACTTGTCGCGCAAGAGCTGTTCTTTTCGCTCGAGCTGCCGCTCTTTGTTCGCGATGCCTTGATCCACTTGATCGATTTTCTGTTTCAACCCGCGCTGACGGTTCGTGATCGGACCGAAGGCCGGGTTCAACATGGTCGAGATTTCTCTCTTCACCGAAGCCACGAAGCCGGTCGAGAAACCGTCTCCGACGAAGAAGTGCTGAACGGCTTCCGCGTTCTTCTGCAAAGCGGAGTTGAACTGCTTCTGGTCGAACTCGAGCAAACCGTTCCTGTTGAACTGGATCCCGATATGACCGAGCGATCGATAGGGTCCCGTGATCCCGAGCTGTGAGCCCTGACAGATCTGCCGAAGTCGGGTCTCGACGCTACGAAGGAGACTATCGCCGCCCAACGTCTTGGTCGTGTCGGTGTTCTTGTCGAGTTTGTTTTGAGTCTGGATGAAACCGAGAACTCCGTTGAAGCCTTCGACGAAGGATTTGATCTTCCCGAGGACGACTTCCATGTCCTCTTTGACCGACAGGTTCACCGATCGACCCGGATTCGCCTGGCGAAGTTCGAGGTTCACCCCGGGAATGACGTCTTTGAGATTGTTGTCGTTGATCTCGAATTCGATGCCGTCGACCTTCACGGTCCCGTTCTTCGCTTCGGTCGTGCCGTCGAAGTAAAGATCCTGGTCCCCGTCGAGCATGTAGATGCGCGGATAACCGATGTTCTTGTCTTCACCGAGACCGTCGGCGGACATCACGAGCTTGTAGGGATAATCCTTGTTCTTCCGATCCGTGATCACCGAAGCGCGAATGCCCATCTTCGAGTTGTTCACGGTCTTCATCACGCCCTCGAGAGTATTGTTCGGCGGGCTGATGTAGATGTCTTTGTCACCGTCGGGTGTTTCGAAACGAAGATAGCCGGTGCCGATGGTCGTTTTATCTTTGTCGGGAAATCCGTTCGTGATCGCCGAAGCCTTCTGCGCGAGGCTGATGACTTCGACGTTCCAGCTTCCGACTTGGTAGCCACCGGGATCGACGGTTCCAGTCACGGTATTCGGGTCACCGCTGATCAGCTTGATGTCGGAGAACCCGCGCGCGGTCGCCAGCTCGCCGAGCCCCTTGCGCATGTCGGTGATCTTCGTCGCGAGCTCGTCGACGAGTTTCGCTTTCGATTCGTCTTTGGCTTTCTTCTCTTTCATCGAGTTGATGGGAATTCGCTCAGCTTCCATGAGCTGATCGACAATATTGGGCGGTAGCCCCGTATTGATCGAACCAAAGCGAATCCCAGCCAAACAGGTCCTCCTGACCTACGAACAACTTCGTGGGAGAGTCCTTCTCCCTTCACTCATCATCTCAACAACCCACATGAATCAGTGAGTCAATTAGTTGGCTCGGACCTTTTCGACTAAAGCCATCCTGGACCCGTTTTCCCCTGCGTAAGTAGGCGATTCGCGCTGAAGAATCGGCAAACTCTGCCGAGTGTGCGATGGGATTTTGACGGAAGCCTCCCCTCGGAACCGGACGATGGGCGCAGCGACGTTTTTCGCTAGGGAATCCCTGCAGTCTCCCCGCAATTTTCCCCCGCTGTCCCCGCCTTTTTCCACACTTACTCGCACTCGGCACCTCGGTCGATCCGCCCGGATGGCGGAGCGAAATTCGCTCTCATGGATGGAAGAGCTTCGCGCCGCCTCGAATCGTTTTGGAAACGGGAGCTGCGAGCTTTATCTGAACGAGCCGTTCACGACTCCGAACTGCAGATCACAAACGCGCGAAGTCCGTCCGTCCATGAGAGCGCTTTCCATTCGCCATCCCGGCGAATGGACCGAGCTCAGAAAGCGAATTTCATTTCTGGAAACGATGGTTTGACTCGCGCTAGTTGCTGTGAAATAACATTGCCCCATGAGACAAAGACGACAACGTGATTTTTTCGAGAACGACCGCGCGCTGAATCCGCGCCGTCTCTCGCATGGAGGAGAACTTGCTCAAGGAAAACGTAAACTCATCCGACCTCTCGATCCCCGTCGGCCCGTCCACGTCACGATGCGATCGTCGAAAGCGAAAGGGCGGCTCAGTTTCCGCTCGAAGCAAATCGAAATCCGCAAAATCATCGAAACGGCGGCTGCGCGTGGAAACGTCAAAGTCCACCAGTTCGCGAATGTTGGAAATCATCTACATCTGTTGATCAGCTTCAAGAAACGCGAGTCCTGCCAACGCTTCCTTCGCGAAGTCGCAGGACTCGTCGCTCGTGTCGTGACGGGCGCTCGCAAAGGAAAGCCGTTCGGAAAATTCTGGGATCTGCTCGCACACTCGCGAGTGGTGACGGGACTACGTGATTTGCGAAACGTGGTGGATTACGTCTTCATCAATCAGATGGAGGGTCAGTTCGGCGCAGGCGCGATACGGAGTCTCGTCGAGGCGAAGAGGCGAGCGAAGGTCGGTTGGCTCGTCGACTACTCGGACGGCTGATGGAAACCGAATTCATCTATCATCAACGTCTCTCAGGACTCTAACTCACCACCGCACCACGAGCGGCGGCAAGCCCTCGGCCGAAGTCCGTGCGAACAAAACGGTGTCCCTCACCGATTCTCCATCGGTAGCCAAAGTTTCATTCTTCATCACCGCTTCTCGCACGTAACCGAGACGCGTCGGCACCGCTTCACTTCGGCGGTTTCCAGAGTCACACCTAATTTCGAGACGTTGAACTTTCAGCACCTCGAAAGCGAATCGCGTGAGCGCGTTCGTCGATTCCGTGATCAATCCTTGGCCTTCGCGCGATTTGCGAATCCAGTAGCCGATTTCGACGCGGGGAACTTTCCAGCTG
>JAZKJB010000324.1:0-2904 GCA_040384505.1 Bdellovibrionota bacterium | reverse complement strand
TGCTGTTTCGAGCTCGAGTTCTGCGCTCGCGATTTCGAGAGGGCCTTCCATGTCGATCGGCCAGCCGTCGCTGCTCGAGAAGTCGTGGATGACGACGCGAACGGGTTGAGAGATCTCGTGCTGGAAACCTTCCTGGGTTTTCACTCGCACGTAAGCGGGGTCGAGATGGAGAACGAGGGACTGCTCGGTGCGCTGGATTCGGCGGAGCTCGCTCTTCTCCGGGGAGATCGTCGCGTTCGCATCCACGCGGTGGACCGGGAAGCCATCGGGTCCCGGAAGGTCGTCTCCGGGGTCGACGTTTTCGACGACGGTTTCTCTCACTTCCGCTTCGAGAAATTCCTTTCGGCGACGAAGGTAATGCGTGAGTCCGAAGAGGACGCCGAGCGTGAAGCCCGCGAAGTGAGTTCGGTGAGAAACGTTCGGGATGAAAGTTTCGCTCGGGGCGAAGAGCAGGAGTGCGACGCCCGCACTCCTGAGCCAGCGATGCCACGTGTTCTTCTGGCGGCTCAAGAAAAAGTAGAGGATGAGATAGGTGCCGCCCATCCAGTAGACGACGCCCGACGCGCCGATGAGAGAAACTTCGGGATCGTAAGTGGGAAGAACGCTCAAGTTCGCGACGCCGCCCCACGCGAGTGCGGCGACCGGAAAGATCTTCCAGCCGAAATAGCCGTAGAGGAAATAGCCGAAGATGAAAAAGAGGAAGCCGTTCGAGAGAAGGTGGGCGGCGTCGGCATGGACGAAAACCGTCGTCCACAGACGCCAGTACTGATGTTGTCCGAACACCATTTCACCGCTCGCCTCGAGGCGATCACCGAGCTTCGTCCAGCCGAGAAAACTCCCGAGCACGAGCAAGAACGTCATCACCGCCGCGACGACGAGACTTTCACTGCGCGGTTCGCGCGAGAGCCAAGTCTGGCGAACCTCCGTGAAGACGCGAGGGCCATTCGAATGAGACGTCGAGACGTGTGTCGGAGTCATCCGAAAGAAAGCATGGGTCCGACCCTGGGGGCTGTCAATTTGGGGTGGTCGATTCTCTTCCCAGGGCCGTTATAACGAGCGCCGCGATCACCAGCGCTCCGCCGATCCACTCCCGTGTCGCCAACGTCTCGCCCAAAATGAGCGCTCCCATCGCTGCAGCAGTAAGGGGTTCGACGGTCGAAAGCAGTGACGCTTCGTTGTTCCCGAGTTTCTGGAGTCCACTCAAGAACAAGACGAGGGGCGCGATCGTGCAGACGACGGCGATGCCCATGATGATCGAGGCTTGCGCGAAGTCGAGCTCGGGAACTCGAGAGAGGTCTGGTCGATGGAAGACGAAGAGTCCGAGAGCCGCGAAGAACATGACGTAAGTTCCGGAGGTGAGGGGATCGATCGTTCGCTGCAGTCGGCTCGAGGCGAGGATGTAGAACGCATAACAAAGCGCCGAGCCGAGGCCGGCGACGATCGCGAAAGTTTTCGCCGAAGTTCCACCGTCGCCTGACGAGCTCCACGTGCCGGGACCGCCGAGCAAGAACAGCAGTCCGCCGAGTGCGACGGGAAGCGCGATCGTTTGTGCGCGCGAGAGCTTTTCCCCGAAGAGAACGCGGGCTCCGATCGCGACGTGAATCGGGTACGTGTACAGGAGGAGTGAGGCCAGCGCGACCGACACACCATTGATCGCGGTGAAGTACAGGTTCGCGAAGATCGCGTAACCGAGGATGCCGAGGCCAGCGCACACGACGATCTGACGTCGACTGACCAAAAGCTTTTTTCGGTCCAGCACGAGTAACGTGAGTGCGAGCAGGCCCGACGCTACAGCGAAGCGATAGGTGAGAAGTTCTCCGAGCTCGAGTCCGTTACGCGAGGCGAAGCGGCCGAAGATTCCGAGAAATCCGAAGCAAAAGCCCGCTAGCGCGACTTCGACGACGCCACGTTTTCTATTCGATGAGGGTCCCACGACTGAAAGCGTGACTTGAGTTTGCCGTGGGCGACAAGTCCAAATAAGATCGATCGCATTCCGAAGGAGAAATGCCTTGAAACTCGTCACCTGGAACGTCAACGGCTTGCGCAGCGTTCACAAAAAGGCCTTTCTCGAGTGGTTCGAGGCGGAGAAGGCGGATGTCGTCTGTCTTCAGGAAACGAAGATCGCACCCGGCGATCTGGAAGACGACGAGAACTTGGTCCATCCTTGCGGGTATCATTCCCACTGGGCCTTCGCATCGAAGCCGGGCTATTCGGGCAATACCATTTTCTCCCGGCGGGATCCCGAGTCGATTCACGTCGGCCTCGGGCTTGCCGACTTCGATCGCGAAGGACGATGGCTCGAGGCGGACTTCGGCAAGTTCACGGTCATCAGCAGCTACTGGCCGAACTCCCAGCGCGATCACGCGCGTTTGCCATTCAAGCTCGAGTTCTGCAAAGCCGCCGAGCGAAGGTTGCAAGAGCTTCGTGGACTCGGTCGTCACGTTTTCGTCTGCGGGGATTTCAACATCGCGCACCGGGAAATCGACCTCGCCAATCCGAAGACGAACGTCGACAACGCGGGCTTTCTCCCGGAGGAGCGCGCGTGGATGGATCGGTTCACGGGGGAACTCGGCTGGGTCGATACATTTCGTGAATTCGAAAAAGGGGGCGGTCATTACACGTGGTGGAGCTATCGTCCCGGAGTTCGCGAGAAGAACGTGGGATGGCGACTCGACTATTTCTTCGCGCATCCCGGCTCACGGGACATGTTGAAATCCGTGTCCCATCTCTGTGACGTCAAGGGTTCCGATCACTGTCCCGTGCGGCTCACGCTGAAAGACTGAGAGCTCTCGCGCGCGAGAAAAAGCCCTTGGGCTTCGCGCGCGGATTCCTGTAAGCGGAAAATTTGACTCTTCATATTCTCTTCGCTGAACGCGCGACTTTGAAAGTCGGACGCTTTCAACT
>JAZKJB010000323.1:0-3486 GCA_040384505.1 Bdellovibrionota bacterium | reverse complement strand
CTTTCAGCGGCTCAAGAAAATGCAGGCGGATCTCGTCAACGTTCCAGGTCACTGCAGCGAAGACGCGATGGCCGATGCGAAGATCAGCGGCGGGCTTCTCCAGAGTTTGAAACTGATGGGGCAAATCGCGTGGGGTGAAAATGGCCCGACTTCGATTTTGAAGAGAAGCGGCTGGCTCGATGCCTCGGATGTCGCGCTCTTTTGCGATCTCAAGAAGAGCGCGATCAGGCTCATGGGAAAGCTCGAGTTCGAAACTTGGCGCGACTCCGTGGTCGCCACTTATCCTGGGGCCGATCTCCTGGAGGGAGATCAGGCCTACCAGCGAAGCCTTTTCGCGACTTCGTGTAACGACTATCGTTGATCGCGGCGCTTATCAGAGCGAAGCGACCGAGAGCGACTCGAGTTGCCATCCCATCGAATCTTTGGCCTGTTCGAGACAGCCCTTCAGCTTGAACTCTGGATCTTCCGTGTGCTTCAGCATGAAGCTCTTCTCTCGCATACAAACCCACGAATCGAAACGCCACTCGAACGGATTCAAGCCATAGTTCATGAGCTGGGCGGCGAACAGAAGACTGAATGGACTCGTTGCGATCATGGACCCCTCCTGAAGTTTTGCTGGAGAGAGTTTGCAAGGCGAGGTCGCGGGTCGCATCGATGTGGATACGAAAATGCGTCCGCCCGGACGACCGTCCGGACGTGGTCGGAGTTGCTTCCGGACGTGAGCGTCGGCAAGATGCCGCCATGTCGAAAAAATTCCGGAACTATTTCATCGGTGAGCTAATCGTGATTGGCGCCGTCGTCCTCGTCTTCAAGCTCGTCAGCGAAAGACTGGTTGCCGGGGCCGTGGCGGGGACTTTTTTCGTGGCTCTCGGGATTTGGATCGCCTCTTCCGGTTGGAGTGATCGCGGTTTTCGAAGAACGCCGACCTTCATCGTCGCGCTCGTCCATCTCTTCGCGAGCGCGCTGCCTTTGATGATTACGAGGTTCATGAACTCGGCGTCGGTCTTCGATGACGTCCGGGTTCTGGGATTGCCTGGGCCGGTTTTTCACCGAGTTTCGACGGCAGTCTATTTACTGCTGATGGCTGCGACGGTTTTCGATTGGGTTCGGTCGGCGCGATCGGGCGTCGGTTCGTCTCGCGTTTGAGCGTGTCGGCGATCGCAGGCGCCTAGGCGCCGCCGGTCGAGATCGCTTCGAAGGGGGCGCGAGACTTTTGCGCGAGAGTCATAGAAAAAGAAAAGGGACCGCGAGGTCCCTTTTTCGTTTCTGAATATCGTTTTCGCCTTAGAGCGTGAACGGCTTCGGCGAAATCGGTTCCGGGCGCTCGAAGAAATCGTACGCTTCGTTGCCGAGCGGGAGCATTCCGAGGTTGCGGGCTTTCTTCACTGCGGCCGCGACTTTTTTCTGCTGGGCGAGTGAGAGCTTGCTGATGCGAGCCGGAGTGATCTTGCCGCCTTCGCTGATGAAGCGACCGAGAGTTTGCGGATCTTTGTAATCGAAGTGGTAGTCGCCGGGGAACTCGGGGCGGTACTTCGAACGAACGTTCTTGCGCATGAAAATCAGTCCTTCCTTAAGTGTCAGATCCAGGGCTTTCGATTTCTCGCTCGAGCGGGCTCCCCCGGTCTGACTCCCGCCACAGGGGCGGTTTCCACGGACGCGGTCTTTTCGAACTGAGGCCTAGTTGATCGCCAACTGGGCGCCCATGATTCGGAGAGACCTACGGAGGGAGGGTTCTCAAGCAAGGGCTCTGATATACGATAGAAATCAATTGCCAACAAGGGGCTTTTTCCTTATATCTGGCCCTTCTCTCGAATCCGATTCGTACTCTGGAGGCCCGTGATGGGACGCTGTGAACTGACGGGCAAAAGCCCGGTCGTGAAAAATCTGGTGAGCCACTCGAACATCAAAACGAAGTCGATCAGCCAGCCCAATATTCAGAAGAAGCGCCTGTTCAGCCAAGCCCTCGGGTCGCTGGTCACGTTGCGAGTCGCGGCCAGTGCGATCCGCGATATGGAGCATGCGGGTGGCCTCGATAAATTCATCCTCGATCAGAAGGAAGAGACGCTCTCGAAGCGCGCTCTCGCCGTGAAATCGCGGATCCGTGCGAAGCTCGCCGGCAAGAAAACGAAAAAGAAGAAAGCGTAAGGGCATCCGATGAAACTCAAGATCAAAAAAGGCGCGAAAGTCGAAGTCATCACCGGAGCCGATAAAGGCCGCCAGGGCACGGTTCTCGCGGTCAACGCAGAGACCATGCGCATCCGGATCGAAGGCGTGAAAATGCAGACGCGCCACTCGAAGCAAGATGGCCTCGTGAAGAGCGAAGGCTACATCCACTACTCGAACGTGAAACTCGTCGAGGCGGCAACGGCCGCGAAGAAGAAGACCGCCAAGAAAGGCGCGAAAGAAAAGTCGGCTTAAGAGCCCTGACTTTGAAAACGCGTGAGAGGGAGGAGCCTGCGGCTTCTCCCTTTTTTCGTTTCTGGACCCCCGGTTTGTGCGGCGGCGAAAGCTCGGGTAGATTATCGGTATCGGCTCATTCAGGCGGGGAGTTCTATGTTGCGGGTTCTCATGACAGTCGCGGTTCTCGGGTTGTCCTTTTCGGTTTCGGCGCAAACCACCGATCAAAAGGCAGCGGCTTTCGTTCTCTGCAAGAACAAGAAAGACGTTCGTACGATTCGAGTGACCAACAAAGGTGAGAACTGCACGACGACTTATTCGAAGGGTGGAGTCGACGAAGTCGTCGGCATGAACCGGTCGAATCAAGCTTGCCGCACGATCTTGGACTCGGTTCGTTCGAATCTCGAGGACTCGAACTACCGCTGCCGTGACGTCTCGACTGCGACGACGACCACGAGCTCCGAGGTTTCTCGTCAGTGACCACACCCGCAGCCGCTCAAGCGTCGGCGACTGAACTCGACGTCGCGGTCTTGCAGCTCACGTCGGTCGACGACGTGAGCGTGAATACGAAGAACATCCTCACTCTCCTCGAGTCCCTTCAAGGCCCTGCGCCCGATCTCGTGACGTTGCCGGAGAACGCGCTCTACATGCGCGTTCGCGAGGGGACGCCCATTCCGCCGCTTTCGCTGGAGGATCCAGGCTTGGCGAAGCTCGCGGCATGGTGTCGGCGCTCGGGGGCTCGTCTGCACATCGGATCCGTTCCGCTTTCCCGGCGCGGGAAGCTTTACAACGCTTCGTTGTTGATCGAGCCCGACGGGTCGATCGTCGATGTGTACGACAAGATCCATCTTTTCGACGTCGATGTGGCGGGGCATAAGCCGGTTCGCGAATCCGACGTGTTCGCACATGGGGAGCGTCCAGCGACGTTCACCGTGAAGGGTTGGAAGTTCGGTTGTACGATTTGTTACGACCTTCGCTTCTCGGAGCTCTTCGCGAAGTATGCGGCGCTCGAGGTCGATGTGATCTTGATTCCCTCGGCGATTTTGGTTCCTACGGGAAAAGCTCATTGGGAAGTGATGACGCGGGCTC
>JAZKJB010000322.1:0-1615 GCA_040384505.1 Bdellovibrionota bacterium | reverse complement strand
TGTTTCGTTGATCGCGAGACGACAAGAGGTCCAGTCCCCTTTCAACGAATCGAGCTGAGTGGGCTTCGGAGTCGGTTTCGGTTTGCTCGCCTTCGATTTCGCGACCGGCTTCGTTTGCTTCTTCGAGACCTTTTTTTCCGGCTTCGCCGAGGCGGCCGTGCCAAGGGACAGCCCGAGCGACGCGACGACGAGAGCGAAAAGCAAACCGCGGGCGATCATGCTTCGGCTTCCTTTTCAGGGCCCTTCGCTTCGAGCGAAGGTGCCAAGCGAATTCCCAGTTCGATGAGCTGTTCGCGAGAAACCGAGTTCGGCGCTTCCGCCATGAGGTCGGTCGCTTTCGCCGTCTTCGGGAACGCGATGACGTCGCGAATCGCCTCGGTGTTCGCGAGGATCATCGTCAAGCGATCGACGCCCCAAGCGATGCCCGCGTGCGGAGGAGTTCCGTAGGAAAGCGCTTCCATGAAGAAGCCGAACTTTTCCTTCGCGTCTTCCAGCGAGAAGCCGAGCGCCTTGAACATCGCCGCTTGCACTTCGCTTCTGTGAATCCGGACCGAACCGCCGCCGATCTCGTAGCCGTTGCAGACCAGATCGTAAGCTTTCGCGAGCATTTCGCCGAAAACTTTTTCGTTCCCGTTCTTCAGGTCGTCCATGTACTGATTTTGCGGCGACGTGAACGGGTGATGGCGAGCGGCCCAACGTTTGTTGTCGGGGTCGTACTCGAACTGCGGAAAATCGACGACCCATAAGAAAGCGTCTTTCGTCGTGTCGATCAACTTCAATTCGCGACCGAGGTGCAGGCGAAGCGCCGCGAGCGAACCACATGCGACATCCCACGTGTCCGCGACGAGGAACGCACAGCCTTTCCCACCCGGAACGAGTTTCGAGAAGATCGCGCGGACTTTGTCTTCTGGCATGTTTTTGCCGACGGCCGACGTGAGTTTTCCTTCGCCGTCCACCTTGATCCACACGAGACCTTTGGCGCCGTTCTTCTTCACGAGGTCGACGAGCTTGTCGATCTGCGCGCGGGAAAAATCCGATCCTTGCGTGACGCCGATCCCTTTGATCGATCCGCCCTTCGCGAGTACGTCGTCGAAAACTTTGAAGCCGGTGCCTTTCGCGACGTCGGCCAAGTCTTGGAGCTCGAGTGCGAAGCGAATGTCGGGCTTGTCGTTGCCGAAACGGTTCATCGCCTCATTGAAAGTCATGCGGGGGATCTTGCCGATGTCGACGCCCCGGAATTTCTTCCAGAGCAACACCGCCATTTTCTCGTTCACCGCCATGATGTCGTCTTGGTCGACGAAGCTCATCTCCATGTCGATCTGCGAGAACTCGGGCTGGCGATCGGCGCGCAAGTCTTCGTCACGGAAGCAACGTGCGATCTGGAAGTAACGATCCATGCCGCCGATCATGAGGAGCTGCTTCAGCGTCTGCGGACTCTGCGGGAGCGCGTAGAAGGTGCCGGGGCTGAGGCAGAGGAGCAGGTCGCAAGCCGTGCCGAAGGCCTCCACGACATAGGGCCCGTTGTAGTCGAGGGCCGGGATGTCCCAGGAGTAGGTGATCTGCCCGCCGTTGCAGGCGCCGGACGTGGCCACCGCGCATCCGTTCTGGGTGACCG
>JAZKJB010000321.1:0-2880 GCA_040384505.1 Bdellovibrionota bacterium | reverse complement strand
GGATGGCTACCAAGCCAAGCAAGCGCTCGATGAACGAGGTTACGACAAGCCAGTCATCGCACTGACGGCGCATGCAATGCCGGAGGAACGAACGAAGACGCACGCGGCCGGCTTCGCTGGGCATCTAACGAAGCCTTTGGTTCCGAGCGATTTACTGAGAACGTTGGCGAGCCTCGGACGAACTTTGCACTAGGGCGGAGATCAAGGTGCGAACAGGTCGACGCACTTCAGAGATCTAAACGGGAAAATCCAGCGAACGAAATCGGATCTGTATGGCATCAAAGCACCGAACGGAGGCGGGATGAAGGGAACACCGACGACGGTCAGTCCTGCTCCTGCGGATTTTTCGGAAGTGGTGACGAAGATCGGGGCGGGGGTGTACGTGTACGCTCCCTCTACGCGTCGTGAGTTGGTTTCGTTCACCCGGAACTCACCTTGGGTGCGAAAGCCGAGCGAGGGATTGAGGACGATCCCAAGGCCCTTTAGCTCACGGCCGAAAAGTTTCACGCCCTTGAGCTGCAGCATGGCCTCTTTATATTTTTCGAGCTCGAAGAAGAACGAGGCCGCGACGATGGCTCGCCCTTTCAGATCGCGCTGATAATGAATTCCCAACGTGATGAATCGTCCGAACTTCAGAGGTCCGAGTTGGATCGCGAGACCGAAGCGCGGGCCGACCGCGACGTTCATGTGATCGCTATCGACGAGTTTTCTCGCGCTCAACCAGAGTCCTTCGTCGACCATTCTGACGACGTCTTCACGAACGTGCTCTTGGTAATCTCTGAGGGAATTCCACTGCTCGGGCTGTCCCTTTCTCGCCCACACGACGCGCCTCACGCGGTGAGTGGCGTAGCCTACCGATGCGACGGTGCCGGTTTTGCCTGCCATCCGCGAAACGAGAGTGATGATCTGTGCTCTGCGCTTCAGAAACTCGGCGCGGCCTTTGGGAGAGAGCTCGAGGTAGGGCTGGCGAAAGCGTGCGTCCTCGGGAAGGGTCTCCGAAATCGCATCTGCGGCCGGGGCCTCGGTGAGAGTGGTCTCGCTCAAGGTCTCCTGCGCTTGGGCTGGATTCACGAGCGAGAAGAGTGTGAGCCAAAATACGATGATCAACGTCGAAACCTTCGACATTTGGCCCACGCCAAATCGAATATCGTCGAGGAAAGACTGCGAAATTCGAGTTCTAGAGATCACACCTTCGGTGGTTCACAGAGGGTGCCAGATTTCTTAAGTTTTAATCGCAGCCTTGACGGCCGTCTTCAGCTTCGACGGCGTCACTTTTTCCACGACGACTTCGTCGCAGCCGCTGAATTCGCGGAATTCGTGAACGCCTTTGGCGAGTGCCGTGAGGTCGGCTGCGCCAATGGCGCTCGGATTCTCGAAGCAGACGTTTCGTAGCAGCAAGCGCTTCGTCGCGCGGTCGGCTTTCGTGTCGACGCGGCCGATGAAGCGATCGCCGAGTAAAATCGGCAAAGAGAAGTAGCCATATTTCCGCTTCGCTTCCGGCAAGTAGAACTCGACCATGAAGTCGAAATCGAAAATGGCTTTCAAGGGTGCCCGCTGAATCAAGACGTTGTCGAATGGCGAGAGGAGTTTCACGCGCGATTCATCGAGCGTCGCTTCGTCGAGTCGCTGAGTGTATTTCGCGGAAGTGAAGAACGGGGTCTTCACGCCTTCGAGAGTGAACTCTTCTAGCTCGCCTCGCTTCACCATCGCTGTAATTTCTTTTTTGAGTTCGCTATCGACCCTTCGAAGATGACCGGCTTGCTTCACGGACGTGAAGCCATTCGCATCTAGTGAAGACTCGATCAGATGCCGAATGTGTTCGCGCGAAGACGGGACGGTGAGGTCGATGTCCTTAGGAAGAACTCGTTCGGGTAGATCATATACTTTTTGAAAACCACGTCGCTCGCGTATCACCAGACGGCCTTCGTGAAAGAGGCACTCGAGACCTTTCTTGTGCGGCTTCCACTCGAACCAAGGGCCCGATTTCGTGCCAGGTGGTTTTTCGAAGTCCTTCGATTGAAGCGGACCTTCCTTTTTGATCCGCGCCAACACCTGGCGCATGACCTTTTTATCTTTTTCGAACCAGTGGCGTGTTTTCTGAATCCGCTTCATGCGGGGGAGGGCATAGCGAAAGTCTTCGATCGGCAGGTACGCCGCCGCGTGACTCCAGTATTCGAAGATCTTCGAGTCGACTTGAAGATCGTGGAGAATATTCGGCTTGTAATCGGGGACGCGCGAAAAAAGGATGTGATGATGTGCACGCGGACCGACGGAAATCGTGTCGATTTGAACGTAGCCGATTTGCTGGATCGCACGAGCCGCGCCTTCCGCGCCGAGGCCGAAGGGAGCGACGCGGTTCAAACCTTGCGAATGGAGAAAGAGCCGGCGGACGTCGTCACGGGAGATTTTCATCGAACGACGATGTTCATCCGAGTCGTGATTTGTCTCAAGCTCATTCTCCAGTTCCTGAGTCCGAAGGTTGCCACTGAACGCCTTGGCTTGGGTTGTCGCTGGGGCCAAAATGCGGTTCGATTGTGCTTCGGTATTCGATCGTGGGTACGGGCTCGGCGATATCGCCGGTCAAGACTTCGACTTCGCCGTTCTCGTCGATCGGTGCTTGCAGGCCACCCATCATGGCGACGTCGTTCTCGTTGTAGTCGCTCGGGACCGCGACTTTACCCATGAGGGCGACTTCCTCGCCATCGGGCGGAAATCGTTCGGGCTCGTAAGCAACGGAGACAGCCGGCTCTCCCATAGTCTCTTCTTGCGCGATCGAACGAACACTGAAAAGCCCGACACAAAGTGCGACGATCGAAGCCGACAACGAAGCGACGCGAAGTTTCGCGCGGCGGGCGAGAGAAACTCCGACCGGGCAGTCCT
>JAZKJB010000320.1:2779-3569 GCA_040384505.1 Bdellovibrionota bacterium | reverse complement strand
GTCCACGACTATGCCGTGATTCCGGTTCCGACGAAAGTCGCAAAAACTTACTTTGGAGGCGGCCGGCTCGAGTCGGCCTATTACATCACCAAGAGCGGAACCAAACTTTACGCTGTCGGACCCGGTCTCTTCACGATCCTCGACGTCACGACGCCGCAGACGCCGACGATACTCGGCTCGGTTTCGTCAGCGCACTTCGGCTCGTCGGTCAGCCAAGTCGTCGTCTCCGGAAACTTCGCGTATGTGAACCGAGCCGGAACGACCGGCTATGACCTCGTCACCGTCGACATCAGCACTCCCGCGAGCCCCGTCGTCGTCGCGAGCTCGACTGACTACAGCACGATCGCGAACTCGTCGAAACTCATCGTGTCCGGAAGCCATCTTTACGTTTCGGGAGGAGGCAACACCACCGTTTCCGCGTGGACTCTCGCGGCTCCCGCGAAGCCGGTTTACTCCGGCGGCATTAACACGGCAGGTTCGCGGGGCATGGCGATCTCGGGTTCCTACGCTTACACTTGTGATTCGAGCGGGTCGCAGCTCAACATCGTGAACATCTCCGTACCGACGGCGCTTACTTACGCGACGTACGCGAACGCAGCGCTTTCGACTTGTAAACACGTCGCGATTTCCGGGAGCTATCTCTACACGATCGGCGAGTCGTCGAATCAATTGTCTGTCTTTAGCATCGCGACACCGAGCTCGCCGACGTTCGTCGGCTCGATCACCAACGCAGCTCTTTCGGGACCCGTCGAGCTCGAGGCCTCTACTGATTACGTTTATGTCACCCGGA
>JAZKJB010000320.1:0-2769 GCA_040384505.1 Bdellovibrionota bacterium | reverse complement strand
ACCCGGAGCTCGCGTTCGGTCACCATCGTCGACGTCACGACGAAATCCGCGCCGGTGATCAACGACACTTATGCCCCCTCGACCGGCACGACCACCTTCGGAGCGACTTTCTCAGCGCCTTACCTCTACGCGACTGGCTACTCCGCGCTCTACGTGATGAAAGCGAGTGGGCTCGTCTCGCAGGGGGCATGTTCGAGCTCGGGCGCCTACGAGTACATTTCTGGGAACAACGTAATGGCGTACTGCAATGGTGGCTTGAAAGTCCCGATGGGAACCTCGCCGGGTGCCGGCGGAGCGGGCTGCTCCGCGCCGACCGCGGTTCGCGGCGGAATGAACTTTAGCGGCGGAAAAATGAATTATTGCGACGGTACGAACTGGGTCCCCATCAATTGATCGGCACCTGCCTCCTTCTTGAGCGCCTTCAGGCCTTCCCCTTTGACTCCCGGCGCCGTCCCGGCTAACGAATCAGGCCTCATGGCAAGGCGCGACTCCCTCAAACTGTTGGCTGGCTTCCGCAAGTTCCGCGAGAAGTATTTCGACGTGGATCACTCGATCTACAAGGACCAGCTCGTCGGGGGCCAGACGCCGAAGACTTTGATCATCGGCTGCAGCGATTCGCGCGTCGATCCCGCGATCATCACGACGGCCGAACCCGGAGAAATATTCGTCGTTCGAAACGTCGCGAATCTCGTTCCCCCCTACGACCTCACCGGCGGTTTTCACGGCGTGAGTGCTGCGATCGAGTTCGCCGTCACGGATTTGAAAGTCGAGACGGTCATCATCCTCGGTCACCGCCAATGTGGTGGCATCCGTGCGTTGATGCTCAATCAGCAGCGACCGGCGGGCTTCGTGAACCAGTGGATGAGTATCGCGCTCGACGCCAAGCGCAGAGTCCTCGCGAAACACAAAAACGCGGATCCCGACACACTTTGCCGTCACGGCGAAATGGAATCGATCGTCGTTTCGCTTCGGAATTTGCGCACCTTCCCGTTCGTCCAAGAAGCCATTCGGGATCGAAACCTCTCGATCATGGGAATCTACTTCGATCTCGAACGCGGCGAGCTCTGCGAATTCGACGAGGAAGACGGCGCGTTCAAGTCGCTCGAAGTCTGACGCGTTTCTCCTGACCTATTCCTGACAAAATTGACTTGATTTCAAGCGCTTGGAACCGTTCCATAGGGGAATGCATTACCTCTACGTCACCCTCGCGTCTTTTTTCATCGCGCTTTCTGCTCACGCGTACTTCGAGCCGACCCAAACCGGCGACAAGCCCCGCGAGATGAACGGGATCTTCTTCGAAGAGCACAAGGACTTCACGAAGACTTGGCGCCTGGTCACCGTTCGGTTTCGCCAAGATAGCGGCGAGCAGCGCATGGTTTACGCGAACGAAAAGGCATACGAAGGCCTGAAGAAATTGAAGCCCGATTTCGCCGACGGCGCGATGTTCGCGAAGGTCGCCTTCATCACCGAAGACGACCCTGCGTTCCCGAGCTCGAAAACTCCCGCGGGAGCGAAGCGCTACCAGTTCATGTTGAAAGACAAAAAGAAGTACTCGAAGACGGATGGCTGGGGCTATGCCCTCTTCGACGACCAAGGAAATCTTTTTGCCGAAGACATGAAGGCGAAAACGGATTCGTGCGTCGCTTGCCACCGCATCGTTCCCGATCGCGATTACGTCTTCTCTCGCCAGATGCTCCTTCATCACGACGAGCTCGCCGGACCCGCGGCCACTGCCGGAACGAAAATCGTCACGTTCGAGACCGTGAAGGTCGCGACGGCGCCCGTGGATTTGAAGAAGTACACGAAGCTTTTCGATTATTTGAACACGATGACGGGACCGATCCAGAAATCGGCGTTTTCTGGCACGCTCGACGAAGTGGTTCCTTTGCTCTCTTCGAAGAGCAAACTGACGAATACACCTTCGGCTCTGATCATCGACGACAAGAACTTCTCACTCGTCATCCCGATGCCGAAGTCGAAAAAATGCCTCTCGCAAAATTCGAATCTCACCGCCGTTCGCGTTCTCCTCCATTACAACGCGAAGCTGGTGCGAGATGCGGAAACTTGCCTCTGAGCTGGCCTCTCGTTTTGCGGTCGCACTAGGCGCGCTGGCGTTCGCGCCGGCCGTCGCCTTGGCAGCGCTCGATTTCGAAGTTCGAAACGTGCAAGAGCGCGGCTGGTTTCGGAAGAATCATAACGAAATCGAGATACGCGAATACTCCGCAGCGGCTCCTCCTGCCCTATCGCTCTCTGAGCCTTCGGGCGTAACGTCTTGCACTCTCGACGACAAGCCTTGTGACCCGCGAAAGCCGATCTCGCTCGCTCTCCAGAAGATCGCAGCGACGACTTTCGTCTTGAAGACGAAAGACAAGGGCGGCGAAGCGCACGAAGTGAAGATTCACCTCCTTCAGGCCGTGGACAAAGCCTTCAAGGTCGAAGGTACTTCGGCTCTGAAAAAAGACTTTCTCGTCGCGCCGACGAAGTACATCATGGCTCTCACGTCGACCGGGAAACTTCGCTATTACTTTCAGACCGACGTCGCCGTCTCGGATTTCAGACCTCATGAGCTGCAGGGCAAGCGCTACTATTCTTACCTTCGAATCGAGAAGACGAACACCCACGTCAACGGCTCGGGACGAAGGGTGCTGCTCGACGAAAAGTTTCGCACCCTCGAGACACTGCCTCACACGCTGGACGGTCACGAGACCGTCATGCGGTCACGGACTCACTTCTTATTTTCCGATTACTCGAAGCGAGTCGACGAAAAGA
>JAZKJB010000319.1:7077-10922 GCA_040384505.1 Bdellovibrionota bacterium | reverse complement strand
CTACTTCGCCTCCGAAGCAAGCCCTGCTCCTTCGGATGCGCTCGTTCTCAAAGAAGCGGGTGACGCATTCGAAACCATAGTTCGAGATTTGAGAACGGTCGAAATCGAGGGCGCATCTGAGGTCTTCAAGGCACTTTCGCCGGAAGCCACGAACGTGAAGTCCCTCAAAGCCGCTTACGAGCGTGAACTCAACTTCACTTCCAAGATCGACCCCTGGATTCCCATCGCATGGCAATCGACGATCAAGGTCGCGAAGCTCACGATTTCGAATCCGATAGTCGCCTTCATGACGTTTGCATTTACGGTCAGCCCATGGATGACGGTTCACAAGGCCATGGTCGACTCGAGAGTCGGCGCGATGGAAGTCAATTCACAGATCGTGATCGCGCTCATCGGGTCCGCCATGTACTTCGGCCTTTGGATCAACGTCATCAGAAAGAATTTTTCAGCGGAAGTTCGAGCGAAACGTGCGGCCCAGCCCGCATCACGAGAGCGAGCCGCCGCGATGCGAGCGAAGATCGTGGCGCTCGAGAGAATCATGAGTGAATCGAAAATCTCGTCGCCGAGATTGCGAGCTGGGCTGCCGGCTCGCTGCGAAGGGCTTTTCCGCTAGGCGACGACTCGCCGCCTCTCATTCAGGTGCGTGGCACCTTACTCGATCGCGAGTGTCTTCAGAGCCCAAGAGCCGTTGCCCTCGCTGCACAACAGAACGTACGACCATTCCCCGCGCGTACCGAAACGGCGAGGCGCCATCGCACGGCAGGCTTTCGGGATCTCGACGTTCATGTGCATCGGCGCGATCAGCTGACCCTCGTCGATCGTCCACAGATAAACCCGGCTCGACGAGAGCTGAGTCGTATCGACGTAGATCGCGGGATCTTTCTTGGCTCCTTGGCCTCGAGCCACCGGGAAGAACATCGCGTTGAACACACGACCCGGAATCAAACTCGAACGATCGATGGCCGCATTGTCGCGTGCGTCCACACCCGGACCCGTCGTTCTGACGATGAGTTGACTCTGCGACTGGTAGAACGCAGTCGTCGTCCCACCACGCGAGAAGCCTTGGATGTAACCGAGCAAGCGATCTTGAACGCGAACCGACTGCACGACTTGCGTCGCCGCGAGCTTCGAAGGATCAGCGCCATCGAGAACCGACAATCGACCTTGCTGTGCCGAATAGAACGACGCGAGAGCAGGAGCTGCATGCCACTTCGGAATTTCGCCGTCGAGCGAGATCACCGAGCTAACGTCCGAACCTTCGTACGTCTGACCCGAGAATTGAGCACTCGTCATCGTGAACTCACGCGCGGCCAATTGCTTGCCACCCGCGATCGAGATCAAACGGTACTTCTTCAGCGAGCTCGATCCGATCTTGACGAGGGCTTTCAAGCGGCCCAAGCGAACGTCTTCATCGGTTTGCGGCAAGAGCGACGAAATGGCCAGGTCTTCGCGGAAAGTGAGACCGAGCTTCGTGCGGATTTTCTTTTCCCACGCGCCATTGTCGTAGCTTCTAGTTATGAACTTCCACGTCCCGTTCTCTTGCTTCGGCTCGTAGTAATAGAGCCGCTTGCGGGTTTGGTTCACTTCGAAATCGAACGGGTCCGGATTGAGATCGGGTTTCGGGATCGAACCGTCGGTCATGAACGCCAACACCGTGACGTCACCTTGCGACGTCGGATGCGTGACGAGCGAAAGACTCTTGATACCGTCGTCGTCGATCACGGCGCCGTCGACCACGACCGGAAGGTGCGCTTGATTCCCGAAGAGCGGTTTCAGGTCGTCACGAAGAAGCGTGTACTGGAGCGACTTCGTGCTTTCGTCCGCACCTTGTTGAGCTATGCTCGCGACGATGTAATCGCCTTTTCCATCGCCATTCATGTCGGCGCGCCATGCGAACAACATTTGCTTCGCATTCGGCAGAAGGATCGGATCTTCTTCCTGGAACAAGCCGCCTTTCCAACGGACGAGGCTGAACGAGATTCCGCCTTCGACGGTTTCGAAGTGCACGTAATCGGGATACGCCTGATCTTCACGAAGTGCTTTGATCGAGAACAGCTCGAGTTTCTCCGACACTTTTGCGAGGCGAACCGGGAACGACTTGATCGCGCCGTCACCCTCGAGCTCGCGAGTGAGCACGACCTGCTGCTGATAGACTTGAGCCGCACCACCATCGACGGAGATGCTGACTTTCATGCGCGCTTCGCGCGCCCCTTCGACATCGAGAATTCGACCCGCGAGCGCGAGCGTCTTGGTTTCACCTTGCGCCAGCGAACCGAGATCGAAACTCGTTTCGTCGAGCGAGGCCGCCTTCGATTCGAAAGCGATCGTCGCCTTCACGCTCGAAGCTTTCGACCAGAAATTCTTGATCGGAAGCGTGAGACGGAAATCACGAGCGTTCATCTTGAAGTTGACCTGATAAACGTTCTTGAACACGGGCTGCACGACCGGACGCGCGACCGCCGAAAGAGCACGTGATACGTCGATCGAACCCGCAAGCGCGTATTTCTCTCCCCACTTGACCGTTTTACCGCTCAGGGCGAGTCGAGCTTGAATCTCATCGACCGAAGCATTCGGTAGAAGGCCTTTCAAGATCGCCGCAGCTCCCGCGACGTAGGGCGACGATTGGCTCGTCCCGTTCTTGATCTCGTAACCTTTGACCGAGAATTGTTCGGGATCTCTCGCCTTCGGGAACGTACTCAGGATTTGCTCGCCCGGCCCCATCATGTCGACGTGACCACCGTAGTTCGAGAAGCCCGAGACTTCGCCGTTCAAGCTCGTCGCGCCGACGCAGATGACACCCTCGTACGAACAAGGGAATACGGGAGCAGCACTCGTGTTGTTACCCGCAGCCGCGACGATCACGATCCCCGCTTTGCGCGCTTCCGCGAAAGCCTGACGAAGATATTCCGCATCGAAGATCACCGGCCAACCGAGGCTGAAGTTGATGACGTCGGCCTTCATCTTCGTCGCGTACAAGATGGCTTTCGCCACCTTGTGCGTGAGCGAGGCGTTGTCTCGACGCGAAGTCACTTTGATCGGAATGAGCTTGATACGATCGCTGACGCCGGCGACGCCGATGCCGTTTCCGACTTTGGCTCCGAGAATACCGGCGATGTGAGTTCCGTGGCCGAGATCGTCTTCGGGATTGTTGTCTCCAGCTTCCACTTTGGCCGTGAAGTTCCACCCCATACAGTCGCCGATGTAGCCGTTTCCGTCTTTGTCTACGGTCGGCTTGAACGGCAACTTTTCGCCGTCGCATTCGGCGCGATTGCGATAAATGTTGCCCGTGATGTCCTCGTGACCGAGATCGAGACCGCTGTCCACGATCGCGACGAGAAGATCGCGCTTCAAATTCTGATCGAGCTTCGCGCGAACGGAAGAGAGCCCGAGATCCATCGGCGCCGAATTCGGATCGGCTTCGACCCGTTCCGAGCGGATGTCATCGATCTCACGAAGGACCACTTGGCCCGCGGATTTCAACGCCCACTGATAACCGAGCAAAGGATCGTTCGACCCGAGATTCTTGTCCTTCGAAGGAACGATCGAAGCGAGTTCGACCCGCTCTGTCGATTCCACTCGAACGACGTCACTCATCGCCATCATCTTGCGACGGAAGTGCAGCATCGCACCATCGAACTCGATCTGGTAAACGCGACGAAAGTACGCCGACGAGAATTCATCGAACTTATGGATCGAACGTACACCTGAAAGACCCGCGACACGCGAAAGCATCGCCGCCGTCGGCTGCACTCTGAACTCGACGATCGCGATCGTCGGTTGGCCGTCTGCCGTTGCTGTTGCCGTTGCCGTTGCCGTTGCCGTTGCTGATAGCAGATCACCGATCG
>JAZKJB010000319.1:1398-6977 GCA_040384505.1 Bdellovibrionota bacterium | reverse complement strand
GTTGCTGTTGCCGTTGCCGTTGCCGTTGCCGTTGCTGATAGCAGATCACCGATCGCCGCAGCCGATAGCTGATCGCCGATGCTGTTGCCGTTCGCTGATTTTTCCCCAGCAGCCGTCGCCGACGCCGCCGTCAGATGACCATTGTCGGCCAACGCCGCCGCGAGACCCAATGCGAGCGCCAGGAACTTGATCGAAGCCTTATGTTTCATCGTCTCACCCTCAGATCTTGTTGATGAGCCAGTAAATGAAAAACTCGGACTCCGTCATGCCGAGGTTCTCTTGCACGAAGCGCAAGGGACCGAGGCGTTTCGAGCTTCCGATCTGCCCGAGCGTGCTCGAGATCAGAGCGGTATCGCCAGCCTCGTCACCCACGCGGAATCCTTGGATCGCCGACTGGACGAAGATGTTCTGTTGGCCACCGATGAGCTCGATGAAGCCTTTCGAAGACAGAACGGATTCCGTCGCCGAAATCATCTTCAGGCCCTGCTTCGCCGCCAGATTGATGTCGCCCGACGCTTTCGCCTCGACGTACTTCTTCTGAGCCTGACGGAATTGCCGGATCGCCTTCTCCGAGAGCTGTTGGTTCCGCTCGCGCTCTTGGATGTCGCGCTCGCAACGCGCTCCCCGACCGAGACACGTGTAGGTCTCGGGAAATCTCTCGTACTTGTTCTCACGCGTGAGCGTGTCTTCGAAGCGTTTCACCGGCACCTTCGAAAGGAACTCGATCCCCGCCTGATAGATGCTCATCTTCAGCTCGACCGAATACAGCTGCACCTTCTTCGTCTGCTGCAATGACTGCGGCGGATAGAACTGGAACGAGAACTTCGTCGAGATGTCCTTGATGATCTTCTCGAGATCCTTACGCGAGATCTCCCAACCTCTCCACTCGTACGAGATGTCGACGTACTGCTCACCGAGTGCCGTCTTCGACGGCGAGGGCAAGAGCTCGGCTTCGAAAGCCGCACGACGCGAGACCGAACTTCCATAAATGCCTTGGCCCGGCTGACCCGCACCTGGCGTCGCGATCGAAATCTCCTGCGAGCCCGAGATCTCTTCCAAGATCTTCGAGAGGATGTCGGTCGAAAGAGCTTCGTAGCTCTTCCCGTTCACTTTCGCTTCCGACCAGTACAAGAAGTCCTTCGACTGTCCACCCGGGTGGATCGCACGAATGCGGTCGTTCGACTCGAGATCGAGCCAACGCCACAACAGGAATTTCCCACCGGTCTCCTTCTCGAGGAACTTATGCGTGATCTGGAAAGGCTTCTGCAACCCTTCGATCGCGTCGGTCGAGTTCGTCACCAGGAGCGAACGGAGCGCTTTGATGTTCGCGATCGCTCCCGGATTCTCCGCGAGATCGCCTTTCACGTTCAGCTCATAGAAGTACGTCGTCGCTTCGCCGGCTTTGCGCGAGAAACGCATCTCGAAGACCGGGATATACGCGTTGAATCCGATCGCCGCCGAAAGGACGTTGTAGTCCGCCGGATCACGGTAGACCTGGATCGTGTCGGCGTCTTTCCGATAGATCTGCAGGCGACGGATGAAGACCTGTGAATCCGCGAGTGACGCATGAATGCTCAAATTCTTCGCGAGACCGTACGACGCTTGAATCCCACCGAGACCGCTCACGCTGTCTTGGATGAGGAGCGAATCGTTGACGGCGAGGAGTTTCTTGAACTCCTCCATCGCGTCCGCGAGCGCCTTCGTCGCTTTCTCATCGGTCGCGCCACCAGTCGCGATCGCTTTGTCGAGAGCTTCTGCGAAATCGTTCTTCAAGAGCGGAACCGCCATGTTGCGGTAAGGCTCTTTGAGAGCGGCTTTCACGCTCTTGATCGGCTTGATGTGCGTGTAAGTCCGCGTGAACGAAAGCTTCGCTTGTGCGCCTGCACCGAGCTTCGCCGGCAAACCGTCGATCCCGATGAATAAACCACCTTCGACCGAGAAGCCGAACGAATCGGCCAGCTGAACGAGGTTGTCGGTTCCGAGGTACGAACCGGTGACGACATCGCGCGAGACGATCAAGTTGCCTGCGAAGATGGGCGTCGTCCAGAAACCGAAAGGCGTTTTCTTGTTCTGACCCGTCTTCAAATAATTGAGGAAATTCTGTTGAGCGAGCTCGACCTGATGATCGTAGATCTTCTGGTTGATGTCGGAATGCGGGATCACGTTCAAGTTGAACTGAGAAATCAAGTTGTCGACGACGGTACCGAACGCGCGCGATTTGAAGAACGCACGGATCTCGGAGCCCGAAAGCGGCGCCACGGGATCGCCAAACGCGAAGCGCGAGCCGTAACCGGTCCAGTCTTGCTTCGTGAGTTTGCCGTTCACGAGATTCGCCCCGCGCGAAACCGCCGGATCGAATTTCAGAGCCGGAGCGGTCACGCCCATGTAGCCGATCATCATGTTACGGCGTGCGACGATTTTCTCCGTCATCAACGCCGCGACTTCCGCAGGCAAATCCGCGCCGGCGACGATCTGCTCGAAGTCCGTGCGCGAGAGCTTCGCGATTCGACGTGCGATCCAACGAGCGTCGTCGTGCGAAGGGAAGAAGTCGTCGCCGTCATCGTACGGCAAATAGATCATGTCGTTCGTGATACGGCCCGGGTGCCACGTGAACAAGTTCACGCTCTCCGGGACGTCGACGAGATTGTAAGGAACGAGAAGCGCATTCAGGACACGGCGCCCTTGAATGACTTCGCTCGGCACCAAACCGTCGGCGAGATTGTAGATGTGGTTGTCGCCTCCGACGATGACCGCGTCTTGGAGCAAAGCATCCATCGCGTTCTTGTCTTCGGAGTTGAGGATCCAGCGCTTCGGATCCGCGAGCATGATCTGCCCACGAACCGCGTCGACGAAGCCCATGCGAGATGCGGCACCCGTGAAGCGCACGGTGAAATTCCGCAGGCGTTTCACTTCGGGCACCTGGTAACCGAGTTTGCGCAAAAGGCCCTGGCGAAGCAGGACGTTGTGCACTTTTTTGGAGAGAACGATCGTATAGGTACGAGGAACGCCGGCCGCGTCTTTCTTCGAAACGCTGAAGCGGAACATTCCGTACGGAGAAGCGACGACGTCGAGATACTCGAACGTCTCGCCGGTCGACTTCACGTCGAGAGCCGGGAGCAAGGAGGTCTGTGGTGCAGCGGACCAGATGTCCGAGGCTTGCGGATCGATCGCCGAGAGATCGGTCCCCTTCGCGCGAAGCTGATCCGCTTCGTCGGGGGTCAAAACGCGACCGTCGAGAACGAGGTCGGTGGCGGCCGTTCGGCTCGCGTCTTTGGGAATCGCACCCGGGAAGTCCGTGAACGGACCGGCCAAGACTTGGCTCGAGTAAACGAGTGTCAGGGCCAAGAGGGGGATCAACGCGAACTTTCTCATCGGAACCTTTCGTCACCCCGCAAGGGGCGCTGGTCGAAAAACGCTTCGAGGACAAAAAAAAGGGGCTCTGCTATCGATAAGCAGTGCCCCCGTTCACTCTTCCGGCTTCGTCTTCCCCCCGGAAGACTTCGTTCGAAACCGGTTCGAGCTCGTGCCGGGATCCCGAAGGATCCCGCCGACTCATTCGATTACTGGAACAACTCTCCGACGATCTTGTTCATGTGCTCAGGACCGACGCCGTTCACTTTCGCGGCTTTGTCGAGGAGGCCGTTGAGTGCCGAAGTGTCGCCTTCAGCCGACTTCTTCATCGCCTGATTGAACTGGCTGATCGACGAACCGAGGAGCTCTTTCGAGAAATTGTCGTAGTCGTTGGTCGTCATCGACGACTTCGGAGCATCCGCCAATTGAACTGCGAGCTTCGCGACTTCACGGCTGCGCTCTTCGCTGAGGCCGAAGTCAGCTTGGATCTTCTTCGCCGATTTCTGGACGCGCACTTCTTGTTTGAAAGCCGCGACTTTCGCGAGATCTTTCGAAGTGGGAGCGCCTTCTTCGAACACGAGTCCCGTGTACCAGTCTTGGTACTGGTTTCCACCGAGGTAATCGAGGTCGTAGTACATGCTCGACGAGTACGCGTTGATGTAGTTCGCGACGTTCATACCGGGCGAGTAAGCACCGATGTAGTAAGCGTCGTACGTACCGTAATCATAGTCGTATACGACGATGTAGTCGTACTGGAGCGTGTTGGTCTTAGCGAGCGAGAGATCGAGGCCGGCTTCGCCCCATGCGCGGTCGACGAATTCAGCAGCGAGCTGCTCGTGCGTATAATAGACAGTGCCCGGGCCAGGGCCCGGCGTGGGTCCCGTACCGCCGCCGCCGCCGCCGCCGCAAGCTGCGACGAGGACTGCTGCACCGAGTGCGAAAACCGTTGCTTTCAAATTGTTCAGAGTCACGTGATCCCCCTAAAAAAGGTGTTTGGTGTTTACCGTTCGTTTCCTATTTGCCGTTCGCTTGGGCTCCGAGCTGGTATCAACTCGGCCGTTCAATCCGCCAATCAATCGGCACGCGATCCCCTAGAGCAAGGTCGGTACCAACCCAAAACGCGGGTTTCAGAATCAATCTGACACCGGTCGCTATGGGCCGACGGGGAATCTAAAGTGAGGAGCGTGAGGCGGCAACGAGACTGGGGCCATCTTGTGAAGATGTAAAAGTCGTTGCAGAGAATTCAGGGTCGGATTGAACGTCCTGCATCTGCCGGGAGATGAGGCATGAGAAAAGAATCCTGCGGGAGGTGAAAATTCGTGAGGAATCGAGAGCAGCTCCTCTCGAGCGAGGAGCTGCTTTTAGAACGATCAGCCGATCAGCGCGCCGACTGGCCCGCGTAAATGATCGAACCACCTTTGATCATGTCGATGAGCTTCGTACGATTGGTCATCGAGATCGCTGGGCAACCCCAGCTTCGACCTTGAACGACCGCGCGATCTTGGACGTAGCTCGCGCCATGAATGACGACGGCGCGTGAACGGGCCGCCGAGTTCGTCGACGAGAGACCGTCGAGACGAAGCGAATAGCCGTGGCTACCGCTATACGTTTCCGCCTAGCCGTCGTGGTTGGCATCCGAACCCTTGCCGTGAGCGACACGAATCGCCCAGACGGAGCCCGTCGACATATTGATGACGTAGAACCGGGCGCGGCTCGACGACATCGAGAAGTCGATGATCGACAGGTATCTCTTGTTCTTGATCCGCGTCTGATTGCGGTCGAAGTAATCGAGCGCCGCCGTCTTCAGATTCGACGGTATCAATTTGTTCGGATCGACGAACGCATACTTGCTGGCCGAAGGCGAAGGCGTATCCGGATTCGGTTCATCCATTTCGGGCGGAACAGGGAATGGAGTCGGCGGATCGTCGGGCGTCGGGTTCGCGGCCGAGCCGTCGCCGGGGTTGCGGATGATTTCGCCGGCGGGATCGTCGGGAAGAGTTTCGCTCGTCGGCGGCGCGCACGCGGAAAGCGCTGTTACCGAAATCGCTACAAGTGCTGACATCAACCATGCGCGGCTCGCACGGGCTTCGATTTGGATCATGAAGTCCCCTCTCACAAAGATGAGGTGTGATGTTCCCTACAATTTTAACTCAGCGCTTGCCCAACGCCCGAGATCAGGACCTTTCCTGGACAGAGGGCCGGAGATCCGCGCCAGCAGCGGATTTCCG
>JAZKJB010000319.1:0-1388 GCA_040384505.1 Bdellovibrionota bacterium | reverse complement strand
AATGGCTCTCATGGCGGTTTTCCGGCGTTAGCTCCTCGGTAACCGAACGATGGTTAGGAAGCGACGACAGGACTTTCGTGCGATAAGGCCCCGCCGAAATTTCCGGAGAGGCGCCACCAGCGCGGTTTTCGCGACGTTGGTCACGTGGTCGCTCGCACGACCTTCATGGCACGGCGGCGACTGCGGCTTTCGCGTTCAGCACCGCACCGGTGACCGACTTCCCTTTCCAC
Organism: Bdellovibrionota bacterium; assembly: GCA_040384505.1. Taxonomy (GTDB): domain Bacteria; phylum Bdellovibrionota; class Bdellovibrionia; order Bdellovibrionales; family JAMPXM01; genus JAZKJB01. The sequence continues at coordinate 1,158 of JAZKJB010000319.1, read as the reverse complement.
GCCTTGTTCGGGATCGCGGTTCGCAGGAGGATTTCCTTCACCTCACGGCTCGTTGCACTTTTGTTCAGCGACCAAACGAGCGCAGCGACACCCGAAACGTGAGGGGTCGCCATCGAAGTTCCGCTCAAGAGTTGGTAGCTCGCTTTGGCGCCATTCGGGCGCGCGCTCAGAATGTTCGAACCTGGCGCTGCGAGATCGACGGACACCGCACCCCAATTGGAAAACGACGACATCGTACCTTTGGCCGATGCGGTCGAGCCGACCGATACGATCGTCGGATTCGGATTCGAGGCGGGAGAGAAATACGTGCGGTCGTCGTTCTTCACGTCGTTGCCGGCGGCGACGATCAAGAGGACACCGTGTTTCTCGGCGTAACGAATGGCAGCATCGACGACTTCGTCTTTTCCCGGACCGCCCCAGCTGCAGTTGATGATCTTCGCACCGTTGTCGACCGAGTAAACGATCGACTTCGCCCCGTTGATCGAGGTGCCCGAGCCGCTGCCGGTGATGAACGTCGCACTCATGATCTTCGCTTTCGGCGCCATTCCGACGATGCGAGGACCGTGTGCGGCGGCGATCGTGCCGGCGACGTGGGTCCCGTGATAGTGGTTGTCCTTCACGGCGGGCTTGTCCGACGAGAAATCCCAACCATGAACGTCGTCGACGTACCCATTCTTGTCGTCATCGAGGGCGTTGCCGGCGATTTCTCCGGGATTCCTCCAGAGATTCGGCGCGAGATCGGGATTTTGCGTTTGCACTCCGGTATCGCTCACGGAAACGACGACACCGTCGGCCTCCGTGCGTGGCCATGCGGCGGGAGCTTCAATCGCCCGCAGTCCCCACATTCCGCTCTCCGTGTCGGGACCGAACGGAGAGATCGAGACTTCACCGACTTCGCCGAGATCGCGCCACTTCGTGGATTTGATCTCGGTCCCCGCACCGACGACGACGATGCCGAGCTGCGGAATCGAGTCGAGGACCTTCACTTCGCCGAGTGCCGACATCGAGCCCGAAAACGCATAGCCCGGCGCGACTTTGTAGGCGCGGCGGCCGTCTTTGGCGAGCGATGTGACGGACAACAGGCAAGTGGCGAACGCCACCGCGCAGTGGAAAACTAATTTCATTTGGACCCCCCACTTCAATTCCAACGGAGGGGTT
>JAZKJB010000318.1:0-3438 GCA_040384505.1 Bdellovibrionota bacterium | reverse complement strand
TCCCCAGTTGCCGTCCGACGGAGTCGGATCGATTCAAGCCGACTATCTCAAGAAGCCGATCGCCGATAAACCGAGCTATCCTGTCAGCTTCGCTCCCGATGACGTTCGTGTCGCGGGCGCACTGACGACCGCTCGCTTCAGCGCTCGCTACAACACGACAGTCTTGAACAAGAATCGCAAGCGTGCGGCAGCCGTGTTCAAGATTTTCTTTTGCGATGCCATGACCCCGAACGTTCCGGCGAACGGCGACAAGCACTACGAGTTCGTCGAGGCGACGTTCCCCGAGAAGTTCGAAGTCACCGAGGAAACGATCAGGAGCATGGCCGCAGGCACAGACAAGCACGGGACCGATAAAGATTGCGTGGCTTGCCACTACAAACTCGATCCGATGGGCAAGGTCTTTCAAACGAGCGCGTTGGCGCTCCATCCTCGCCCGGCCGCGGGGGCTTTGGTGTTCACTCGTCTGGTCACAGGAGAGTTGATTACCGTTCCGGGCAAAGGTATCGGCGACGTGGCGAAAGCCATCACGCAGCAACCGGAATATGAAACCTGTCAGGTGAAGTGGTTCTGGAAAGAGTTCATCGGACAAGACGCAAAGCTTCCGGTTCAAGATCGCCCCGCGTGGGTGAAGAAGTTCAATGCCGTCGGGCGAAAGACGAACGACTTCGTTCTCGAACTGGTCACGTCGGATCAGTTCCGCCGCCGACCGGTCGAACCTCCGCCGCCGGAGCTCGTGACATTCGATAAAGTCGAAGATCTCTTGCAACGCTGCGACAGCTGTCACGCTAGGGAAATGACGATTCCTCAGTTCTCGTCACTTCCGATCGGGGGCTCGCAAACGCTCCACGAAGAAACCGTCAAAGGCATGATCGACCGTCTCGACCGTGCCGATGGTGACAAGAAAAAAATGCCGAAGGAATCCGCGGGATGGAAGACCTCGGAGATCGAGCTCGTTCGCAAGTGGCTCGCTCAAGGTGCTCGCGACGAATTCGGAAAGCCCACCATTCAAGGAGCTACGCCATGAAAAAGCTCATCATGCTCCTCACGGCCGTTTTCGCACTCACGACCATTTCGGCAAATGGCTCGGCAAGCTCGCGGAACGAAGAATGGCGCAAACTGAAAAAGAACGCGTCGTTCACGCGTAACTGGAATCGTTATCCCTCGCCGGATACGATTCTTTCGATTCTGATCTGGCAGTTTCCCATGGCGACACTCAAGACCATGAAGTCCCATTGCTCGGTTGATACCACAGATACTCATTCGACCCTCGGAGGCAACTCGCCCGAAACGGGCGAGCCGGCGATCCAGAACCCCAACTCGGGATTCATCGTTTGGTACATGGGTTGCCTGAAGGGTTTCATCGTCTCGGATCATGAAGGATTTTACGAGCGCTACCAGGTCGGTGCAAATGCGGCACTCGTCGAGAAGTATCTCGGACCGAAAATGATGGCGCTCTGCCCGATGACGATCGCCCCGACCTTTCCTCAATATCCGAATGGCTGCAACTGGCTGAAACTCGACGTCGTGAAACGTCGCGCAGCCATTGCCGAGCAGATCGAACGACTCGTCGGGCCCGACGACGTCATCAAAGACATGGGTCTCGCCGCGAACATCGACGATTTTGCGAAGAGAATCGACGAATCCTTGCTCGCGAGTGTCGCGAAAAACCCGAAGGCGTTCTCATTCGTCGATGTCGAAATGAATCCGACATTCGGGTTCAACACGTTCGAAGGAACGCGGGCCGTTCGGTTCATGATCCTCATGGCCGACACGTTGAAATACTAGGAGTGAAACGATGAATCGCCGCGACTTTCTCCAACTCCTCGCTTCCGCCAGTGCCACCGCGGCTCTTCCCGCGTGGCCGCGTCTCGCGCGCGCCGCTGGCGCCATCGATCCGGCGACGGCTCGCTTCTTCGTCCTCTTGCGGGTGTCGGGAGGTTGGGACGTCACACTCTCGATCGACCCGAAGGTTCACGCGAACGGCTCCTCGCAGTCCGACATGTTCATCGAATACGCACCCGACAAAATCGTCGACTTGGGCGGCGTCAAAGTCGCCCCGGCCGCGGCTCCACTCGGGAAGTATGCCGGTGAGTTTTCGGTCGTCAATGGCGTGATCATGGGGACGAGCGATCAAGGGCACTCGTCAGGTCTCGAGTACGTCTCGAGCGGAACCGGAGATGGAAAGTCACCTTACATTCCGATCGAGCTCGCGGCCGCGACGCCGATCGGATCTTTAGGGGTCGTCTTCAACGGTATGACGAAGACCCTCGATCGCAAAATCATGGTCTCGAGCATCACCAGCGTTCAGTCGTTCAAAGAGATGATGGATTTGGCCGATTTCGAAAACTACATCGCCGGCTCGACCTTGAACGAAGAATTCGCCCGCGCCCAAAAAGCATTGATCGAGGACCGTGTTCGCGTGCTTGATTTGATCGAGCGACTCAAGAAAACGAAGTACGAGAACGATTACTCCGAGTACAGCGCTGCCACGATTGCCGCCGCCTTTGCATCTGGGACTTCACTCCACGGTCAAATCGACATCTCGGTCGGCGGAAACCTCGACACGCATTCGAACCACGAGGGCATTCATCTGAATCTGCTGAAGACGGCTCACGAATCGATCGCGAAAGTCTTCGATGTCTTCAAGAACACGCCGGTCGGAACTTCAGGCGCGAGTCTCTTCGATCGCACGATCTTCATGGTCGTCTCCGAGTTCTCACGGACGCCCGTTCTGACCGCATCGAAAGGCAAGGACCACAACCCGCTCACGAATTCGATCCTTCTCGCCGGCGGCGGGATCAAGGGCGGTCAGGTCATCGGTGAAAGCCACCTCGTGCAAGCCTCCAAGTCGAAGACGGGTGGTCCCGTGCATGCGGCCCTCCCCGTCGACTTCCAAACTTGGAAGCCCGCTCGGACTAAGCTGGAAGCCGAATCGGGTCAGTACAAATACATCACGCCCGAGAATGTCGTCGCGACGATCGCGGAAGCGATGAAAGTCGATTGGACGAAGTTCAAGTCGATCCCGCAGAACACGGCATCGCTGAGCCCGCTCATAAAACCGGGATTCTGATACCGGCTATTTCTTTGTCGGATCTTTTCTGGGTTCGACGTCGAACGTGACGACTTCGTCTTTCTTGTCGGTCAAGACGACGACGATCTGATAGCGCATAAGAGGTTCACGCGGATAGGGCGCATCGAAGTGATCGCCCTTCGGCTCGAGGATGAGATTCAAGCTCGTCTTCGGTGTCGCGATTCGCGCCTTCATCTGGATCTTCTCCACCGCGACCGCCTTCATCTTACGATCGAAGACGTAGATCTTCGCGGACTTCGCACTCGGCACGACTTCCACGTGATGATTCTTCGTCTCCTTGACGATCCCACCCCGCGCGTTCACCGCATCGGGGTTATCCGGATGCGCCCCATTGTGCGCAAACGCCG
>JAZKJB010000317.1:0-7934 GCA_040384505.1 Bdellovibrionota bacterium | reverse complement strand
CCTTCTTTGTCGTACTTCTGCGCGAAGTCGGTGCGCTGTTCTTTGAGTTCGCTTTCGAGGACCGAGATCGTCGAGTTCAGGCGATTCTCGTGCTCTTTCCGTGAGCGGAATTCGAGAGCGAGCTGCTCGGTCTCGAGTTTCTTCAGCTCGTCACGTTGAGCCGCCTGTTGTTCGCGCTTCAGTGCCGTGAACTTCGCTTGCGCGTCCGCGATCTCACGCTCGCCGGTCGTCTGAACTCGCTGGGTCTCGGCGGAGTAGGTCGCCTGGACCTTCTCGTTCGTTTTCAAAGCGCGGTTACGAGTCTCTTCGATCTTCTTCTGGTTGTCAGAAATGATCGTCGTCAGTTGGCGCTCGCCGTTGCGCTGCTCCGTCGTCGTGGCTTCCTTCACCTTGTCGCGAATCTGGGTCGCCTTGAATTGACCCTCGTCGCGCTCCTTCGAGACTTTCTTCTCGCTGTCGGTACGAAGCTCATTCAGTCGTCGCTCCGCTTGCTCTTTCGCCTCGTCGTACATCTGCTTGTTGTTGGTCTTCAAGCCGTCGATGCGTTCGCGGTTTTCAACGTTCGTCTTGTCGATCTTCGTGCGCGACTCCAGCTTCGCTTTCGCGAGTTCCTGGTTCGCAGCTTGAGTCGACTTCGTGACTTCGCTCTGGGTCGCTTTCTGCGCCTTCGAGCGAACTTCCTGCTGATTCGCGAGGAAGTCTTTCAGCTTTTCTTGAGATTGATCGACGACGTGGAGCTCGCGCTCTTTCGATTCGCCGATCGCTTTTTCGGCTTCTTTGCGACTCGTGCGGATCTGATCCTCGAGATACTCGTTTTGCGACGTCGCACGGCGCTTGAGACTCGAGTAGTCCTTGCGGAGCGTTTCGTCTTCCTTTTCGAGTTTTTCGGAAGCTTGCGCGCGCGCGGACTCGACTCGCTCGGCGGTCGTCTTCTTGATGTGGCTGACGGCGGCATCGCCGTTGGCTTTCAACGTCTCTTCTTGTTTTTGATGTTCAGCGCGAAGCTTCTGCAGCTTCTTCTCGTGCTCTTGCTTGAGATCTTCGAGCGATCGAGCGTTGTCTCGCTGAGTGGCAGAGATATCAGACATCATGTCCTCTACGACGCGTTCAATCCTCGAGCGCGTGTGGTCATCTTATCATGGAAAACGGGCGGAGCAGGAGTCCTGGAGCTACTTCGCGCCGGGCTTCGGTCCAGTCGGCGCGCTCGCGGGTCCACGGGGATTCGGGCAATAGCGCTGGGCGGGATCCTGGGAGACGTCGCTTCTCTTCCAGCACATCCACGAGTCCTGGATCGTGACCTTGTCCGTTTTCTTCACGGGGAAGTACGAAGGGTATTGGATGTCGTCGAGGGTGCTGAGCACGGTTCGCGCTTGGCCGCTTTCGTTCTCGATCGAGAGCTCGAAGACGCGGTATTCGGCGCGAACGTTCAACGTGATGAACGAGACGACGAGGAAGCAAACGAGTCGAGCCGCCATGGAGATCATGGCGACTCATCGGTTCGAAGTGGTGAAGGGCTTTAGTGGCGAAGGGTCGAGTGGGCGAGGATCGCTTTGTCGACGAGCTGGAAGTAGGCGCGGACGAGGAGCTCGTAGTCGTCTCCCGAGAGACTCTCGAGATAACTTTTCTTTTCGTTCATCGACTTGCGGTCGAGGAGACTGGACAAAAGGCTCTGCACTTTTTCCATGTGCTGCAGAGTCAGCGGCTCGACGTCCGGCGCTTTGCTGCGCAGAACTTTTGCGACGTCGGAATGGTCGAAGATGAAATGAATGCCTTGAGTGCTTTGATAGAGAAGGTACTCGATCTGATCGACTTGCTGGTCGGAAGCCCTGGCACTCGCGTCCTTGCTGCCTCGGCCTTCGCCTCGTGGTCCCGTCATTCGCGCCCCCTTATGCATCCATGCTGAAGTGGCAGTAATCCCTGGTTTTTATTGCGCCATCTGCGCGGGTTCGAATCAAGTCAATTTGCGTACGAAATTTGACATCGAGCATTGCGAAACCTTACCATTGAAGTAAGGAAACGCGCGCGAACGGAGACCTCGTGAAGGGCCTCAAGGATACGCTAGCCGCCAGTTTCTCGGTCACTCTCCCGGAGTTTCCGATCTCGCATTCCTTCGCCTCATTTCGATACGTCTCGAAGCCCAACGGAAAACTTGCCAAGCCCGAATTCGAACTCAAGTTCATGTATCTCGTGCACTGCTCGAAAGGGGTCGCCCATGAGTAAACGGACCGTAAGAAAGCCCACTCGCCGGGAGGAAGAGCTGATGAGGGATCGCATCGTGATCGACGAAACGCGTGGTCTCGTTTTCCAAACCGAAGACGAGCTCTACGATCATTTCCTTCCGCAGATTCACTCGCTAGAGAAAGAGTATTTCTCCAGTCGCTCGGGCCAAGACGTGCAGGAAAAAGAATTCCCGAAGTACGAAGATTTGTTGGATCAGGTTCTCGACGATCCGGACGAAGTCTGGGAAGACGCGACGTCGATCCACGGATTCAAAGTGCGGACTTACGTCGGGCATTACACGAATGACACCGAGTCCGTTTACTACGTCGCGCTCGCGTATGCGACCGACGATACGCCGAGCTTCGTCTTCTTGCATTTTCCGTCGACCGACCTCGAGCTCGTCGATCGGTTCCGTCGCGGCAACTTGCTCTTCGACCGAGTGATCAAGGAAGTCGAGAAGGGCGCCGTCGAAGGGGACGCGCTCACCGAAGGCGATGATCTCGCAGTCGGGCTTTATCGTGCGATGTTGGCGCTCCGCGCGGAAAAGGACATCCCGGAGAGCGAGTTCAAGAAATACGAGGAACTTCGCGAGACCGCGATCGAAGATGCGGAGGAGATCTGGAGATCGAACGATCTTTCGGGCAACGTCCTCGTCACGTTCATCAAGGATTACCCGGACGAGTCGAAGCGCGACCTCCACTACGTCGTCGTGACGATCGAAGACACGTCGAGCTCGAGCCATGCGCTCTTGTTCTCGTTCCCGACCACGGACATGAATTTGGTCGATCGCTATCGCCACGGCGAGAATCTTCAGGCCGAAGAGGTCGTGCAGGAAGCGAGTCACTGAGACTCTGGTCTCGACTCTACGTCGACTAAGACGAAAATCCAGTTCACGCGAAAAGGCTCCTTCGGGGGCCTTTTCCTTTTTTGTGTCGGAAAGTCGAGTCCAGGTGAATTCCGAGCATCCAGTTTTACGAAGGAGATCTTAACAAGATCAATCATTGTTCCGATCTGATCCATAGCTTCTCAAGACGAGGAGCGGGGTGTAAGCGATGGATTTTGCAAGACAAACAAAAATATGTTTATTCGCGGCGACGGTCCTTCTCTCGGGCTTCGTTCTCGCTTCTTGCAGCACCGAGTCCGGCGAGCCTTTGCAGCCGAGCCTGACTTCGGGCGGCCCCTCTTCGTCCAACTACGGTCTTTATGTCGCGAGCGGTGCCTGCAACGCGGGCGGCGTCGTCACTAGCACGGCTTCGGGAACCATCGCGGTACTCGACCCGACGACGGGAAGTCTTCGTCGTATCATCATCGATTACGGTTCGATTTCGCCGGGCGATTTACCGGTCGGCATCGCCAATTTCGACACGGACAACATCATCGTCGCCGTCGAGAACGCTTCCGGTCGTCGCATCGATCTCGTTCGCAAAGACGGCACCGGTTACTCCAGCTATTTGACCAACGCGACGGCCTTGGCGACTCCGATTCGTTCGATGACCGTCGGCACCGATCATTCCCTGCTCGTCACGAAAGCGGTCTCGGTCGAAAAATTCGGCCCGTCGAAAGCGCGAATCACTCAAGGTGCGAACCCCTACATCAATGCTCCTGCCGGCGCTTGTGCTGCGACGAACACGGCTGTGACCGACGTGAAGCTCCTTTCGAACGGGAAAATCGTTTACGCGCATGGTGCGGCCACGCCGAACAACAAGATCGTCATGATCTCGTCGACCGGGTATGCGGTCGCCGGCGATTGTCTGACGACCCTGACGGCGCCGGCGACGACGGCGCTGCCGACTTCGCTCCTCACGCATTCTTCGGGCAAGCTCCTCGTCGGTTACGGCAGTACGACTGCTGCGAGCAACATCGTTCAAGCGATGGACGTGAACGTGCTGACGAACGTCATTTCCGGAACCATGACCGCCTATAACGACTTCGCGATCGTGAACGGCATTTCGGCTCTCGCCGAGAATCCGGCCGACACGAGCGTGTACGTCGCGAACTCACTCAGCACGTTCAATACGATCGAACGTTTTTCATTCAATCCGACGACGAAGCTCATGACTCGACTCGGGCCGACGATCGGTCCGCAGTATTATACGAAGTGCATCGCCTCGATGATGGTGATCCCCGAATGACGAACGTCAAAGGTGGCCTCTTCATCTTGGTCCTTTTGCTCGGCGTGAATGCAAACGCCGAGAGCAGTCGCAAGTTCGGCCTCTTCGGTGGCTTCGGGTTCTCGCGCGCGTTCGCGCGAGTGCAGCAGCCCGGTGTCGAGACGACGCTTGCGGGCTGGGGAAATACGGCGGAGGTCGGAGTCGATGTTCCGTTCTCGGGCTCGTTCGGAATGATCGTCGGAGCCGAGGTCGGGGAGTCGGATCTTCGCAACACGTACAAGTCCGATACCTATCTCGATCAAACGACGATCAAGTCGAAGGGTCTCCGGGCAGGGTTCTTCTATAAGAATCTTTCCCTGGGCTACGGAACTCGCACTGTCGCGGTGGATTTGAAGGCGATCTCGTCGACGACGGGAGCTTCGGTCGCGCATCTCGAAGGCAGCGGCTCGTACGCCTATGGAGCGTTCTCGATCGATCATCGGGAGATGTTGCGCGGGACTCTCGAGCTACAGGCCAATACGATGGAGCTCAACAGCTTCTCGTATACCGACTACACGATCGGTCTCAAGGCCTCGCTCTTGATCAACGGCCTTCTCGATTGATCGAAATCAGAAACAATAAGTGTTGAACCGGGCGCCCCAGTCGGCGTCGCTGAGGTTCTGCGCGCGTTCTTTGAACATCGGATGCAGCGCGGGGAGAATGCCCGGGTGCGAAGTCTGATATTTGTTCGGGTTCGCCGTGAAGACCGGCAAGAGAAGATCCGCCGAGCCGATGACTCCGCCGGAGCCGTCGTACATCACGACTTTCAATGCCTGCCAGTTGTAATCGACGTTTTGGAGGATGAGGGTCGTGTTCGAAAGGAAGTCGATCGACGTCGTGCCCGTTACGCCGTTGCTCGTGCGAAGAGTCGCGATGTCGGTCGCGCTGAGCGAGGTCATTCTTCCCGAGATCGGGGTCGAATTGGTCGCGCCTTTTTCCACGATGAACTCGACCGGATTCGTGTCGAGGTGGACGAGGCCCGCGCTCGAAACCTGCCAGCGGAAGAACTTGATCTGTACGTTCGTGTCCGTGTCGAAGTTCGTCGCGAGGCTCGTGATGCGAAGGCGGATCTTGTCTTCTTGGATTTGACCGTTCGAGTACGTGGTCGTCACTCGGCCAGCGAGGCGCGTTTCGGTCGAATCGAAGTAGTTGCATTGAGTGCCGACGTCGCCGCTCTGGGTGATCGTCGTTCCCACCAATCCAGGATTGATTTGCGGAACCGAAGCTCCGTCTTTCGGGTTCTCGGTCGAGCCGCAGGCGGTCAGCAAGAATGCTGCTGCGAGAAGCGGAACGACTTTCATGATCGATTCGAATGCTTTCATCGGATCCCCCGTCAGTGCCTGAGGCACACCCCTATCTAGAGCAACAGTGGTGCCAGAGTTCTCGGTTTTCCCTCGCACTGACGCGTGTTTGGCCTTGAAATCGTGTCTCAATTTGAGACCCTGTTGCGAGTCGCATTTGGCGAGTGACCTTTCGCGTCCTGTCGCGGAGGCCGAATTTTCGAGTACGCGCTTCTTCGCGTGCTCGAGCGGGAGACAAAGATGCGAGAGCACTTCGGAATACGCGCGAATGTCGTTTTTCTCTTCACCTGTCTCATCGCTAGCGTGGGTTGTTCGCACGCGGAGAAGCGCCACGATCTTCCCACGGTGAAGCTGAGCGCTCCCATCGAGCTGCGCTTGAAGGCGGAGATGGGTCGCACGGAGAGCGTGGATTACCTGCACAAGTCGACCTCCGATTCCTTCGAGGATCGCGACGTCCGTCGTCGCACGGAGGACATGCTCGCATTCACGTCTCAAGCTGAGACGATCAAGGTCGAACCTCAGGGCGGAGCCGGCGGCATCGGCACTTTCACTCAAGTGATCACGACGTCGAAGAAGATCGGAAACTCCGACCTCCACGATTTCGCGATGCCGGAACCCGGAGAAAAACACGAGGTCACCGCGGATTCGCGAGGCCGTATCTTGAAGTCGGGCGAGTACCCGCCGAACTCTTTGTTCTACGTCCCACCAGTCTCGTTGCCCGAGGGCCCCGTTGCGATCGGGGACACGTGGGCGATGCAAGCCGCGTGGCTCTCGCTCGACAACATGATCCCATATCAGCTCGACATGGTGAGCATCCTGAAAGGCGTCTACGAATGCGGCGACGATCAATGCGCCGACGTCGAACTTTCGGGTGAAGTCGGCTTCCAAGGTTCTCTGAACGTCGCGATGTCGTTTCGGAGTACATGGAAAGGGCGAATGCTCTTCGCACTGAAAACTGGAACCGTCGCATGGTCGCGCGTCGATTCGGAAGAACGCTTCATCGCGGACAACACTCGCCGCGACGTGAACTCGTGCCTCGAGTCCGTGTTGAAAGCCCCGACGTCGGTTAAATTACCCGCGGGCTACGATTCACCGAAGTGCGATCCAAAACCGGCGGTCGACACGCAAGTGGCGACGGACTGAGGCGGGGCGCGTGGGGTTGCCTGAAGGGTATTCGATTCGTGAGATGACACACGAGGAGTTCTTTCCTTTGTGGCAATCGCATGGTGAGCGAATCTTCCGCGATGAATCGCCAATGTATTCTCCTTACGAACACCTCTCCGAACTGGCGAAGGCACTTGTCGATCGCAACGGCGCAGCTTACAAAGGCGTCTTTCGTCTCCGGCTCGGTGTTTTCTATGGCGACACTTTCGTCGGATGGTCGACGGGCAATCAAGAAAACTCCGACACCTACTACATGCGCAACTCTGCCATTTTCGAAGAACACCGTCGCAAGGGATTGTATTCGGCCCTTCTCGAAGAAAGCGTTCGTCGAATTCTCGCCGCCGGTTTCCAGAGAATCATGAGTCGTCACAACACGGACAACAACGCAGTCATCATTCCGAAATTGAAAGCGGGCTTCCTGATCACGGGAATGGAAATCGACGACAAGTACGGTGTGCTCGTGAACCTGTCGTACTATCCGCACGAACTTCGTCGAAAAGTGATCGCATATCGAACTGGCCGGCTCCATGCCGACGCCGAAGTCGCGCGCGTCTTGAAGCTCGACCGATAAGCACGCGAAGGCGCTTTCAGGTAACTCAACATTTTCTCGATGCCGAAAGTCTCGATCGCATGTCGCTGGTTGCATGATCTGCATAGTAGGCGAAGATTATCGATCTCATTCGAGCCGCCCATCGCGAACGAAACGTTGTGATCCTTTTGGATTCGCATCGTTCCGCCGCAGTTATCGCAGCGACCTCGATCGCGAAGGAAAAGTCTGTGGTTGGTGGCGGCGGCAATGTACCGAGTCTTTCTTTGATTCACCTTGAACGTCGCGGGTCGTGGCGCGTCAACTTTCGTCTTCTTTTCGGGGCGAAGTTGAGCTCTTTCAGCTTTCGCGACCGGGTCGAAGTGTTTGATGCCAAGATCAGCTAGCTGATCGATCAAAGCATGCAAGTCGTTAGCTTCGATAGTGTGTGACCGAACATCGAGAAGCCTTTTGAGTTTCGCTTGAAGTCCTTCATCAAATTGATCGAGGGAAAGCGGATCCACTTTTTTGGCTGGAAGCGGAACGTGCGTCTTTTGCTCAAGCGTTTTGTCC
>JAZKJB010000316.1:10355-11276 GCA_040384505.1 Bdellovibrionota bacterium | reverse complement strand
GGCCGTTCTGGCGATTCTGGTGAGTTCAAAGGGTCAGTTCTTCCGTTCGCGAAGCTCCGCGAGTGTGACGGTATTTTCCATCAACATCTGAATCGTCATCGGCCCCACACCGCCAGGTACGGGAGTCGCAGCTGCGACCCATCCGTCGAGCTCTTCGAAGCGGACATCGCCTCTGAGCTTTCCCGCGTGCGGGCCACTCGTTGGCCTATGCATGCCGACGTCGATGACGATGGCGCCTTGTGAGAAGTCGTTTTTGCCGAGGAGTCCTTCTCTTCCGGCGGCGACGACGACGATCTCGGCTTGCTTCGTGTGTGAAGCGAGATCCTTCGTTCGCGAATGGCACATCGTGACCGTCGCATCCGCGAGTTGAAGGAGCAGCGCCATCGGCTTTCCGACCATGTTGCTTCTGCCGACCACGCACGCGCGCTTGCCGCTCGTTTCGATTTTGTAATGCTCGAGAATTTTCATCACGCCGAGCGGAGTGCACGACGAAACGCGCGGTTTTCCCGCCATCAGAAGTCCGAGATTTCCACTCGTGAGGCCGTCGGGATCTTTTTCGGGGCGAATGGATTCGAGGACTCGTTCGGCGTCGAAGCCCTTCGGGAGCGGCATCTGCACGAGGATTCCGTCGATCGCGGGATCCTCGTTGAGTTTCGCGATGGCCTTCAAGAGATCCGCTTCTTTCGTCGTCGCCGGAAGCTCGATGTGCTCGCTTTTCATCCCGAGCGCGGTCGTCGTTTTCACTTTGTTCTTCACATAGACTTGGCTCGCGGGATCTTCCCCGACGATGACGACGGCGAGACCCGGGGGGCGGCCTCGTTTGGATTTGAATTCGTCGATGCGCTGGCGGAGGAGGATTTGGCGGGCCTGGGCCACGGCTTTTCCGTCGAGAAGAATCACGGCGCACCTCCGTCTGAGATA
>JAZKJB010000316.1:8952-10345 GCA_040384505.1 Bdellovibrionota bacterium | reverse complement strand
CTGACCCCGCAGGTCATCGCCTTGACTCACCACGTGATCCCGCCTAAGGTTCGAGCAACTTTCGCATGAGGTGTCGCACGTGAAGAAAAACCCGGAAAAGGTAAAGCTCTCGAAAGATGGAAGCTCCATCGACTTCGTGCAATCGGACAGCCTTCCGACGTCGACGAAGAAGTTTCGCCAGAGCCCCGAGATCGAAGGTTTCTACCGCTTCATCTACGAAAACGACCTACGCGCCGAAGCCGTCGAAGTCCTCGAGCGCATCATCGTCCGCCGCAAAGACGAGCGCGAAGAGATCGCTCGCGCCGCCAAGATGAGCAAGAAAGCCAAAGCCTGATTTTCTTCCGTCGTCCGGGAGCCGGATCCATCCCGCTCCCCACTCCTCACTGATTCCTCCTTCACACTCGCACCGCCTTTGCTGATCGTCCGTCCGGTTTCAACAACCGGAGGGCGTCCATGTGCACAATCAAGAATCAAAGAGGCCAAGGCCTCGTCGAATATCTGATCATCGTCGCGTTGATGGGCGTGGCGACGATCGCCATCGTTCGAGTCATGGGGCAGACCGTGTCCTCGCGATTCGCCACCATCACCTATGCTCTTCAAGGCGTGAAGCGCTCCGCGCGAGCCGAGCAAGTCGAAGACGGTCACTACAAGAAAAAAGATCTCGGGAACTTCTTCGACGGCGTCGGAACGACGAGCGGAGGCGGCGGTAGTGGCGGTGCAGATGCGAACTGAACGCGGCTTTGCGACGCTCGAAACTCTCGTCGCCTCTGCGTTCGTCGTCGTCTTCATGAGCGCTGGGCTCGGGGCCGTCTACCTGTCTTTCGCCCGAGCTTGGCTCGATCGAAGCGCATACGAAGCCTCGGTTTGTCTGGCGACCGATGCGACCGCATCCATCTGCGAAAACGAACTTCGGCGCTCGATCTCGGGAGCGTTGCCGATCGGGCGCCTCTCCCACGTGATGGTGCGCCGAACGCCGGCGTTCGTCGAAGTCGACGGACGCTGGAGTTTGAAAGCGGGTCAGGATCTCACTTTCGAAGATCGAAGATCGTTACCGCTGAATCGCCCTGAAAGAGGACGTCGATGATCCTCCGATCGAACCGCGGCTTCACGGTCGCAGGCCTTCTCGTTCTCATGCCGCTCCTCGTTTCGCTCGTCACGTTTTGTGCGGCCGCGATGCTGCTCTTGAACGCCGATGCCGAGCTGAAGCACGAATGCCGAAGCACACTCTTGAAAGCCCAAGATGAAATTGCCGAAGACCTGGAGACACTCATGAAACTAAACGAGACGGCCCGCTCACTTCGCCAAGCTCGCGCAACGGCCGAAGCCGCCGTCATCGTGGCCGTCGCGCCACCTGCCATCGCCGCTGCCAAAGCGGCACTGGCTGCGATCAAAG
>JAZKJB010000316.1:5249-8913 GCA_040384505.1 Bdellovibrionota bacterium | reverse complement strand
CTACGTACGCCTGCTCGAGCGCCTGCTGGCATTGCTCGACGAAGGCGAAGTCCCGCTCCACCCCGCTGAAGACGAAATTGAAGCTGCATCGAACTCTGCGCGACAAAGCTCGCTTGCTCGAGAATCGGAATGCCGCACTCGAGTCTCGAGTGCGCGCCGCGACTTTCGACGTCGTCGCCAGTCCTCGCGACGCGATCACTCCGGATTATCATCCGTCCGCCGGATTCACCGAGCGGCAAGAGATGAGAGTGGAAGCTGAATGGTCGGTCACGAGTTTGCTTCCGGCTTGGCTCAGGCAGTGGCTCGGACGTGACGACTTGAAAGTGAAGACGACATGTCGAGCGACGATCGCGAAAGGAACGAAGGGATGGCGAAGTCTTCTGAAAGCGGACAAGTCGTGATCGAAATGGCGATCGTCGCTGTCCTGATGGTCGGCTTCTTTTTATTGGCGGTTTCGATCGCCGAAACGGGAAACAAAACTCAACGAGGGCATCGGTTCTCGACATCGAAAGGAACGAGATGAAGAACTGGCTGGAAAAGCTCGCTTTCGAGCGGTGGAAGATTTGGATGATCGCGATCGTCGTCAGTGGCGCGATCGCGTTCGCCTGGGATATCAGCCGGCCGAAGTCCGATTCGTCAATCGAACCGGAGAGCCCGGAAACCGCGTCCACCTTCATTCCCGCCGGTTTCGTCTTGGTCCCGATCGAGGTGGCGAACTACGAATCTTTGGACTCGATTCTCGGAAAATTCGGAGTCGTCGATCTCTTCAAGGCCCCGGAGGACGGCCGCGGTCGATCGATCAAAGTCGCCGAGCGAGTGAAAATCTTGAGAGCGCCATTAAACCCGAGTCATTTCGCGGTCCTCGTCCCCGACTCCGAATCGTCACGTTTGGTGAGCGAAACCGGCGCTTTCACGGTCGTCGTCCAAAACCCCAGCCGCGACGGCACGCGCTTTGTTAACGATCTCCCCCGTGCGACCCGGTCTCGTCAGAGAACATCGCGAATCGCAGTGGAGGTGATCAATGCGAATCCCTAAGAATTTTCTCATCGCGCTTTTGGTGTTTTGTCAGCTCTCGACCGCCGCCGCCCTCGAGCGACCACTCGTCGCGGGGCCCGACATTCAAGACTCGGAGCTTCGAGTGTTCGCGGAACGGCAAGACCGCAAAACACTGAGTGAGGCACTCGATGCCGCGCGCCCCGGTGCCGAGCTCGAAGAACGCCTTCGTGCTCGACTCGAGCACGCCCAACGAGCCTGGCTCGGCGGCTCGATGGAACTCGCGAAATCCGAGTTCATGGAAATCGCGGCGCTCTCGACGGCCGGCGACTGGCGCGACTCGCAACGCGACGTGATTTTGTACGCTCACATGCGACTCGCCCAGATCGTGGACTCGCCGACGGAAAAGTCGGCGTGGCTCTCGAAAGCCGCGAAGCTGATTCCGGATCTCGATCCCGATCCCAGCTTGTTTCCACCGCCGCTGCTTCGTGAATTCAAAGACGCTCGCGCCAAGGTGGCGTCGCAGTCGACTTTGATTTCGCTAAGAGACGTTTTTCCGGGGTTCCGGTTCGTCTTGGTCGACGGACGCAAAGTCGTACTCGATTCGGCCTCGACGGTCAGGATCTCTCCCGGTCTCCACCGAATCACCGCTCTCAGCGATCGTCACGCGCCGCTGACGGAGCAGATGACGGCAGCTCAGCTCGGCGTCTTCCGTGTGAAAGTGAATCCTCTCGTCGAGAGTTGCGGAGCGCCCGTCGGTGCTCTCCACGATGGCGTCGAGGTCGACGTCTACGATGGACCGAAGTGCTCTCCTCCGACCGCACTCGCGCCCAAGAAGCTCGATCGAAATTGGGCTGACGTTCCGAGCGAGGTGAAGACACGCGCCCGACGGGATTGGCTGTGGATCGGAGCCCTCGCGATCGGAACCGCTGTCGCAGTTTCGGTTTACCGAAACCAGCGGGCATCGGATCCTTCAACGGTCCACCGCGAGGGGTTTTGAAAAAGAAAACGGCTCCTCTTTCGAAGGAGCCGTTTTTCGTTTTCGAATTTGCGAAACGATCAGCGCGTGCGAGTCGTCGTTCCGGTTCCCGTTCCAGTTCCGGTCGTGCCGGTCGGCACGGTGCCTGGATTCATGACCGGTCCGGTCGATCCACCCGAGGAGTACGGATTGTAGAAGTAGTTTCCACCGAGACCGCCGCCACCCATTCCGAAGCTGCTGAGCTGTTGGAATCGGAACATGAGGGTCGAGTATTCGGTGTTGAGCTGCTGATACTGGCGCATGCGAGCCATCGAAGCATCTTGCATGCGTTGCGAGTATTCCATCTGCAACTGCATCATCTGCTGCTGATACTGCATGCCTTGCGGGTCGCCAGGCATCGGAGCCATGAAGCCGCCCATTCCGCCGGCCATCATGCCGCCAGGGAATCCGCCGCCCATCTGAGCACCCATCATCGGCATTCCGCCCATGGCCATTCCGCCCATGCCGCCCATCATGGGCATTCCACCCATCATCGGCATTCCGCCCATGGCGACACCCATCACTCCACCGATCGCGCCACCTGCGAATGAGCCCGCCATCGGCATTCCGCCCATCGGGCCTCCGCCGAAGCCACCCGTGTACGGCATGCCTCCGCCCGACATCGGCATTCCACCCATGTAGGGCATTCCGCCCATCGCCATTCCACCCATGCCGCCCATGTACGGCATTCCGCCCATGGCCATTCCGCCCATGCCGCCCATGTAGGGCATTCCGCCCATCATCGGCATTCCGCCTTGGTACATTCCCGCGACGCCGCCGATGACTCCGCCGATCATGTTGCCGCCGCCGTACGGGCCACCCATGCCGCCGAAAGGACCGTTCATACCCCACGGGCCCATGCCCGGGTTGTACATGCCGCCGCCGAAGGGCGAACCATATTGTCCGTAAGGATTTCCGAACGGCCCGCCGCCCATTCCGGCGCCGCCGTAGAGACCTGCGTTCATTCCGAACGGTCCGCCCATTCCCATGGGGCCCATTCCGAATCCGCCACCACCCATTCCGCCACCGCAGCCGAAGCCGCCGTTGACGCCGCCGCCGATGGAGCCGTAGAGGCCGGCCATCATGAACGGGAATCCGTAGCCGCCGGCCTGATAAGGCATCGTCGGCCAACCGAGATCATTGAGTGCGCGATTGTTCGATTTGTTCGAACGGTAACCGAGGTACTCGGTGATTCCACCGAGCGCCACGCCTGCAACGAGCGGCCACAGTGAGCCACCGCTGCTGCGAGTTTGCGTGCGACGTCCGCCCGCTTCGAATTCGCGGTCTTCACGTTCAGCGCGACGTTTCTCACGCTTGAGATCGGAGACTTGGCGTCCGATCGCATCGATTTCCGCGATGATCGTCGAACGGCGATTTCTCAAAGTATCGAGCTCGACGACCGTACGGCGCATGCGCTCGAGAGCGTTCACGCAGGCACTTTCCTGGCTCACTTCGAGTTTGCGACCCGTATAGCCGCTGATTCGGCAGGCGATCGAGCTGATGTTTCCGCCGGGTCGGCAGATCGTTCTCCAGCTCGCCCAACGATACGGAGGTTGGTCCGCATTACAAAGAGGTCCGCCCTGCGACGGTCCGTCTTGGCCATACGTTTGCGGTTCCGAATCCCATGCACTCGACGTTTGAACGTTCGCGTTC
>JAZKJB010000316.1:0-5239 GCA_040384505.1 Bdellovibrionota bacterium | reverse complement strand
CGTTCGACGTGACACCCGGCGGAAGCGGAGCCGTCGTCGGACCGACACTCTCTTGTGCGTCGGCATTCTGAAGTCCGAAGATCGAAGCGATGCCACGCCATTTTTTCGCGTCGAAGAGCGAACCTCGGCCACCGCCAGCGGGAACGCCCGGCTGCTCGCCCGGTTTTCTCGGAGGAGGTCTCGAGATCACGACCGGCGGTTCTTGATTCACAGGCGGTTGAGTCGTCGGAGGAGGAGCCGTCGGCGGTGGTTCCGTCGAAGGAGGCGGAGCCGTCGGAGGAGGTTGTGTCGTCGGCGGCGGAGCCGTCGGAGGAGGAGGTTGTGTCGTGGGAGGAGGCGGCTGCGTCGGGCGGTTTTGTCCGCAGACGTCGCAATCACGACCGAGCTCGATGTGCTCAGCGATCACGAGTGCCCAGTGCGGCTTGAACGCGTCGCTGATTCCCTTGCGGTAATCGGTGAGGTCGCGCTCGAGCTCTTTGATGTCTTTGTCGAGATCGCGTTTTTCGCGATTGAGCTCTTTGCGATCGGCGAGGAGATCCGAGATCTCGTCGTCTTCGGCCGTCGCACCCGCGGCGGCGCCGTTCGGATACGGGCAGGCGGGCATCCCACCCATTGCGCCCATTCCGTACTGTGCTTGGGCTACCGACGTCATGGCGAAGTTCGCCGTGAGCAGTGTAATCGCTAACGCTCTGAGCTTCATATCGACTCCTCGTTTCGAAACGCATCCAGCGTTTCGTACGCAGGCTTTTTCACTTTGGCCTGCGATCTCGCGCACAAATCCATTTGGCTTATCGTCCTGAGACGTCTCCGACTTGACTCGATCCCGGGCAAAACCGGAGGAAGGTCCGGGAGCGGGAGTCGGCGTCACGTCGTTCGTCCAGGGACGACGTCGATCGAGAGACGGAGTTCCCGTCTGTGACGGAGACCGCGCCCACGAGTCGCGGAGTCGGACGATTCTCCACCACGCGGACATACCTCGTGGATTTTGAATTGCACCGCTCCTATCTAAAATCCTACACTATGGCATCGCATGAAGCATTCCATTCTTTGCGTCGATGACGAAGTCGATAACGTCGACTCGCTCGAACGCCTCTTCAGACGTAAATACGATGTGTTGAAGGCCACTTCAGGCCGAGCTGCGCTCGCGCTCCTGGCCCAACATCCAGTTACCGTGATCATCAGCGACCAACGCATGCCGAACATGACGGGAGTGGAACTTCTTTCGGAGTCGATCAAGACCCACCCCGATGCGATCCGCATCTTGCTCACCGGCTACACCGACATCGAATCGGTCGTCGCGGCGATCAACTCTGGGCAAATCTATCGCTACGTCACGAAGCCCTGGGATCCGGTCGATCTCTCGAACGCGATCGACAAAGCCGTCGAACGCTACGAGATCGGGCGCGAGCTCGTCGAAAAAAATCGAGCGCTCCAAGACGCGCTCGACGAGCTGCAAGTTCTCGATCAAGCGAAGAACCAGTTCATGGTTTTGGTGAATCACGAGTTGAAGACGCCGCTCACGTCGATGCTCAGCTTCACGGATCTACTCGCCGAAACGAAGCTGGAAGCCGAGCAGGGCAAGATGCTCACTCGGATCAAAGCCGCTGCGGTCCGCCTGCAGGAGATGATCAACGACGCTCTCGAATTCGTGTCGGCCGAGACGGCGCAAACGCGAATCGATTTGAAGTCGGTCGCGGCACGAACGCTCTTCTCTGCCGCGGCCGTGCCCGAGCTCGTCATGACGGTCGCGAAGAATCGAAAGGTCGAACTCGAGTTCGTCGTCGAAAATCAGAATTTGATGTGCGACGAGAAGATCGTCCGCAACGTTTTCCGCCGTCTTCTCCACAATGCCGTGAAATTCGCCGAGCCCTCGAGCACGGTCACCGTTCGCGGCCACTCACACGACGGTGTGTTCGGAGTTTCGCTCGAGAACAAGGGCGCACCGATCGATCAAAAGCGGATCGACCAATTGATGAAGCCGTTCACGCTCAACGAGAACGCCTTGAATCACTCCGTGGGAACAGGCCTCGGGCTCCCGATTTGCCAAGCGCTCTTGAAGTTGCATGCCTCGAGTCTCCAGTTCTCGAGTCGCGAATCGAAAGTCGTGGTTTCCTTCGACCTCGGCCTCGATCCGGCTTCTCTCGGCTGAAGCTCCGAACCTCGGACGCCGTCGAATCTCCCCATGAAGCTCGACTCCCCGCCACGTCCTCACGTGCCTTGCATCGACGTCCGGAATGGCGAAACTCGTTTTTCACGTTCCGATTTTTCTCGTCCTCTCGTGGTCCTGTTCGATGGCACGCGCCGAGCAAATCGAGAGCTCGGTCGCGGTCTCGATCGGTCGGTCGATCTCTTGGCCCGTCACATCGAGCGATCGGGTCACGGTCTCCAACGGTGCCGTCGTTCGAGTCGTCGACAAAGGAGAATTCGTCAAGATCACGGGAGTCAAACTCGGGCACGCGGTGATAAAGACCGCGACTCGCACGCTCGAAGTGTCGGTCCTGCCCGAACCGTCGTATCGCTCTTATGAAAGATTGTCCGCTTCACTAGCAGGCCGACGAGGTTTGCGCGTCGACGTTCGATCTGGCGCACTCGAAGTCCGGGGGCGGCTATTACGTTGGAGCGATTGGGAGGAAATCGCGGACTCGATGAAGAGCGCTAGCGACGGAGCCTTTCGCTTTGCCGCCTCGATCGCTCCCGAGCTTCGTGAGCGCGTCGTGGAGAGACTTCGAGAACGTGTGAATCGGGCGGGCCTCCCCGAACCCGATTTTCGCTTCGAGCCGATGGCCGCTGCGATCGTGCCTCTCGAGCCGAAAGAGTTGAAAGAGCGAATGGAGAAAGTGCTGGCTTCGTTCGGCTTCAAAGTCGAAGCCTCGGCCTCCGTCGTCGAGCTCGCGCCGATGGTGCGTGTGAAAATCGTCGTTGCGGAGATCAAGAAGAATCACGCGAGCCACATCGGACTGAGCTGGCCGTCGATGGTCACGGGCCAACTGCTTCCCAAGCCGGAGCTTCCGAGCGACGGTTCGCTCGCGCTGACCCTTCAAGCCCTGGAGAGTAACGGGCTAGGAAAAGTTTTGGCCTCCCCGACCCTCCTTTGTCGCTCGGGAAAAGAAGCCGAGTTCTTGGCCGGAGGCGAATTCCCGATCAAGATCGCTGGGCGAAAGAATCACGAGGTCCTCTGGAAGAAATACGGCGTGCTTCTCAAGATCAAACCTTCCGCCGATCTCTCCGGACGGATGAGCATCGCGCTCACGACGGAAGTTTCGATGATCGATTCATCTCAGTCGGTCGATGGACTTCCGGGCCTTCTCACGAATCGCATCGACACCCATTTCGATCTCTCGAGCTCGCGGACGATCGCGCTTTCCGGACTGATCAAGAAGGAGTGGGGTGAATCGATCGACGGCTTGCCTGGCCTTTCGAAACTTCCGATCTTGGGACCTCTCTTCGGTAGCCGCGCTTACCGCGACAACGAATCCGAGCTCGTGATCTTCGTCACCCCGGAGCTGCAACGCCACGAGGACGTGAACTGATGCTCGAGCGTTATCACTCTCTCGTCTGCGAGGCGTTGAGAGCGCTTCCCGCGGCGGACCCCTTCACCTATTCGCAAGAGTCCCAGTCGGGAACTGCCGATTCGCACGCGAAGCAGGTGATCGAGCGAACCCTGGGAAGTGCGCCGCTCGAAATCACTTCGCGAATTCTCGAAGAATATTTTAGCGCGGGCCCTCTCGAGCCTTTGCTTCGCGATCCTTCCTGCACCGAGATCATCGTCAATGGTCCTAATTCGATTTGGATCGAACGCGGCGGCCGACTCCAACGATCCCCCGAGAAATTCTTGAGTTCGGTGACGTTGCGAAATTTCGTGAGTCGTCTCAGCCGTGAAGCGGGACTCATGGCGAACCTCGATTGTCCTTTCGCCGACGGTCGATGGCGGGACTGTCGTGTGCATTTGATCGTGCCCCCGGCATCAGGCGAGGAGCCCGTTCTCACCCTGAGAAAGCATCCGGTGAATCCCTGGACTCTCAATAAACTCACCGACAGCGGCTGGGCTTCTCCGCGCGAGATCGAAGCCCTCGAGCGCGTCGTTCGAGATCGCATGAACTTCGTCGTCGTCGGAGGAACCGGGAGCGGCAAAACTTCGGTCCTGAACGCTTGTCTCGCGAGCCTTCCCGAGCAAGAGCGTGCCGTTATCATCGAGGACACCAGTGAACTTCACGTTCCGAATTTCGCGAGCACGAAACTTCTCACGCGCCGTGATCCCCAGGGACATTTGCGTGAGATCGATCTCTCCGAGCTGGTCCGTCACTCTCTCCGAATGCGGCCCGATCGCCTCGTGATGGGTGAGATCCGTGGAGGTGAAGCGAAGGATTTGCTGATGGCATTTGCGACGGGCCACAATGGATGCATGGGCACGTTACATGCCGAATCGGCTCGGCAAGCCCTCGCGCGACTCGAGATGTTGGTACAATTGGGGGCGCCGCAATGGAATACGCAGGCGGTCCGATCGATCATTCACTTCAGCATTCAAGCGGTGGTCGTCGTCGGTCGCGATGAGACTGGAGTTCGTCGTCTCGAAGGAATCCACCGAATCGCATCCCTGGAGGATGTAGGATTCCTGATGGAACGGATGACTTGATTGATTCTGGCCCACGTCGCTTCGCTCGGTGGGCCTCGTCAGTATCAAACCGTGCGGTCGATGAAACTTCCCTTGGGATAAAGTCCCTCGGGCTGCTGGAGCTCGGTCGTTTCGTCTTCGACGTCGTCGAAAGTCATGTCGGGGCGAACCGACGAGCGGGGCACGGTCAAGTCGTCGGATTTGAAGCCGGTGGGACGAGACTCGACTGCGACGAGACCGACGGGCATTCCGCCCGCATAGGCTCCTGCGCCATTCGTGACGTCGACTTCTTGTTGAACGACGGGCTTGTCGTTCTTCATGAAGAAGCGATTGCTCATCTCTTGGACGATGGCTGCTTTGTGTTGGTCTCTCGAGCGCCAATCCATTTGGTCCATCTGGATTCCGACACTCCGTTGAGCGGTGGTCGGGACCTCCATCTGGGGAACGGCTGCTGCTCTGAGACTCGAGACTCCTTCGGGGCGACCGAAGAGCGGGGTGCCCGGACGTACCGGAGCCGCATCCTTCATGTCGACCGACTGGAGCCGTGGCGAGCTCGCGAGAATGCCACTGATCTTCTGCATGGTTCTACCTCCTGTAGAAAGTCGGGAAGCATACTACTCCCCCAGA
>JAZKJB010000315.1:0-9150 GCA_040384505.1 Bdellovibrionota bacterium | reverse complement strand
GTGGATAGCGTGAGCGCGAAATAGAGACAGCCCAATTGAAAAACGTCGGAAAAGAGCGACGTCCGCTCGCTCATCCTGAAGTGCGCGGAGGTGATCGCGAAACCGAGCGCCACTACATAGACGAACCAATGCGTTCGGCACCTTGCCGCAAACTTGGTGACGAGCAGAGACATGACCGTGAAGACGATGGCTTTGAAAATGATCACGCCATCAAAACCGGCGAGCCGATGGATGGCCCAGAAGACGAAGTAGCTGGCCCACTCGTGCATGATCTGAAACGGGCCGACGGGGTCGATGATGAAAGGGTCTTGCGTCGGCAGACCGTGCGACAGCCACCGGTCGGCGATCGCGACGTACATGTAAACGTCGGGAGAAAGCATCGGATGAATCGAGACGACGAGGGTGACCGCGGCCGCGAAGAATCCGCAGACTTTCCACGGATTCTTCTCCACCCACGACTTCATTCGCGCGAAAACTTCAGTCACGCTCTTTGATCGAGGCTTTCACGAAATCGCGGTTCATTCGAACGATGTTCTCGAAGCTGATTTCTTTCGGGCAAGCGAGCGAGCACGCGCCCGTGTTGCTACAGTTGCCGAAGCCGGCGTCTTCCATCGTGCGCATCATGCGGAGCACGCGCTGTTCGCGCTCGGGCTGGCCCTGCGGCAAGAGACCGAGATGCGCCACTTTCGCCGCCGTGAAGAGCATCGCCGAAGAATTCGCGCAGGCCGCGACGCAAGCGCCGCAACCGATGCACGCGGCCGCGAGGAACGATTCGTCGGCTTTCACTTTCGGGACCGGCTGAGCGTTCGCATCGGGTGCGTTTCCCGTGTTCACGGAAACGTAACCGCCGGCCGCGATGATGTCGTCGAGCGCCGTACGATCGACCGTGAGATCTTTGATCACCGGAAAAGCGGCCGCGCGAAACGGCTCGACGGTGATCGACTGGCCGTCATGAAACTTTCGCATGTGGAGTTGGCAGGTCGCGGTTCCGCGTTCGGGCCCGTGCGGGTTTCCGTTGATCGTCATCGCGCACGAACCGCAAATTCCTTCGCGGCAGTCGTGGTCGAACGAAATCGGGTCCTTGCCTTCTTTGATCATCCGCTCGTTCACGATGTCGATCATCTCGAGGAACGAGGCATCGGTGCTGATCTCGCGCGCGTCGTACTCTTCGAAGGCCCCTGTGTCTTTCGGGTTCTTCTGACGCCACACCTTGAGCTTCAAATTGATGTTCTTGCCGCTGGTTCCGCCCATTACTTGTAGCTCCGGGTTGCGAGATGAACGTTTTCGAATTCGAGTTTTTCCTTGTGCTCGATCGGCGCGGTCTTCGCTCCGCCCCACTCCCAAGCCGAAACGTGGGCGAAGTTGGCGTCGTCACGCGCGGCTTCGCCGTCGTTTTGATATTCCTCACGAAAATGCCCGCCGCACGATTCTTTGCGGTTGAGGGCGTCGTGGGCCATCAACTCACCCAGCTCGAGGAAGTCTGCGACTCGTCCGGCCTTTTCGAGCTCGGGATTGACGTAATTCTTGTCGCCGACGATGTGCAGGTTCTGCCAGAACTCTTCGCGAAGCCCTTGGATCAAACCAATCGCTTTTTTCAAACCCTCGTCGTTACGGGACATGCCGACGTACTCCCACATGATGTGTCCGAGCTGACGATGGAAGTCGTCGGGTGAGCGCTTGCCGTTCACGCTCATGAGTTTGTCGATGCGGGCTTGCGCTTCCACTTTCGCCGCCTTGAAGGCGTCGTGAGTCGTGTCGACCTTCGGGAGCTTATGGCTCGCGAGAAAGTTGCCGATCGTGTACGGGATCACGAAATAGCCGTCGGCGAGGCCCTGCATCAGCGCCGAAGCGCCGAGACGGTTCGCTCCATGATCGGAGAAGTTCGCTTCGCCGAGCACGTGAAGACCCGGGATGTTGCTCATCAAGTTGTAGTCCACCCAGAGTCCACCCATCGTGTAGTGGACCGCGGGGTAGATTCGCATGGGGACTTTGAACGGATCGTCGCCGGTGATCTTCTCGTACATCGCGAACAAGTTGTCGTAACGCTCGAGGATACCTTTCACGCCGACTCTTTTGATGGCGTCGCGGAAGTCGAGATAGACCGCTTGCTTGGTCGGCCCGACCCCGTGCCCTTCGTCCACGCGGAACTTCGCCTGGCGCGAAGAAACGTCTCGAGGCGCGAGGTTGCCGAAGCTGGGATAGATGCGCTCGAGATAATAATCGCGTTCTTCGTCGGGGATCTGGTCCGGCGAACGCGTGTCGCCTTTTTTCTTCGGAACCCAAACTCGTCCGTCGTTACGCAAAGACTCCGACATCAACGTCAGCTTCGATTGATAGTCGCCCGAAACCGGAATGCACGTCGGATGGATCTGCGTGTAGCAAGGGTTCGCGAAGTACGCGCCCTTCTTGTGAGCGCGCCACGCGGCCGTCACGTTCGAAAGTTTCGCGTTCGTCGAGAGGTAGAAAACGTTTCCGTAGCCGCCGGTCGCGAGGATGACCGCATCGGCCGCGTGCGATTCGAGCTCGCCCGTCACGAGATTGCGCACGACGATGCCGCGCGCGACTCCGTCGACCAAGACGAGCTCGAGCATTTCTCTTCGCGTGTACAGCTCGACGTTCTTGAGATCCACCTGCCGCATCATCGACTGATACGCGCCGATCAAGAGCTGTTGTCCCGTTTGCCCGCGAGCGTAGAAGGTTCGCGAAACTTGCGCGCCGCCGAACGATCGGTTCGTGAGAGTGCCGCCGTACTCACGCGCGAAGGGAACGCCTTGCGCGACACACTGATCGATGATGTTCGGCGAGATTTCCGCGAGTCGATAGACGTTCGCTTCACGAGCGCGGAAGTCGCCGCCCTTGACCGTGTCGTAGAACAAGCGATGAACGGAGTCGCCATCGTTTTGATAGTTCTTCGCGGCGTTGATCCCGCCTTGAGCCGCGATCGAGTGCGCGCGGCGGGGCGATTCGTGGATGCAGAACGTTTTCACCTTGTAGCCGAGCTCGCCCATCGTGGCCGATGCCGAGGCGCCCGCGAGACCCGTGCCGACGACGATCACCGTGTGCTTGCGCTTGTTCGCCGGGTTGACGAGCTTCATCTCGAACTTGTGTTTTTCCCACTTCGCCTGAATCGGTCCCGAAGGAATCTTTGAATCGAGTGCCATGGAGTTCCTCTCTTACCGAACTAAGAAGACGTACAAGGGTTGCGACAAGAATCCGCCCGCGATGATCGCCGCGTAGAGATAGCCGAAGCGATTCAGCCAGGGCGAGTAACGCGGATGATAGATGCCGAGCGATGCGAACGCAGAATAAAAGCCGTGGCTCAGGTGCAGGAACACCGCGACCATCGAGACGACGTACCAACCGACGTAAACGGGCGACTGGAAGACTTCGATGACGAGGCGATGGAGGTCGCGCATCTCGACACCGTCGATCGTCGTCGTGTACATCGTTCCGTATTTGAAAGTGAACAGGTGAAGGACGATGAAGATCAGCAGCAGCGTTCCGTGAAACGCCATGAAGCGCGATTGGAAGCGCGCCGACTTTTCGCCATTCGGACTCATCGCATATTTGCTGGGTCGAGCCCGCTTGTTCTGGAACGTGAGCCACAAGCCGTCGATCACGTGTAAGAGCAAAGTCAAAACGAGACCTGCTTCCGCGAGATAGATGGCCGGGTTCGAGATCAAGGCGTGGCTGTATTTGTTGTACGCGTCGGCATCGAACAAGATCAGCATGTTCGCGGCCATGTGCGTGAGCACGAAGAGGCTCCACGCGAGCCCGGTGAAACCCATGATCTGCTTGCGTCCGATGGCGGAACTTAAATATCGCACGGGAGGCACGTCCTTTTTTTCGTGAACACTTTCAATAACCTATCATTAACGCCGCCGGATGGGCGTGTCCAAGAGAATCACGCCGCGAATCACCTCTTTCGCGCCGCGCTTCGGGCCCCGAGAGCGGGCTCTAACTTTTTGCCTGCGCGAACGATCTCTGACATAACCGGACGTATGAAAATCTACGTTTGTATCAAGCAGGTTCCCGACACGGAAACGAAGATCAAGTTGAAGGCCGACGCCTCGGGCGTGGACTTCGCCGGCGTGAAGTGGGTCATGAACCCCTACGACGAATACGCCGTCGAAGAAGGTCTCAAGCAACGCGAGGCGGGAAAAGCGACGAACGTGACCGTGCTCAGCGTGGGTCCGAAAGCTCGCGTCTCCGAAGCGCTTCGTACGGCGCTCGCGATGGGCGCCGACGACGCCATCGTCATCGACGCACCGGAAGATCTCGATCCGATGGCGACCGCGAAAGCTCTCGCGGGCGCGATCAAAGCCGAAGGCGGCGAGTACAAGTGCGTGATGACCGGTAAGCTCGCGATCGACGACAATGCGGCCAGCGTGAGCCAAATGCTCGCGGAGTTCCTCGCCGTTCCTCACGCGACGGTCGTCACCAAACTCGAGACCGCCGACACGCAAGCGACGGTCGAACGCGAAACGGAAGGCGGATCGCGCGAAGTGATCCAGCTCCGTTTGCCTGCGGTCGTGGCCGCGAACAAAGGTCTCAACATGCCTCGCTACGCGAGTCTTCCAGGGATCATGAAAGCCAAGAAAAAGACGATCAAGGAGCTCACTCTCGACGGCGTCGGCGCATCGGCCGCTGACATTCGAGTGAAGTACAAAGGCTTCGCGCTTCCCGCCGAGAAACCGGCCGTGAAGATGCTCGCGGGTGATCCCGCTCAACAAGCGGGAGAGCTGGCGCAGCTCCTTCGCACCGAAGCCAAAGTCATCTGAGGAAAGAGGCCACCATGTCCAGCGTTCTCGTTTTCACCGAATTCACGAACGGCCAGCTGAAGAAGGGCTCACTCGAGCTCCTCTCGGCGGCACGAAAATCCGGCCTCAAAGTCCAAGCATTGGCGATCGGCCCAGGCGCGAAGGCGCTCGTCGATCAGCTCGGGAAAGAAGGAGTCGACGAGGCCTTCGTCGCCGACGGCGCGGCACTCGACAAGTACAACTCCGAGCTCTTCACCGAAATCGTCTGCGGCGTTCTCTCTTCGAAAAAACCGGCGGTCGTTCTCGCATCGTCGAACTCTCTCGCGCGCGATCTGTTCCCGCGTGTCGCGGCCCGACTCGGAACCGGCGTCGCCAGCGATTGCACGACTCTCGAAATTTCGTCGAGCGGCGAAGTGAAAGCGCGCCGCCCGATGTACGCGGGCAAATGCACCGCCGAAGTTTCCTTCGAGTCGAGCGCGACGAAGATCGTCTTGATGCGTCCGAACCAACTCACGGTGACGCCGGCTTCTGCGGCCAAGACCGCGACACTCGAGGAGCTCGCGGTTCCGACGAAAGACCTCGCGACGATCGTGAAAGAAGTCGTGAAAGGAACGTCGGGAAAACTCGATCTCACCGAGGCGAACATCATCGTTTCCGGTGGTCGCGGAATGAAAGAGCCCGCCAATTTCAAGATGCTCGAAGAGCTCGCCGACGTTCTCGGCGCGACCGTCGGAGCGTCTCGCGCCGTCGTCGATGCAGGCTGGGTTTCCCACACGATGCAAGTCGGCCAAACGGGGAAGACCGTCGCTCCGACATTGTACATCGCCTGCGGGATCTCCGGCGCGATCCAACATTTGGCGGGCATGAGCGGCTCGAAGGTGGTCGTCGCGATCAACAAAGATGCGAACGCGCCGATCTTCCAGAAAGCGACCTACGGCATCGTGGGCGACGCACTCGAAATCGTTCCGAAGCTCACCGAAGAATTCAAGAAGCTGCTCCAACATTGACGGGCATTGACGGGGCACTGATGTTCCGGGCACGCCTGTTTCCGAAGATGCTCGGCGTGATCGCCTTCGTCTTTTATTCGCTGCTGCGAATGACGTGGCGTCTTCGCGTCGTCGAGAGCGCGTCGCTCGAGCGCGCCATCGCGGAAAATCGACCGATCGTCATCGCCTTCTGGCACGGCGACGAGCTCGGTGTCGTGCAGCTCGGTCGACGCTACCGGGTCGCCGTCATCACCTCGACCAGCAAAGACGGCGAGATCATGAACACGGCCGCGCGACTCATGGGCTCCAAAACTTCACGAGGCTCAAGCACCCGCGGGGGCGTCACCGCTCTCAAAGGAATCATCCGGCTCGCGAAAGAGGGCTATCGCCCCTCGGTCGCCGTCGACGGACCGAAGGGTCCGTATCACAAAGTGAAGCCAGGAGTGTTCGAGATCTCGAAGGTGACCAAAGCCGTGATTTTTCCTCTCGCGATCGCCGCAGACCGCTCGTTCATCTTCAAAAAAGCATGGAACAAGGCTTTCCTCCCGCTTCCCTTCGCGAGAGTGGTCGCGCAGTGGGGCGAACCCCTTCCCGCCGTCGCTCGCGATGCCGATGCACACGACGAAAAGCTAGCCCTGGACCTCGAGCGGGCGCTATTAGCTGCGGGCCAGCAAGCCCGCAATCTCATTGCGACATATTGATTCTATGCTAGCCTTTTAATACGTCCGTCAAAGCACTCTTCAGGGGTTTCATCATGATGCGAATCATCTTCGCCTTTGTAGCTACCGCGTTCGTCATGGCCTCACAGCTGGCCTCGGCCCAGAACGCGAACGACATCGTCGCGGTTGCGGGCTCCAAACAAATCACCGTCAAAGAATTCAACGACAAGTACAACGACGTCGTGAAGCAGACGATCAATCCGCCGACGAAAGAGCTCTTCCTCGAAGACCTCATTCGCTACGAGATCGGCGTGCAGGAAGCCAACAAGCGCGGCATCCAGGACGACCCGATCGTGAAAGAGCGCGTCCGCCAGGAGTACTACAAGGGTCTCATCGAGAAAGAGCTCGGCCAAAAGATCTCCGAGATCAAAGTGAACGACAAAGAGATGCAGGCCTACTACACGAACAATCCCGAGATTCGCACGAGCCACATCTTGATCGAGTTCCGCCAAGACGCGACCGCCGATCAGAAAAAGATCGCGGAAACGCGCGCGAAGGAAATCTACGAGGAAGTGAAGAAGTCGAAGCGTCCCTTCGAGGAGCTCGTCGGCCTCTACTCGGACGACGTTCTCTCGAAGCGCACGGGTGGAGACGTCGGCTGGCAGAGCCGCGTGACACTCGTACCGCCGTACTACGAGACCGCACTCAAGATGAAAGTCGGAGAAGTGAAGGGTCTCATCGAGACCCAATATGGCTTCCACATCATCAAGGTGACCGGCCGCCGCGGTTACGCCGATGCGAACAAGCGCCAAATTCGCGCGGCCGTCTTCGACGACAAACGCAAAGAGCTCTTCGACGCCTATTTCGCGAAGCTGAAAAAGCAATATCCCGTGAAGGTGACGAAGAGCCTCGTGAAGTAAAGGCCCGGAGCCAAGACGAATGCGAAGTTCAAAGCGAAACGAGGGCAAGCGAGCCCTCGTTTTTTGTTTCCCGATCCTCCTCGTGTCTCTCTCGCTCGCGTCGTGCTTCTCGAGAGAAGACGCCGTGCTCGACAAGACGGTTCTCGTGGTGAACGCACACGAGGTCTCGACACGAGAGTTCGCCGAGCGACTCGCATCGAAACTCCGCGACTTCGATGCCCTCCACGCGAAAGACGAATCCAGTCTCGATCGGGCGAAGGAAGACATCGTCCATCAGTTCGTCCTCGAGTTCGTGACCCGCGATTTCGCGACGGCGCAAAAGATCTCCGTCACGAAAGACGACGTCGAAGCGAAAGCGAGGGACGTTCGCTCGAGCTATCCCGACGACTACGCCTTCCGCCGCGCTCTCGCAGACGGAAACCTCTCGATCGAAAAATGGAAACGCGATCTCGAATTCTCGGTGCTCCAAAAGAAAGTCGTCGAAGCCGTGACCGAAAAGATGCCGGAGCCGACGGAAGCGGACTTGAAAGCAGATTTCGATGCGACGAAAACGCAATGGCAACAGCCCGCTCGAGTCCGACTGAGGCAGATCGTTCTCGAAAAAGAGGATGACGCCAAGCGCATCATGGACGAGCTCGAGGCTGGCAAGTCTCTCGCGGCCCTGGCCAAAGAGTTCTCGGTCGCGCCCGAGGGCTCGAACGGCGGAGACACAGGCTGGCTCGACAAGGGGACGCTCGAGGTCTTCGATCAGGCCTTCAAGATGAAAGAGGGGGCGCGAAGCAAGATCTTGAAGAGCCCCTACGGTTATCACATCTACGAGCTGATCAAAAAAGAGCCAGAGACTCGTTTGAACTTCCAAGATGCGAAAGCTAAGATACGGGCGCGCTTGATGGAGCAACGCTCGCAGACACTCTTCTCACAGTGGCTCGAAGCCCAGGTCCGCAAGTCCTCCGTGAAGCGCAACGACGCGGTCTTGCGCGCGATCAAGGTGAGTACACGGGGGTCCTGATGAAATCGTTTTTCGCACTTCTCCGAACGGTGGCCGCCATGGCGGCCATCATGATCGTCGGCCTCGGTGCCCGCGCGGAAACCGTCGAACGCATCGTCGCGATCGTGAACGACGAGGTCATCACTCAGTCCGACATCAACCGCTACGCCGATCGCTTGAAATCGGGCGGCCTCACCGACGATTTGTTGATCCCCGACGATGCGACCAAACAAGCGTTGATCAAAGACCGCGCGAAACTGCTCCAGAAGATGATCGACGAGAAACTGATCGACTCCGAAGTGAAGAAGCAGAGCCTTTCGGTTCCGATCGAAAAGGTCGAACAACAAATTCGCACCGTCGCGAAAAACAATGGCGTCTCTCGTGACGAGCTGAAAAATGCGCTCGCTGAGCGCGGCATTCCGTTCTCCGAATACCAGGACTTCATCAAGACCGGACTCGAGCGACAGGGCCTCGTCGAGAAGTCGATCACTTCGCGAATCAAGATCTCGGAAGATGACGTCATGGCACAATACGTGACCGAGCGGGGCGCGAGCTCGGAACAGGCTTTCGAATACACGCTCGCCCATCTCTATTTCTCGACGTCGAAGGGTGGCGCGACGGCAGCGCAAGCTCGCGCGAACGACGCCCTCGGGAAGCTCAAAAGCGGAACCGCGTTCGAGAAGCTCGCGGGCGAAGTCAGCGAAGATCCCGCGTTCGAGCAAGGGGGCGCTCTCGGCGTCTTCAAAACGGGCGAGCTCCAAAAAGAGCTCGAGGGCTCCGTTCAAAAACTGCAGGCGGGCGAACACACGAACGTCCTTCCCACGGCCGGCGGCTTTC
>JAZKJB010000314.1:0-3508 GCA_040384505.1 Bdellovibrionota bacterium | reverse complement strand
GAGCGCTTGCCAAGATCGTCGTGAGAGTCTCGTCGCGAAGGAACGTCGAGTAAATGTGATCGGCTTCGTCTTGCACACGCGGCTTTCGGTCACGGACGATCGGAGTTCGCCACGCGATTTCGAGCGCATGCCGCAAACTCTGGAGCTCCATCTCGCTGAAGCGAACGGGGCTTCGCGAGACGACGCGCGTGAGAAGCTCGATGATCACGTGGAAGACGGCGATGTTCTCGGGTGACCTCGCCTCGGTGGGATGAGCCGTCAACACGTAGACGATCGATTCGGGTCGACCCTCGGGGAGCTCGAGCGTTCGTCGCCCGATCCGGAAACTTCGATACGCGTTTTCGCAAGTGTTCATGAGCTCGAGCATGAGCGTGAATGCGCGCGCGAGATCCATTCTCGAATTTCTCGAAAGGCCCTCGAGAGCTTTCAATTCCATTTTCAATTTCGCGTACGATTGCTCGCGCGTGACTTTGCGAAGATCGGCCATGGACGCTCGCAGCGACTCGACTCGTGCGTATCCGTCATCGCCGATCTCACGTCGGATCACTTCGCCCAAGACGCGAACGCTCTGCTGTACCAGTTCTCGAAGTTCGGGAGCTAGATGATCCATGCCCGGTGGATTCTAGGTCCGGCCGAGCGAAAAGTTAAGTTCCGGGTTGCTGGGTGTCGCGCGTTAGGGAACCATGGACACCATGGTCGGTGCCAACGTTGATCAACTCGCGATGTCGTATCGCAACTTCAAAACTTTGCTCGATTCCGGTCACGATCTGCGTGGAGCGCTCGGTCTCTTGCGTGAATCGGGATCGGGAGTCGCGAAGTCTCAGGCGACACATCTCCTGTCGTTCGTCGAGCAGGGGCGAAAGCTCTCGGACGGGATGCGCGTTCTCTCTTATCCCGACATGGACGTCGCTCTCGTCTCGGTCGGTGAGACGACAGGCTTTCTTCCGGACGTCGCGGGAATGCTCTCGACGTACTACGACGAGAGATCACAGATGTTGAAGGCCGTGAAGGCGGCATTGCCTCAGCCGCTCATGCTGTTTTGTATCTCCGTCGTCACCTCGCCGCTACCGGCGTATTTCACAGGGAAGCTTTCGGGCTGGGGCTTCATCGCGACGACCGTCGGACCGATTTCCCTCGTCATCGCATTGATCGTCGCGGGTTTCGAACTCTATCGGCGCATGCTCTTCGACCGTAAAGTCCGCCGTTACGTTCTCGATCGCCTCGAAAAAGTAAAAGGCCTTCGCAATTTCGTGCGAACGTTCGCCATGGAGAGGTTCTTGACCTGCGCGGCGCTCGCGCTCAAATCGGGTTGCGATTTCTTCGAGATGGTCCGCATGCTCGCCGTCGTTTCGGAAGGAACGTATCTTCAGCCCGTTCCGGCGATCTTCAAATCGGTGGGTCCGAACGAAGGTGTCGCGAAAGCGATGGAGCGATCGAAGGTCTTCTCGCACGAGCAAGTCGGTTCGGCGAAGATCGGAGAAGCGTCGGGGACTCTCGCGAGTCAGTTCGAGGCGATGGCGAAGGCGGCCCGGGAGCGTGTCCACATGCAGATCACTCTCTTCTCGGTTTGGGTCCCGAAAATCTTGTACGGATTGATGCTCGCTTACGTCGCCTACAGCATCGTCTCGAATGCCATGTCGAGTCCGATCGTCACCGGTGACTATGGGGTCGAAGAATGAACATCTACATCGATGGCGACGGTTGCGCCGTGAAAGACGAAACGTACAAGGTCGCCGGGCGCTACCAGTTGAAGGTTTTCGTCGTCGCGAACAAGTGGATGTCGATTCCGACGGATCCGAAGATCGAGATGGTCGTCGTCTCGGGCGGCTTCGACGCCGCCGACGATTGGATCGTCGAGAAAGGTGAGAAGGGCGACATCGTCGTGACGTCCGATATCCTCCTCGCCGAGCGGTGTGTGAAGAAGCAGATGGCCGTTCTCGGTCCCAAAGGAAACGAGTTCACCGAAGACAGCATCGGCGATGCCGTCGCGGGAAGAGAGCTCATGCAGAACTTGCGACACATGGGCGAGATGCGCGGCGGACCTGCGCCGATGGAAAAGAAAGATCGGTCGGAGTATCTGGGCAAGCTCGATCAGATCATTCAGCGTCTGAAGCGCCAGATTCGCTGAAGAGAGTTAGCGACTGGGGCTCTTGAATCGGCTCGGGAGCGGCAAGTGCTTTGGATCCGGTTTTGCGCCGGTCGCAGTGCCCTTCCAGTTCGAAAGTTTGAACGAACCGTCACGAACTTTCTCGTAGACGAGATCGATATCGACGAGCGTGTCGAATCCGGCTTGGACGGCGAAGAAAGCCATTCGCAAAATCGTCTCGTCTCTGTCCGTGCAATTCGAAATCGAGAACTTGGTGTCACTTCGTTTGATGAGCCGGGTCTCTTTACCTTGCTCGGTGAAGAAGACGTTCACGTTCTTCGCTTGCTCCATGATCGCGTCGTAGTCGCGAATCGCGGGCGCAGCCTTTGCCTCGTAACAGGTCAGACAGTAAGCCCCCGTCAGCGCTTGATCGGCGGGAGGGTTGTAGAATGAGAGTCGCTCGTTATCGACGAACTGGACGCAACTCTTGCACACTGGCTCGCTGCATTCGCGGCAGGTGAGGGCAGCTTTGGGGCTGAGGCAGGTCGAGCAGGTCTGTTTCACGGCGATATCTGTATCTCAGGGGCGAGCGAGACGCAATGGTCGGGGTCATTGACTTAATATGAACATTCGTTCATATTAGTGCCATGGCTCGGTTGACAGAAGATCAGATCGAATTGAATCGAAACCGCATCCTTTCAGCGGCAGAACGTGAGTTTTCCAAGCGTGGTTACAATGGTGTCACGATCCGCGACATCGCCAAGAAGACGAAGCTGCCCCTCGGCTCGCACTATAATTACTACGCGGACAAGCTCGCTTTATTCGAGGCGGTGATCGATCGATGCTCGCGCGAGTTCCTTCAAATCGAGAACCCCGTCGTTAGGTACTTCCTCGATTCCTCGTTCCCGGACGACTTGCCCCGGTTGGCCGCGGCGATCAAGACCAGCGTCGAGAGTCACGAGAGCTACTTCAAGCTCATGTACGTCGACGTCGTCGAGTTCGACGGAGTTCATATCCGAGAGACGTTCTCGAATCTCGACGAGAAATTCAGGGGGGCAATGGGCGTGAAGTTCCAAGAGCTCGGCTTGCTGGGTCGTGAGCGAAACGTCGACCCCTCGTTCGCTCTCGTGAGTTTTTATCTCTCCGTCTATCAGTACTTCATCATCACGCGGCTCTTCGGCGCGTCGAAGGTCTTCGGGAAGCGAAGTGAACAGCAAGTGATCGAGGGTCTCATCGAAATCTTCCGGCGTGGTATCGACGGGAGGAATCATTGAGGACATTCGTCGTCGATCATTTCGAGCAGCTCCTTCCGCTCGCGCTTGTCGCCGTGATGCTCGGGGCGATCGCGCTCGAATTCGCGCTTTCGCGTTTTCAAGGCCGTGATCGCTACGATCTCAAGGACACGGCGACGAACTTCGCGAT
>JAZKJB010000313.1:0-4581 GCA_040384505.1 Bdellovibrionota bacterium | reverse complement strand
TGGATGGCGAGGTCGTAAAACTGCGCTAGCGGCCCTCTCGAGGGCGTTTGACAGATTCGCCGTGGTGAAATTTCAGGTGGGAGTGGCCGCTCGAGCGAGCGAGCGGCCCTAGGTAAAACCGAGAAAATCAGCGAGCGTGCGAGCTCGGAGTGGGGCTGGCTCTCAAGCCGCTGCCGTCCATTCCATGCGTCGTGCCGGTAGTCGCGCCAGACGTCGTGCCTGAAGTCGACTCGTCAGCCGAAACCGTGTTGCCCGCGCCGGTCGAGCCGAGCGTGCTTGCATTGTTGGTGTCAGCAGCGGGAGCCGCCGAGCCTGCGCGATTGTAATCCGAGCCGACGGCACCCGACGTCGTTCCCGATGTCGTGTCCGACGAAGATGCTGCCGGTGCGCCGCCAGCCGACGTTCCGATGTGAGTGTCGGCGTTGCCCGTGCTCGCGCCCGATGCATTGCTGTCGACGGAGCTCGCCGACGACGTGCCCGTTGCCGAGTTGTCGTTGTAGGCGCCGGTCGTCGTAGCGGACGTCGTGTCGGTCGTCGATCTGTCGGTCACAGTGTCATCGCGACGATCCGTGCAGCCCGCGAGCGCTGCGACCGCACCCATGACGAGAAGGCCCTTTGTCAGATTCATCATTTTCATTCGCATAACTCCTTGGATGGTTGAGAGGCGGGTTTGCCGAACCGAGAATCCACGACCACCCCGGGGTAGTCATGAAAGCTTCGTGGTCGATTTTTTTAGATCATCACGAAGGTGAGGCGCATGACCAAGGTCGAGATCATAGGCCTCTATCGAACCATCCCCGGGTCCGTATTGCGGTGGACGAAACGCCTCACTACCATCGAAGGACGGTGCGAAAACTTTTGTCCTTCACCAGCCTGATGGCGCTCGCTTTGAGCGGTTTCTCGATTTCAGGGGAGTCGGCGTTTTTCCGCTTCGATCCTGGCGCGACGCACTCGCATCAAACGCAAGAAGCTTCAGTGACGCCCGCACAAGTGGAAGCCCCGGCGGCTGCGACAGAGCCGCCCGTGATGCCGCGTGAGCGTGCGGCCGTCTGCGAAGCGATCAAGCAATTCCCGAAAAAAGGAACGGACAAAGCGAGCTTCCGAAACGGACTCGTCAGCGATCTCTGTCGGCCGTTCGTGAAATACCAACGACACGAGCTCGATCGGTGCGGCGATAGGACTTCGGATCCTTACTCCTCGCACGTGAGTGTCGGGCAGGAGTTGGAAGTTCTGGCGCCTCCTGCCGCAACGGAAACGAAATCTCATTTCACGTCGTCGTACACGTGGCCGAGCCGAACCGAGATGAACAAGCGTGGAAAAGGAAATCTCTATACCGACGCCGGCTTGCAGCCGGAACTTCCGAAGCTCTTGAACCGAGTCGAAGAGCTTCGCGCTGAAGCGACGAATCTTTGCTGTGGACCCGGCGACAAAGCTTGCCGCACGGGCATGGCGCAAGTGGAAGTTTCCGTGTGCAGGCCGAACGACGATCCCGATGGGCCGGACCCTTGCGTGTTCGGCGGAACGTTCAAGATGCCGGGAGCCGGTTACGATGCGATCTTCACGACTCTCATGAAGCGCAAAGGCCGCGGGATCGCGAACGAGCTCCGCCAGATCGCCGAGCGGAACTTGAAAATCTTGAAAGAGCGAAAGCCCGCGCACGCGACGCCCGAGCACGGGAGCATCACGCTTTCTAGCTACGTCTCCCAGGAAAACGGAGTGGCGGCGCTGGAGCCCGTGATCCTTCACGAGTTCGGCCATGCGTGCAGCATGGTGAAGATGACGATCGACGCGACTGATTTCTCGACTTCGACACGGCAGAAGCGCGCTCTTCGCGCGACGAAGTGGCTGGACTCGGCGAAGAAGCGCTGCGATTCGGCCTACGAGATCCCGGAGGCCCAACAAGAAATCTGGCAATCGCTCGGGGAGTCGAAGGAGCTCGCGCAGTGTCTGTCGGATCTCACGACGCTCAATCAGAAAGGCGCGATCGACAAGAGCTGCAACGGCCTTTGTGCCGGCCATTATCTCGAAGAGTCCATGGGGATCGCGTTCAGCCTCTTGCTCGGCGACGTCACGGGGAAGCCATCGTCGGTTTTCCCGAATACCTGCGACCACGTGCGCGACGGGCAGCATCCCCTCGTTTCCGACGTCGTCGACTGCTTGGCTCAGCACTCGCCTCGCTTCCGCGAGAAGATCAAGACGTCCTACGGTTGCGAGTAATTCGCGCCATCTGAACGAACAAGCCCGAAGTTACACTTTGGCCTCACTCATTCTTCAAGTCACACACAAGCCTTCTCGCGCAAACTCACGGAATTATGGAATTACGTGACGTCACGATCGAAGTCAGTTTGCCTCCTCCCGCGCCTGAGACGCTCGCAGCCGTAGAGGCAGCGCGCCTTCGTTACGTCACCGATCGTTTGCCCGGCTTCTCGAGGGTGAAGCGAGGGCGTGGGCTTCAGTACCTCGACGTGCAGGGAAAGAAGCTTACCGATCGAGCGCATCTCGCGCGAATCGAAGCGCTGAAGATTCCGCCGGCGTGGTCGACGGTTTGGATTTCGCCTTGGGCGACGGGTCACATTCAGGTGACCGGGCGAGACGAGAAAGGCCGAAAGCAATATCTCTATCACGAAGAATGGCGCCGCGTTCGCGACGAGACGAAGTTCATTCGCATGCGGATCTTCGGTGAAAAACTTCCCGCGATCCGTCGAAGGATCAAAGCCGATCTCGCGAAGCCCGGTCTGCCGCGTGAGAAAGTTTTGGCGACCGTCTTGTCGGTCATGGACCGGACTCTCATTCGCGTCGGGAACGAAGAGTATGCGCGCGAGAACGATTCGTATGGACTTACGACTTTCAAGAACCGCCATGCGAAAGTCGCGGGCTCGCGGGTGAAGTTTCATTTCAAAGGCAAGAGCGGAAAAGTTCACGACATCGAAGTCGAAGATCCCCGTGTCGCGAGAGTCATTCGGCGCTGCCAAGAGCTTCCGGGCCAAGATCTCTTCGGTTTCATCGATGATGGCGGTGATGTCGTCCCGATCGATTCCGGAGACGTGAACAAGTATCTCCGGGAAATCACCGAAGAGGATTTCACCGCCAAAGATTTCCGTACTTGGGGTGGCAGCGTCCGCATGCTTCGGTGTCTCCTGAATCTCGGCCCGTGCGAGGGGGAGAAGGCGAAGAAAAGATTCGTCACCCAAGCGGTCAAAGAAACGTCGGGTTGGCTCGGCAATACGGTCGCGGTCTGCCGGAAATATTACGTGCATCCGTTGATCTACGAAACCCACGACGACGGTCGCTTGTTCAAGGTCTCGAGTCGCAAAGGTCGGCGTATCACTGGACTGAAGGCCGACGAGATTCTGTTCATGCGACTCTTGAAAGCGTGCGCCTAGAGCTTGTCGCCTGCACAAGCGACTGTTAGCCTCGTCTCAACCAACGAGGTTTGACGATGCAACAATCAGCGCAACCGCAACAGAACCCGGAACTCGTCCTCAAAATTCTATGGGGCGCGCTCGCAATGGCCCAGTTCATGTTGGTCTTCGTGAGCTCCACGATCCTGACTACGCCACCCGATCCCGCCGCTT
This sequence comes from Bdellovibrionota bacterium, assembly GCA_040384505.1. Lineage (GTDB taxonomy): Bacteria > Bdellovibrionota > Bdellovibrionia > Bdellovibrionales > JAMPXM01 > JAZKJB01. The sequence goes on along the minus strand of JAZKJB010000313.1, from coordinate 1,006 downwards.
TTACCGACATCGTAAAGTACATGTTCCTCGCGATGGCGGCCGGAGCCTTGGTGATGGCATTCGTCTTGCCGAATTTCTTGAGCATGCAGATTCGCACGCGCATCGAAAAAGAGGGACGTTCGATCGATTCCATGGAAGTGAGAGAGCTCGCACCGCGAGCGACCGTACCGTTCATCATGCGTCTCGCTCTGCTCGAGAGCGTGACGTTGATGGGAATGATGCTGACGCTCCAGTCGGGCGACCAGAGCTACGTGATGGCGCTCGCCGCGGTCGCGCTCGTGGGATTCGCAGTATCGTTCCCCAGCGAGCGCAACATTCGCGGAATCTTACGCTGATTTAAGCTGTCGCCGTGTCTTCGTTCGATTGGAACCCGATCATGATCGCGGCTCCGATCAAGAGAATCGCAGCGGCTCCGACCAAATACCACGGTTGATTGCGGACACGTGTGACCGCAGCTGTCCCGAGCGTGCGGGATTTGTCGATCGCTTGGTGCGTGTAGCGAGTCGCGAGATCGTTCAGCTGCGGCTCGAGAGCGTGGACGACTTCGCCCATCGCAGAAGCCAAAGAATCTTTCAATACGTCACCGACGTTGATGTTCGACATTTGATTTTGAGCCATGAAGATCCTCCTAAATGGAGATGATCATAAGCTCTCACGCCACGAAGAATCATGGCGCTGCCGTGAAGCTCTGTTAACATCGGACTTATTGGAGATCGACGACCATCGGTTCGCAGAGGCGAGCCGTCGCGCGCGCGCAGCCGTCTTGCGTATCGGCTTTGCAGTGCGAGCGGGATTCGGTCCGCCACAGCTTCGCGGACGCGCAGTTCTCGCCCGGCGCGAGCGTCGGCTCGTCACCTTCCGGCGAGAGACCGCCGCTTTGAGCGACGAGCGGATCGTTGATGGGGTCGATGACCGCGACGGGACGCGGTTGTTGAACCGGGCCGTTGAGCGCGAGAGTCTCAGGTGTCGGCAGCATTCCGAAAGTCGTGACGAGAGCGCTCGTCTC
>JAZKJB010000312.1:0-2538 GCA_040384505.1 Bdellovibrionota bacterium | reverse complement strand
TCTTTTGGGCCATCGCTTCGAGGAGCGAAGGTTCGAATCCCGTCGTACGCGAGCTCAAGTTCACGAAAACGTCCGAGAGCGCGATATAATCGGGGATGTCGGTGTCTTTCACGGCGCCGGTGAAAATCACTCGGCTTCCGAGCGCGAGATTCAACATCTGGCGTTCGATCTCTTTGAACTTCGGCCCTTCCCCCATGACGATCAACCGCGTGTTCGGTTTCTTGATCGTCACTTGTTCGAAGGCTTCGAGGAGCCCGCTCACTTCGCGAACTTCCGTCATGTCGGTGATCGTGACCGCGACCTTCGCGGTCTCGGGAATATGCAGGGCTTTTCGCAACTCGTCCGAGCGTTCTCGAGGCGCGAGGTCGCCGAGCTCGATGCCGTAAGGAACGGTGTGGATCCGGGCATCGGGATACATGTAGTAGCGTTCGAGCGTGAGGCGATCACGCGGACTAGTGACGAAGATCCCGTCGGCCGTTTTCAACAAGCGGCGATCGCGAGTGTAGAACGTCTTCAGCCAGCGATAGCCGACGGCGATGCTCGTGCGAAGAAGACTCCCGAGAGTTTCTTGTCCCATCGCCATGATCGAGAACAACTCCGAGAGCCGAGTCGCCGCGACGTCGTAAGCGATCGCGACCTTGTAGGCCGACTTGAATCTCGAAATCTTGATCGCACCGTTGTCGACGCTATGAACGAGGTGAAACGGATCCGCCATGTGCAAGTCGACGAACTTCGATTTCACCAGATCGGGAAAGTGATCTTTCCTCGCACGAGTCGCCCGCCCTTCCATCAAGAAGAAGATGCGAACGCCATCTTGCATGACTTCCGTTCGTCCCTGCGGATGTTCGCCGGCCAACACCGTGACTTTGTGCCCACGTGCCGCGAGTCCACGCGCGATCAATCGCAAGAAGCTGAATCCCGACGCGCGACCGGCAATCGGAAAGTGCCTCGCGATAAGACAGACGTTCAATTTTTTCGGGAGAAGCGGTTTCGCCATGGTGTTGGATCCAAGGATAACGTCGCGAGGTTCGTGATGTAAACGTTTGAAACTTGGGACGCGGGAGTCGCGAGGTTGGCCTTTGGGCTAGGTCGAAGCTCGGGTTTCGGACCGTCCAACGACGACTCTGCGTCTCGAATCGAGATCATCTAGTGCTCGAACATTGCAGAGGTATCTCTTCGCGAGGAGAAATAGAAATGCATGACACATTGACGTACGTTAAGAAGCTGGAGGCCGTCGGCGTTCCACGCAAACAAGCCGAGGCCCAGGTTGAAATTATGAGTCAGATCGTAGATTCGAATTTTGCTACGAAACAGGATCTCAAAGATCTAAGTGCCGAACTCAAAACCGAGATGGGTGGGCTCCGGCTTGAAATTAAAGACTCCACGATAAAGTATGGAAAGATGCTCGCCGCTGCCGTCGGGATCATCATTGCCGCTATGGGCATCATGTTGAAGCTGTGAGAGACGGCTTTGCGGCTCACGGCCGCAAAAGCTGAGCGTAAAGCCGACTCATTGAATTTCCCGGCTGGTCCAATACTTCGGATCTCGCGAAATCCGCAAGTCTTGTCCGAATCGCACTCAGGAGTTCATCGTTCTCCAGGGCCTCGTTCAAAGCGCTTCCCCAATCGAAACCGGCGTCGTCGACCAAAAATGCCGTTTCGCGATCTCGCCAGGGCAGTGGATCCAGTTCGCATTGATTTCGGCTCAAGACGACAGGAGCGCGGACCTCGAGAGCTTCGCGATTCCATCTCGCGAGCGAAAGCGATTCGCCTCGCAGAGAAGCCATGAAGACGACGCGCGAGCGTTCGAGACACTGGACTTCGGCTGCTGGAGTGAGGGGGCCACTCATCAAAACCCGCGCTCCTGCGCCTGCTCTTTCGAAAATCGACATGAGTTCGGCTCGCTTGGAGACGGGCGTTCGTCCCCAGCCTCCGGCAATGAGAACTCGAGTGTTCGGGCGAAGGCGCAAGGTTTCTGCGAGCAGCGAGAATACGATCTCGGCGTCCACATGATCCGAGACGTCGCCGGGAACCAAGACGAGCGAGTCGCCGATGAGTGAGAAATGGTCGAGTGCCGGTGAAAGTTCCGATGAGAGCGACGAAAGCGTCTCGTCGTCTGAAATCGAGATCGGTCGCTGAGTGCGACTCGGAAGCGGAACGAGAGCCGTCGCAGCCCGCCGTCCATTTTCACGAAGCCATTCTTCGATGATGCGCTCTTGCTGCCTCGTGCTGACCGTGACGAGATCGGCCGAAAAAAGAATCTGTCGGTGTGAAGCGAGGGTCTCGCGACTCAAGTCGTAAAACGAAACGATCACACGCGGTCGCCCGAAGAGCGGTGCGAACGAAGGAATCGCGCCCATGGCATTCGTCCATCCGCTCATGCTCTCCGCGCGAGGCTCGATGAGATGCAAAATCTCAGGCTGCAACTCCATCAAAATCGGGACGAGTCGCGGAAGCTCGAGCCAGCCCCATTTGCGAAACGGCCGAAGGACTCGCATGCGCGGATGCGAAGGCTCGGCGCCGATCTCACCCTCGCGAT
>JAZKJB010000311.1:4968-5788 GCA_040384505.1 Bdellovibrionota bacterium | reverse complement strand
CGCAAGGATCGTGCGATTGCTCATTAATTGTGCGGCTGTGATCGTCATGGTCTCCCTCAGTCGTAGAACGAAGTGTCCTTCGGGGTCGTCTCTCGCGTCATCGGATTGTTCAGGTCGTGAGGCCATTCAACGCCGTCACCCCCTCCCCGACGATCGCGGTCACTCTTCTCGACCTGCGCCGAGTTGCTGTCGCCCGAGCCTGCGCCCTTCTTGAGGAGCACATTGGCTTTACGGAGCTTGGTCACTTCCGTCGTGAGATCTTGAACAAGGGTGGTGAGCTCTTCGACCTGCGGATTGCTGTCTCCGGAGAGCGCTTTCGCGAGAAGTTTGAGTAAAGCCGAATGACGCTTTTCGGTGTCTTTCAACTCCGGCGACGACTTCAGCTCTTTGAGGATCCCAGCGATTTCGGCAACGACCTTCTCGAAACGATCGAGACGTTCCTTGGACATCCGACGTCCGGCCTTTTCGACATCACCCGCGGCCTTGCCGGCGAGTTTGCCGAGTTTGTCCGAAACCTCGCCGAGCGACTTCTTCATGTCGTCGTCGAGATCGCCGTCATCCGAATCCTTGAGCTCTTCGGCAACTTCCATGAGCTGCTCGATGCAGTCTTTGATTGCTTCGAGCCCCGCGGCCTTCCGGACCTTCTTCGTCTCGTCCTCGTCGTCTTCTTCTTCGTCCTCGGGCTTCTTGCCCGCAGCCTTCGCAGTGTCCTCGTCCTCCTCCTCGTCTTCTTCCTCGTCGTCCTCTTCTTCCTCGTCACCTTCTGCTGCCGTCTTCGGCTTCTTCGCTTGAAAAGGAGGAGCTTGGTTGCCGCCAAAAA
>JAZKJB010000311.1:0-4958 GCA_040384505.1 Bdellovibrionota bacterium | reverse complement strand
TCGGCCGGCTCTTCTTTTGCGGCCTTCATGGTGCGAGTGCGGGTAAAACCGCCCTGCCCATCGCTTCTGAGTTCGCCCATCGCGTCTCCCTCAACGTCGCGTTTCACGACTAAAAACCGCTTCAGATTCGCCCCACGGTCAACGAACGAGACTTCTTCGACATCCATGTCTGTCAGTCGATGAAGGCCGTCTTTTTCCTCGGTTTTTCCTGAAGGCATTTTTTGGTTCCAAAAGAAAAACCCGACTGAGAGGGTTCAAATCCTCTCGGTCGGGTACGAGGTCCTCGTCTGCCCGCGCGGACGATCAAGCCGTCCGAACGAGCCAAGGTTACGAGGCAGAGAAGAACATGGTCAAGAAAGCCACTCGCGATCGAGACGCTTCAGAATCTCGGTGGGCTCGATGCCGACGAGGCCCTTCACCATCTCGATGGTCGTTTCGTGGATGCACTCGATGTACTTCTCCGGAATATGCGCGACATAAACCTTTCGCGCCCCGGCCTCGTCATCCTCGCCGATGACGATCTTGTACTCGTCGAAGACCCACTTCCCCTTGTCGTCCTGTTTGCGTTGGACAAACCAGAACGCCTTTTTGCTCTCCGGGTTTGTCTTCGAGACAAACACATCGAGCCCCTCGCCATCACCGCCAAGCGTTCCAGCGAGCTCGCCATAATCGGTCGTGTACGTGCGTTTCTTCTCCGTGCCATCGGGAAGCGTCATCGTCTGCACGAAGCCCTCGGGCCGATCGATGTCGACCTTGAGGCCCTGAAAGTTCACGGTCTTCTTCGTGCCATCGCTTTTTTTCGTTTTCTTCTTCTCCGGCACGCGATCGGCTGATCCTCCGATCGATAGACCTGTGATCTCCTCGTTTTTAATGAGGTCCCAAAGGTTATGGTCGGGAACCCAATGCCCAAGAAGCCATGAACCTTTTTTGACCGGCTCGCAGCCCTTTGGACCTTGGCCGACAGCATAGGCATTGCCGTCTTTGTCGATCTCGTGATCCATTCGCGCCTCGTAGCATTCGACCACGTATGCGCGACCGTCGATCTTCTGCTTGTGCATGAATCCGACCGTTTGATGTCGGATCATGTATTTGCGCATCGCTGTGCGAATTTCGGCATGCGAATAAATGTCTTTTTGCGAATCAGGCGTTTCAGGCTCCAGGACAACGCACAACGTGAAATGTTCTTCCGCTTCCTTCTTGTAAATGCGTGTTGCCCAGTCAGGCGCATGAGAAGCCTTTTCCACGCGCGATTCTTCGGGCGACAATTCACGATTGATTCGCGCAAACTTGGCCTTTGCAACATCCGCCCATGCAATCCCGTCCGTGCGGGCATGCGGCATTGAGGCAACAAACACTCGGTACACCGCCTCCGGAGCAACGTCGCCTCCTGGGACAAATTGAAACGGACGTCCCATCTTCGCGAATGCTTCCCGCACGTGCGGGGCATCCATCGCCGACAGCACGCAATGGCTCTTCATCGTTAGCGCTCGAGCAACGACCTCCTGCGCTCCTGTTGCGTCGAGATCACATGCGTCGAAGAACAGCACGTCGCTAGCCTTGTCCGCCTTGCCCACATCCGAAAGGGTGAATGCCTCACGAACACGACCAAACCGCTCTTCGACCTTCGAGATCTCCCATCCGACGCGTCGCTTGTTCGTCTGAGATTTCGCCGGCGCAGGAGGAGGCTCGTAAAGAAACACTTTCCGAACAACACGCTGAAGCTCGCCGTCCACGAGCGCGATGTTTCCAGACGCAAAAAAGCCATTGGCTGCAAGCGCGTCCCGCTTCGTAACAGCCTCCGGGCCTCGCACCTCCCAGAACCGAAACTCTGGGGGCACGACGCGCTCGAGCGTGCTTGGAAGGCCCGACAACCCAGGCGGAGGGACATCCCCCCCAACGCGGGCAACGTCGGGCACGAGCTCGGCCTGATCGAGCTTCGCAATCCAGCCGGCGTCATCCTTTGCGAATCGCAGGATGCCGGCGAGCACTCCACCCTTCGACAAGAAGTACTCACGCGAGGCCTGGGTCTGCAGCCCGCATTCAATAACCATTTTCGTGACCACAGACGCCTCAACAGGCTTCGCCTTTTGCTTCTCGATCGCCATCGCTCCAACAGCGATCCCTTGAATCCGTCTATCGCCATGAACGGTGAAACCCTTGGCAAGCTTTTCGATCGAACCTGCGTCCACGCCATCTCTCGCAATGGCCATGGTCCAATCGATTGACCCCCACGGCTTTCCGCCGACGAGTCTCGCCGTCGTTCGCCCATCCTTTTCGACCGCAATCGCAAAGGTGCCTTCTGATGCCTCTTGATATTCAGCTCGATCCGTCGCGATCTTGGCAGCTCTTGCTGTCGCGCCTTGGCTCAGAAACACTTTCGATCGCGACGTCGTTCCGACATCAACAATTGCCTCAACAGGCAATAGTTCTGCGCCGTCTCCGAGGCTCGTGAGGACTTTTTTGACAGCTCCCTTCGAGAGCTCGTAATTCGTGACGAGCAGGTGAATGAGCCACTTGTCCTGCGATACGCCGGTCATCGCGCGAATCGTTCGCGGTTGTCGCAATCGCCGAACATAGAATCCAGACGTGTCGAGTTTCCCCTTCACGCCATAAGTGAGAAGAAACTTCCCTTTGAGCTTCTTCAAGTGCTCGCGGAAACGGCCCTCATCGAATTTCTTTTCTCCAATTCCGACGTTGTAACCGCCGTATGGAGGATCCAAGAAATGAAAGGCGTCCGCATCGTCATAATCGAGGAGAGGTTTTTCGTAGTCGCCATCGAAGATCTTCGTGTTTTCGAGTTTGCCACGAACGAATTCGATTCGATTTGCGGATCCTGCCTGCACACCTTCGCTATTCGGATCCCAGCTCTTTCCGCGCATGTGGCCGTACGAAAAACGCGTGAGGTAGATGAACTTGTGGATCCTCGTGATCCTCGATGACGGCTTACTTGCCTTGACCCTTTGCCAGGTCGTCTTCGAGCCCTTCCAATCGAGCTTTTTGATCTGCTCGATCTCCTTGTCCGAACACGCCTGGATGTCCCGATAGACCTGGGCCACCTCGGGATCAAAGTCGTGTATGACCGAAGAGTCGGCCGATTCTTTCGCAAAGAACACGGCGGCCGAACCCGCAAAAACCTCGGTATATGTCTTGTGTTTGGGGATGAGTGGAGTGAGTTTGTCGACGATGATCGTCTTGCCCGCGGGATACCCAAAGGCCCCTGCTGCAATGCGCTTTTCGATGTCTTCGATTTGGGGAGAGCTCGCCGCTCCCCCGGTTTGGTCGCGGCGTGCCATGGCCAGCCCTCCTATTGTTTTTCAGAACCCCAGTTGTCGTCGTTGCTCACGCCTGGAGCAGCCAAGTCGGCAGGCCAGCCGTCGTCTGCTCCGCGCTTGCCGACGTCCTTCTTGCCCTTCTTGCCCGGCTTGGGTTCTTCCGCTTCTTCGTTCTCGGAAGGATCTCCGTCGCTCTTGCCGAGGGCTTTGAGACGTTTCTGGACATCCGCGCCCCAGTCGCTGAAGTCCGCCGGCGTGCGCTCTTTGCTCAGCGCTGCAGGTTTGTCCGTCTTGTCATTTTTCGTCGTCGGCTTTTCTTCAAAGACGGGAATCTTCACCGCCGTTGTGCCTTCCCAGCTCACGCCCTTCACCACTTCGATGGTGTTCGCAAGAGCTTCGAGCCGGCGCTTCGCCACGCTCGGCGCCTCCTGTGAAGCGAGCACAAACTCGTTCTCGACGTGCGCGAGAACAGCATCTCGATCCGCGAATTCTTTGGTCGCGCCTTGGTTCTTTTGCACGCGAGTCAGCACATTCTTCGCGCGTTCCACGATGTCCGTCATGAACGTCTCTCCTCAGTTTGGAATAGAAAACCCCGGATCGCCGGGGAGAAAGATTCGCCTTTGCGCTGCGACGTTTTCGTCGAGTCCATCGATCGCGCCTTCATCACCATCGATCGCAGCGCCGTCTTCGACGAGCGGCATGTTGTCTGGCCGAACCCACGACGAACGAGCTGAAGGTTGCCAGTCTTCGCCGTTCATCTTTTGTTGGAAATAGCCTGGAAGATGCTCCTCGATCTTCATGAGCGACCACTTCAGATCGCCCCGAAGAATCTCGAAAATCTCCGCACACTTGTCGAAGCGTTCCTTGACGGCACTCGCCGTGAGTTGCCGCATCGGATGCGTTTCGAGACTTGCCTCGATCGCCTTGTTGAACAGCTCGACAACGCGGGGAACCTGGTTGTTCTCCACGAGTTTTTTCCACGTACCTGCTGCCATGAGGCACATCGTATGCGGCGAACTTCCGCACGCGAAGATGCAGAGGAAAGCGGCTACTCGAAAACGCCGAGAGGCTTCCCGGCTTCACGCCGGCGCTTGATCATCGATTCAAGAGCATCGCCCAGAGCTGTCGAGTCATCCTGCAACATGACCAGCGTTTGCCCATCGTCTGCGTCGTAGTCACCGGCGTCGAGATGTTCTTCGACGAACTTCACGGCAGCGTCTACGTCGTTCCGGGCAAGGTCAGTAATGCGCATGGGCAAGAGCGAAGGATGATGTCGAACTTCGTGAAGGTCAAGAGTTTGCTAGCGGCCCGCTCGAACTTGCGAGTTCTTCGATGAGTTTCTCTCGAACGTCGAGAGACAACTTCTCGCCCTTCGAATCCGTGAGGTTGTCGACGAAATCGATGATCTGATGTCGCCCCGACGAATACGTGCTGCCATCTCCCCATTTGCGAGTCGCGATGAATGCATTCTCGACGCGGTCGTGAATCCCAAGGTCTCCGGTGTGCTTTGCGACCGATGTAAATAGCCCACCGATATATTTGTTATATGAGCCGTCCCCACCGTCGTAACGCCCATAAACCTTTTTCGTTGGCAATGAAAATGCCTGCTTGTGCTCCTTGAATCCAAGAAGCTCGCGTGTTGCTTTGCGCGCAAGAATCTCAGTTCCTGCCTCTTCAATGCCCACG
>JAZKJB010000310.1:2161-5646 GCA_040384505.1 Bdellovibrionota bacterium | reverse complement strand
GAAGGGTTGTTTGCCGTAGCCGAAGCCGTGGCCGATGCGGTCGTCGCGAGTTCCGCGATCGCGACCCGAGTTCTCGGCTGCGCCCCAGCGACCGCAGGGTGTCAGGCGAGCGTCCCGGACAAGCTGGGTCTTCAACTCTATCGTCGGCCACTCACCCAGGAAGAAAAGACGTCGATGACCACGTTCATGACGGGTTTGGGCGGTGCCGAAGGTGTGCGACTCGGGATCGCGCGGCTGATCCTTTCTCCCAACTTTCTCAACATCGTCGAAGAGACGAATGATGTCGTCGACCAATCGCGCGCCAGACTCTCGCAGTATGAAGTCGCCACTCGTCTTGCGTTTCGGTTGACCGGCGCGACGCCGGACAAAACGCTTCTCGATGCGGCAGGTGCCAATCAGCTCGGAACGCTCGACGAAGTTCGCGCTCACGCAGCTCGACTCGTCGATTCTTCGAGCGGCCGAAAGCAAGTGCGTTCGATCGTTGCCGGCTGGCTCGGCATCGGTGCGTCGCTCGGAGATCCGCATCCAAACGTCGCCAAAGGGCTCGGCATCGATCCGAATGGTTTCGGAGGGGAGTCGTACGACGAGTTTTTCAAATTCGTCGACGAGATCGTCTTCGCCCGAAATGGGACGTTCCACGATTTGATGACGGACAAGACGGCGTTTGCGACGACACCTCGTTTGGCGAAGATCTACGGTGTCGCGCAGTCATCCGCTCCGCAGAAGCTCACCGATGCTCGCGGCGGTGTCTTGTTGAGATCGGCGACACTTCTTTCTTCAAAAGCCTACTCCGATCCCATCATGCGTGGCGCTTACATACGTCGCCAAGTTCTCTGCCAAACGATCCCATTTCCTTCGGTGGCCGTGGTCGCCGAACGCGATGCGGAACTTCAAAAGATCGATCACGTCGCTCAGAGCAACCGCCAAATCGTGAACGGCTTGACCGGCTCGTCCCGCTGTATCGGCTGTCACAATCTCATCAATCCAATCGGCTACGCCCTCGAGTCATTCGGTGCTGCCGGCGAGCTTCGGAGCAGGGAAGACGTCTATGACGCAAATGGAGCGATCGTCGCTTCACACGTGATCAACTCGAGTGTCGAGGATTTGTTCCTCGGCGGGACGATCAAGACATCTGCGAACGGACCCGATGACCTCGCGAACGCCGTGAGCAATGGCGAGATGGGTCGATCGTGTTTCACGAAGCAAGTTTTCGCGCTCTCGCGAATGCGATTTCCTACGGAAAACGACGGGTGCGCTTTGAGCCAGGTTCGGGCGGCCCTCATCGAGGGGAAAAGCGTTAAGGATTCGATCATCGAGAACATCGCGACCGAAGACATTTTCTGGCGCGGATTGGCCAACTGAGGTGACGACGTGAAATACGACAAGATGAATCGTCGCATGTTCCTTCAGGGCGCCGGCAAAACCATGCTGGCGATCCCGTTCTTACCTTCGCTCTTTCCCGAGTTCGCTTACGCGGCGTCGACACCGTCTTCACTGAAGTTCGTCCAGGTGGCGTCACCGCAACACGCTCAGCGAAAACTCTACTGGCCGGAGATGTATCAGCCTCTCGCACCCTACACGCAACTCGATGCCGCATTCAAAGCGAACTCGCTCGTCGAAATCGTCAAAGCCAAAGGCAAAATTTCCGACGCATTCGGCACCAACTGGAACGCTCTCGCGCCTTACATGAATCTCGTCGTGGGCTGCTCGATGAACGGTTCGAATGACAAGCACAACGGAACGGTTCCGACGACGGCGTCTTCGCCGAACATCGCGACTTCTTCCGACGGAGTGAATCCCGCAGGAAATGATCCTAGCAATCCCTATAGCCTCGACTGGTACGCAGAGAAGTATCTGAATCAAGCCGGCACGCCGGGTCTCTTTCCTGCACTTCGAACGTATCTCGCCTATCGTCATGGGACGAGCGGGTACCTTCATTATGAGCATCCGAACTATTGCTATAAGGGTCCTCGGGCCGGTGGTCGCGGAGAAGCGGTGCCGAACTCCGAGATGTACGACGTCGCCGAGCTCGAAGCAAAACTCGCGACGGCCGGTGCTGCCGTTCAGGATCCACGCTCGGTGAACCGCATGAAATTGATCGACGCGGTTCAAGAGGACTATCAGCGGATGTTGAACAACAAACGAATTTCATCGGTCGATAAAACGCGATTGTCGGAGGCCGTCGACCTCTGGAACTCCGCCGAAAACCGCCGCAAAGCCGTCAGCACCTCGACTTGTAGCAGTCCTCTCGTCGCGAACGGACCGAAGTCGACCGACACTCCCAGACAGCGTTGGCAGATCTACGACGAGTACATGATGGACATGCTGGCGGCGAGTCTCGCGTGTGGACTCACGAAGGTCGTCACTTACGTTCTCTCGCACGCGGGAGACAATCTCTATCAGAATTTCGCCGAATACGATCGGCTCCATGCCGTTCAACACGATCCTTCGAACAGCGTCGTAGATTCACAAGCGATGGCTCTGTACCGCGCGGATCGAATGGCATACTTCGCCAACCGAATTAGAACTCTGACGGATGCTAACGGCGTTTCGCTTCTCGATTCGACACTCATGTACTGGGGTTGGGAGTACGCCGAGACGGCGCATAACTCGGTCGGCACGACGTCGGTCTTGATCGGCGGTGCCGCGGGTCGACTGCAGACGGGGTTGCATATCAACGGACTCGGGGATCCTTCGGCTCCAGTGAACTTCTATTCGGTTTACAAAAATCTGCCGCCCGTGAACAAGGTCCACGTCACGATCCTGAAAGCGATGGGGCTGACGGATGCCGAAATCGAAGTGAACGGGCAACCCGGTTTCGGTGAGTATGGCAACGTCACCTCGATGTCGAACGATCATAGAATCGCGGGCATCGGGTTCTCCAACGAGAACCGCGCTCAGTGGTATACCGTCGCCGAAAAAAGAAAACCGATTCCGATCATCAAGCCTTAGCGCTTTCGCGCATGGGATTGTAATCCGTCGAGATCCAAAGCTTCAGTGTGCTGACGATCAGCTGCTCGGCTTGGTCGGCCGCGAGACCGTGTCGATTCGCCAGGACTTGAGCGAGCTCGCGTACCGAAAGTCCGCCCTGCGCCTTCATCGAGAGATCGAGAGTGAAACTCAACGACATTTGCAATTCGTCGAGCGCCTGCTCGAGTCGGATCGGCCTCGTCAAATCCGTCAGCCAATCCGGGAGTGAGTCGTTAGCCTGAGTGGGTAACGAATCGCACTCGCGAACCTTCGTCGCGACGAAAGTGAGGACGTGATCCGAGCGATGCTGTCCCGCGGCCGGATTCTGCATGTGCGGGACGAAGTCACGTCGTTCAGATGTCACTTCGAATCCCGACTTCCCCGCGAGATAGACCACCTCTTCGGGGCTCATGTACTCGACGAGTTCGATTTTATTGAAAAGCGTGGGTCCGTAATTGATCCACTTCCCGCCGGGTTTCAGGACGGACTTGATCTGCGAGAAAAGGCGTGGCGAA